>DASVVJ010000451.1:0-25186 GCA_036389955.1 Myxococcaceae bacterium
CTTCAAGGCGGTGTACGGCGAGGACAAGCCGATCTCCGAGGCCGACCGTCAGAAGTGGATGGCGTACGCCAAGAAGATGGCGGCCGAGGGCCACAACGCCAACCACATCAAGCAGTTCATGCTGTCGGACATGAACGCCCAGAAGACGGGCGTCGCCGACACCTCGGAGAACTCGCTGAAGACCATCTTCGAGGACAACTTCAAGGCGGTGTTCGGCGCGGACAAGCAGATCTCGGCCGCCGACCGCCAGAAGTGGATGGACTACGCCCGGAAGATGGCGGCCCAGGGCCACGGCGCCAACCACATCAAGCAGATGATGCTGTCCGACATGGGCATGGACAAGTAAGCCCGGGTCCAGCGTCTGCTCCCAGAGCCCTCTCCCTTCGCAAGCCGAGGGAGAGGGCTCTTTGTTTTCCGGCCTACTGCACGTTCAGGAAGATGGCCGTGGGCACGCCCCAGTTGCCGCTGGCGTCCTGGCTCTCCACGAAGAGCGTGTGCCGGCCCGGCGCCAGCCCCGAGGTGAAGACCGTGGCCCGCACCGACTCGATGGTGCTGCTGAAGGCTCCGTCCACCGGGCTCATCGCGTACGTGGGCGTGCCCGCCACCCACGAGGGTGAGTCGATCGTGTAGCGCGCCGCCGCGATCGCCTGGGCGGCCTCGGTGCCCCCATTGGTGCCGTAGCGCGTGTCATTCGCCTGGGCCGTCAGCGTCACCGTCGCGCCCTGCGCCACGGTGCTCGCCGACAGCGTCAGGCTCACCGAGTCCGGGCCCGCCGCCACCTGGTACGGGCGCCGCGCCGCCTTGAAGGCGTAGTACAGCGCCGGCATGTTCTTGGGGACGATGGTGTTCTCGAACGTGGTGCAGCTCTCGAAGAACGCGCCGCCCATCTCGAACGTGTACGCCGCGATGCCCAGCCGTCCGTACGCGAACGCGTCCGTCGAGCCCGAGGCCGCGTACAGGCACGAGGCCACCTGGCATGCCTGGTAGCCGTTGAAGTAGTTGAACTTGCGCCCCAGCGTGCGCAGCTGCGTGGCGTTGGGCGGAGGCGTCGTCGTCGTCGCCCACGGGTAGAGCACGTAGCCGCCATAGCTGTGCAGGCTGATCATCACTCCCGTGGTGTCCGCCGGCGCCGGATCCGTGGAGCCCGGCCCGCGCTGATCCGGGAAGAGCGACAGGATGTAGTTCTCCAGCGCCTGGGTCTCCGGCTCCGAGCCCGCCGCGCGCCCCCGGTACGTGTCATTGCAGTAGCTGGTGCTCGCGCCCGCGCCGCCCCAGTCGAAGGTGCTGTTGCGGTTGAGGTCCACGCCCCACGAGGTGGTGGTGCACGCGCCCTGGGTGGTGTTGGTGTTCTTGCGCTTGCTGGCGCCCGTTTCCGCCACCCGGCGCCCGTCCGGGTTGGACTGGATGATGACGTGCAGCTCGTGGTGATCCAGCAGCCACGTGGCGTCCGCGTCCGTGCCGTACTTGCTCGCCAGCTGCTCGGCGAAGCGCGCCGCCAGCTCCGCCGTCGTGTACTCGCGCGCGTGGATCGCGCTCATCAAGAAGAAGCGCGGCTTAGGCCCCGGCAACGCCTTGTTCGTCAGCACCAGCACCCGGAGGTCATCGCCCAGGTTGCCTCCCGCCGTCAGCTTGTCCCAGCTGTCGCCAATGTCCTTCACCTCGGCGATGGCCGGGTAGGTGGCCGCCAGGTTCGACAGCGTCGTCCACGTCTCGTTCACCGTGCGGTAGCAGGCGTAGCCGGAGATGCCCGCGATCGAGACCTCCGGGCGCGGCGCGTTCATCAGCTCCGTCTGCTCCCGGAGAATCTCCACCTTCCGGCCGCCCTTGCGCAGCGCCTCGTACTGCTCGGGCGTGAGCAGCGCCTCCACCGTCTGCTTCGCGTTGTCCACCGCCGCAGTCAGATCCAGCGTCTCGGCCAGCTGGTTGAGATCCTCGCGGGACTTGAACGACACCCGCGCCACCACCGTGGCTGGCAGGCTCGAGACTTCCTCGCCCCTGCGGGAGGCTGCGGAGCTGTCCTCCGAGGCGGGCCCGGCCTGGGCGGACAGCGGGGAGAGGGCCAGCGCTGCGACAGCGACGACTCCTGCGGCGGACGACGACATGGGGATGCTCCTCTGCGGAAACCGGGCACCGGGCTCGGGGGAGAAGAGGGCATATTATCCCGGAAAATCATGTCTAAACAGCTTTCCCTTACAAGGAGAACCCTCCCTACAATCCGTAAGGCGGGCCAGGTGCCGGGGCCGTCAGCCAGCGGTCCCGGCGCGTGTCGCGGTGGCCGGGGCATGCGCCCGTGGCAAACTGCCAGCCTGGGAGGAGACACGTGGAGCGCGGGACGAGGACCTGCCTGGAGTGTGAAACGCCGGGGCAGGGGGCACGCTGTGAGCGTTGCGAAGCGGTGCTCACCGTGCGCGGCTACGTCTGCCGGAAGCTGACCGCCAAGACGGCGCACTCGCGCGCGTGGCTGGCGGAGGATGCTCAGGGGCGCACGGTGTTCCTCAAGGAGTTGCGCTTCGCCACGGCTCCCAACGCCAAGGTGCTCGAGGCCTTCGAGCGCGAGGCGCACCTGCTGCGACAGCTCCGCCACCCCGCCATTCCCCGCTTCCTCGAGAGCTTCTCCGAGGGGGAGGGCCCCCGCACCCGCCTCTACCTGGTGCAGGAGCTGGTGGAAGGCCACTCGCTCGCCGAGGAGCTCCAGCGCGGCCCGCTCCCCGAGGCCGAGGCGCGGGACATGGCCCGCCAGGTGCTGGACATCCTGGTGTACCTCCAGAGCCTGTCTCCCAAGGTGATTCACCGCGACGTGAAGCCGCTCAACCTGCTGCGCCGGCTGGACGGGAGCATCGCGCTGGTGGACTTCGGCGCCGCGCGCGATCTCACCCGGGCCGTGACACACGGGGCCACGCTGGTGGGCACCTTCGGGTACATGCCGCTCGAGCAGCTGGGCGGCACCGTGGACGAGACGACGGACCTGTATGGGCTGGGCGCCACGTTGGTGCACCTGCTGGGCCAGCGGCCTCCCTGGGAGCTGCTCGCCGCGGGGCACGATGCGGACCTCACCCGCGCGCTGCGCGTGTCACCGGCGTTCCGCCTCTTCCTGCGCCGGCTCGTCGCGCCCCTGCGTCAGGACCGGTTTGGCTCGGCGGCCGAGGCGCGGCAGGCGCTGGACAACCCGGCGGCGCCTCGTGGCGCCTGGCGGCGGCGCCTCACGGTGCTCGGCGGTGTGGCCGCGGCCCTGGCCGTGGGCTTCTTCTTCCTTCCGGGGGGGCTCTTCCGGCAGGACGCTCCGCCGAAGCAGCCGCCTGCCCAGGCCCGCGCCCCGGTGACTCCTGCCCGGACGCCTGAGCCTGCACCGCCTTCGCCTGGGCCCGAGCTTCCCCCTGCGCCGATCGAGCCGCCTCCCGAGGCCTTCGAGGCAGAGTTTCCGCTCAGCAGGTTCGCCTCCGACACGTGCGAAGTCGTGCCACTGGACCTGGAGGTGGATCCGGCGGGCAACGTGCTCTGGACGGGACTTTTCGACACGGGCCTCGAGTGTGTGCTCGACTTCGGCCGCGGTCCCCTCCGGCACCGAGGCCGGCGGGATGTGTTCCTGGCCAGCTTCAGCCCCACGGGTGCGCTCCGTTACAGCCTGAGCTTCGGTGAGGCGATGTCGCGAGAGCCGGCGCCGGCGGGGGCCGTGCCCCGGCTCGATGCGTCGGGTTTCATCACGGGCAGCGCGGGCGGCGGCTACCTGTCGAAATCCTTCGTCGAGGCGGACCCCTGGGGAAACGCGCTGATGGTGCTCGGGAACAGGCCAGTCCTGCTGAAGCTCTCTCCCGCGGGCGAGCTGCTCTGGCAGTACCCGCTGGGCGGCAGGTTCTACGAGGGGCTGGCCGTCGACATGGAGGGCAGCGCCTATGTGCTGGGCATGGACGGCCAGAACGGAGAGGGCCAGTGCGAACTGCTCAAGGTGGATGCGCACGGCAAGCCCGTCTGGCGGCAGGTCGTGCTCGAGCGCTCACATGCCTGCTTTGGCGGAGTGGAGGCCAGCCCTGACGGCCAGCGGCTGGTGGTCTACATCGAGCGGGGAGGCCTGACGCCCCAGTCGTGGAAGACCGAGGAGCGGGAGATGTACCTGGTGGTCCTGAACCCGGCTGGGGAGATCTCCTCACGGCGTCCGCTCGAGGTGGACCGGTACTTGCGGATCGAGGGCATGGCCGTGGGCGCTGACGGGGGAGTTCACCTCGTGGGCCATGGGCGCGATCGCGAGCGGCGCATCCTCTCCACGCTGCTGGTCTCCCTGCCAGCGGATGGGGGAGTTGGCCGGGTCAGGCGCATCGAGTCCCCGGTGCTCCGGGCTTACCACGTGGCAGTCGCACCCGACGGCGAGGTGCTGCTGACAGGCCGGCTCGAGAAGCCCCTCACGCTGGAGGGGCACCTGATCAACCCCATGGCCGAGGGAGGCAATGCCGTGGTTCTGGGCTTCCGGGACGAGAAACTGTCCCGGGCCACGGTGCTCCCGCTGCCCAGGAGCAGTGGCTCAGGGCTCGTGCGGCTGCCTCGGGGAGATGCCCTGATCACCGGCGTGGTCGCCGATGCCGGGGACCAGGGTTCACTCTTCCTTCAGCCCCTGCCTGGCTTCTACACGGCGGCGGCTCCAGCCCTCTTGAAAGAAGGGCCGCCGTGAGCCAAGCCCAGGAACCGACGCCGTGTCTGGGGTGTGGCGCTTCAAGCCACGAGGCTCGCTGCCCGGGTTGTGGGGCTAGCCGCCGCGCGGGAGCGTTCCGGATGAGCCGGCTGCTGGGCCAGAGCGATACCGGCTATACCTATCAGGCCCTCGCGGACGATGGCGCTCAGGTGGTCGTCAAGGAGCTGTGCTTCGCCAGCACTCCCTCGGCGCAGGATGTCGAGGCGTTCGAGCGGGAGGGCCAGCTTCTGAAGCGGCTGCGGCACCCGCGGCTGCCGCGCTACCGGGACAGCTTCCGCGAGGGAGAGGGGCCCGGGCTGCGGCTCTACCTCGTCTATGACTTCGTCGTGGGCCACTCGCTCTTCGAGGAGCTGCAGGCCCACCGCTACACGGAAGCGGAGGCATACACGCTGGCGCAGCGGATCCTGGAGATCCTGCGCTACCTGCATCAGCTGGCCCCGCCGGTCATCCACCGGGACATCAAGCCCCAGAACCTCATCCGCCGGCCGGATGGCACGGTGGTGCTGGTGGACTTCGGGGCGGCGCGTGAGCTGGCGAACGGCACCACGGCAAGCGCCACGGTGGTGGGCACGTTCGGCTACATGCCACTTGAGCAGCTGGGCGGCATCGTGGACGAGACGAGCGACCTGTACGCGCTGGGCGCCACGCTGGTGCACCTGCTGGCGCTCAGGCCGCCGTGGGAGCTGCTGGTGCCAGGAAGAGGCATTCTGCTGGAGGGAGCCGTGCCGGTGAGCCCGGCCTTCCGGAAGTTCCTCGAGCGGCTGATGGCGCCCAGAGGAGAGCGGTTCGCTTCGGCGGCGGAGGCCCTGGCGGCACTCGAGGAGCGCCCGTCGCTGGCTCGGGGTGGAGCCAGACGCTGGGGGCTGGTGGCCGGTGTGGCCCTGGCGGTGGGAGGAGGGCTCTTCCTGGTGCGGGGCCCGCTCACGGCTCCCGCGCCGGTGACGGTGTCCCGGTCCGTGGCCGCACTGCCTCGGCCGCAGCCCGTTGCCCGCGCGGCCCCGGCACTGCCTGCCATGCCTCCGTCGGCGGTGCCCGTGGCCCCGTCTTCTGGCACGGGCGCCACTGAAGCGCCCGCGCTGAGCCTGCGCTCGCCAGGCGTCGAGCCTGCGTTTGCTGCGCCCACCGTCCTTGCCTCGGGACAGAGTGGTCCCAGCCGGCTGGTGGTGCACCAGGGCTTCGCCTATTGGACCAACCGCCAGAGTGGTGAGGTGATGCGCGTCTCCGTCGAGGGCGGCAATCCCGAACCGATCATCACCGGTCAGCAGTCGCCGGGGCCGCTCTGGCTCGGAGGCCCGCGCGGCCGCTTCCTCTATTGGGTGCAGACCCCGACCAGGGAGCCCCAGAGGGTCTTCCGTTGGCCTCTCACCGGAGGCGCTCCCGAGGAGCTCTTCATCGGTGAGTCCGTGGAGGTGCTCGCTGTCTCGGGTAATACCCTGGTCTATCGCGCGGGCGGCAAGTTGATGGCACGCGAGCAGGGAAAGCCCGCGCGAGTGGTGTTGAGCCAGGCCGCGGACCTGGAGGCGCTCATGGTGGTTCCTCCCTGGGTCTACTTCTCCAGCGGAAGTCAGCCGCTGCTGAGCCGTGTGCGGCTCGACGGCCGGCAGCGGCAGGTGGTGATGCATGGGGAGGGGGCGCTGGCCACCGCTTTCGCGGTCAACAGCCAGTACGTCTTCTGGAGCGACGTGCGGTCGCGCAGCATCTACCGCGTGCCGAGAGCTGGGGGACGTGCCAGCGTGGTGGCCAGCAACGCCACCGCGCACGCTCTTGCCGCGGATGAGCAGTTCGTCTACCTGGGCACGTCGGAGGTGAGCCGGGTTCCCGTCTCCGGCGGAGTGCCCGAGGCGCTGACGCTCGAGAGACAGGGGGGCGGCGCGCTCACGGTGGATGAGAAGGCCTTGTACTGGCTGGACTTCAGCTGGAACCGGGTGATGCGCATGGCGAAGCCGTAGCGCAGGGGGGCAGCGCAAGGATGAGTGGCCTCAGCGCAGGCGGATGCCGTGGATCCACTCGCCCCGGGTGGCCAGCACGGCCATGTCCCCGAAGATGGCGGGCGAGGCCTCGATGAGGCCGTTGAGCTTGAGCGAGTCCAGCTCCTGGCCCGTGCGCGCGTCGAGCAGGTGCACGGTGCCCAGAATGTCGCCCTGGAGGATGAAGGTGTGGCCCTGCTCGTCCTTGCAGGCGGTGGGCGAGGACCAGGCGTAGTTGTCCAGCGGCCGGCGCCAGACCTCCTGACCGGTGGCCTTGTCGAGCGCGAGGGTGACGCCGTCGTTGAAGCCCGGGCAGCGCGAGAGCGTGAAGACGACCCGGTCGGCGATGTCGCCCGTGCCCACCAGGGGCGTGGCGAAGAGGCCCGCGTCGATCTTCTTCTTCTTGAACTCCTGCGCGCCCGTGCACGGGTAGGCGCGCTCCCAGAGCACGCGGCCGGTGAGCCCGTCGATCTTGCGCAGCCACGTGCTGCCGTTGGGGCCGGTCTTGTCCACCTCGGTGCCGGTGTAGAGCACGGGCCGGCCGTCTTCGATCTCCACCGGAATGGAGGCGTCGGTGTCATCGCCCGCGGGGAAGGTCCACACCGGCTGGAAGGTGCGTAGGTCCAGCGCCTGCAGCGTGCCGCCGTTGTCGGCGAAGAAGGCCAGGTTGCCCACCACGGAGAAGGAGTTCTCGATGCCGTAGTGCGCCTTGTCCACCGGAGTGTAGCGGTAGCGGAGCACCTCGGGGCGCACCTTCAGCGTCAGCTTGATGGCATCGAAGTGGGTGTTGAGCCGCAGGGCGTAGAACAGCCCGTTCTCTCCGCCCAGCAGGTAGCTGTCGGTAGCGCGGTTGAGCAGCCCCGAGCTGTCGAAGGCGCCCCAGCCCTTGCGTGGCGAGGCCTTGTCCTTACCAGGCAGAAAGAAGACCTCCTGGTGGGTGATGAGGTTGTACACCCGCAGGCCAATGGGCTTTCGCTGAGGAATGCCCTGGCCCACGAACAACAGCGGGTAGGCCCGGGGATCCAGCGAGACGCTGCCCTTGATGGGGTTGCCGGTGTCGATCGCGGGCCGCGTGGCCTTGCCCGTGCGCAGATCCAGGAAGTGCACCGAGCCATCCAGCGAGCCCTGGATGACCTCGACGAAGCCACGCTCGAAGCGGCGCGGGCCGAGCTGGATCATCGAGTGACGGATGACGTCCGGCCACTGGACGATCGAGGGCTGGCCGGTCCACCCCGCGCCGCCGTGCCAGGGCGGCGGGCTGCGGCCGGTGTGCGCGGTCCACGCCAGCTCGAGCTTCCGCTCCTTCATGGGGCAGGTGCCCCAGGCGCCGCCCGTGCGGGTGGGGCCTCCGCGGAAGGTGAAGACGCCGGGCACCTCTGAGTAGCGCTCGGGGAAGAGCTGCGCCATCCGGGCCGCGGGCGCGGTGAGCTCCTTGTCCTTGAGCGTCACGCGGTAGCTGACCAGCTCGGTCTCGCTGGCGGCCACGTCGAAGATTCGTGGTGTGGGCTTCGCAGGCGGAGTGGGCGCCGGCTCGGGTGCGCGGGCCGGCGCCGGGGCAGGGGAGGGCGCCACGGCGACGGGCGGGCTGGGAGCCACAACAGGCGGAGGTGGAGCCGGGGCGGTCGGAGTACGGCACGCCACAGTGAAACCGCACACGAACGCGGCGAAAGACGCCCCTCGGCACCACTCTCTTGCGGACCGGATGAGCCGGGTGCTTCTCGAACCTTCAGCCACACGCGCAGCCTAGCGCAGGTGCCCACGGCGGGCCTGATTCTGGCCGTGGAATCCGCGGCGAGCGAGAGGGCGAGCCCTGGGACTCTCGCCCTTCGACCGGGACGTTTTACTCCTCGTCGGGCTCGCCACCGCCCGCGCCACCCATGCGGGTGATGTCGTCCTTGTTCACCTTGTCCACGTTGAACTTCTGGGCGCTGGCGATCATCTTCGCCACGGTGGGATCGAACTCGACGGGGCTGTCGTCCTTCTTGAAGCGCAGGAAGTTGATGCGCGCCACGACGAAGTTCCGCAGGTAGGGGCTCTGCATCCCCTTGTCCTTGAGCGCGGTGATGACCCGCGTCACCGCGTCATCCAGCTCCAGCAGCTTGTCGGCGCGCGCCTCGCGCACCTTGAGCGCCTCGGTCATCGGCAGGTCCAGGAAGCGCTCGGCCCGCTTGACGAACGGGTGGTACGCGCCCGCGGAGAAGCGTGGCCGCTTCTCGTACGCGGCGCCCAGCGTGATGAAGGCCGGCTCCTCGAAGAGGTGAGCGAACTGCGACTCCTGGCCCGCGCGCGCACCGGTGAGACCCCGGTGCATCCGGATGACTTCCAGCGAGCGCTCCTTGAGGTTGTGCGCCTTCTCCGTGTTCAGCGCGAGGATCTGATACGCCACGTCCTCCTCGGGCAGCACCAGCGCCACGATGGCCTTGGCGCCCAGCAGCCGCGAGGCGTTCAGGCGGTGGTTGCCGTTGGGCGTCCAGTACTTGCCCTCCTTGCGGATGGCGATCACCGGATCCAGGAAGCGGTCCAGCCGCTCCATGGCGCTGGCCAGCCGCTTCACGTGGGGCTCGGACAGGTCACGCTGGTACGGGGTGGGCTCCACCTTGTCGATGGGCAGCGCGGCGAACACCACGGTGTGCGCGCCCAGCGGATCCCGGTACACCGAGAGCACCTGGCCGCCATCCTCCTGAATGCCCTGGATGAGTTCCGTGGGCTGGGCGGCGGCCTCGCTAGCGACCTCCGCCGCCGAGAGCCCTTTGGATTTGGGCTCTGCCTTCTTGCGGCGAGGCTTGCGCGGAGTGGTGCTGCGGGCCTTGGTGCCTGCTGCCTTCTTCGCTGCCATGTCTTCCCCTCGTGAATCGGCTGGGTCTCTGGGGGTGGCATGCTAGCGTCGCTCTCGTGCAAACGTTCACGAGAACCTACGGGTTTCTTCCACTTCTCATCGCATGCGGCTGTCTGGCCGATGCCGAGATTATCCGGCCTCCTCCCGGGGAATACCTGGAGACCATTTCAGGTCCCGCACTTGGCGGACCTTATGACTCATATCCGCAGGCGCTTCTGGCGGCTTGTCAGAAAGTTCTTCGGAAGCCCAACGCAACAGTGGGGCCTCACGGACATGTGGACTTCATCAAGCGCTGGATGCTCTCAACCGAGTATTGCGCTTGGATCTACTACACGCCGGAAGCCAAATACGAGCTGAGCAAGCTCTCGAATCATTCGATGTTGCCGTATTCAGAAAAGCGCCGGAGCTGCTTTCTGCCGAAGCACGTGGATGACCAGCGCTACCCTTCAGGCACGCTCAAGTACATCAGTGCTTTTCACAACCACCCCTACGGCAATGCTCTTTCCGATGGTGATATTCGGACCATCGTGGCAGCGGGCTTCGAGCACGGGTTTGCCGCTGAAACCAAGGATGGAACCTTGAACCTTGCTGTTGTCGCCTTTTTCTCGAACAACTATACGAGGCCCACGTGTGACGGCTTCTATATGTACGCCCCAGCTAAGGGCAGGGTGGTGAGATGGGACAACACAGGTGGTGATTGGCGCTGCAGGCAGATCGAGATCGTGACGTGGCACGATGAGAGCAACTTCACCCGTGAGAAAAGAGAAGGCCCGTGTTCTCAGGAGGAGGCACCATGACGAGGCTTTCTTTCCTGGCAGCCCTCGCGCTGCTGAGTTGTGTGCGGGGCCCCGGTTCCCATCGTGCTCAAGTGGAGGATGACAAGTCGATTGTCTTCCCTGACTTCTTCAAAGGAGGAGTCAGCAGGGAGGGGCAGCCGTATCTTCTAGATGGCGTGACGCTTCGGGCTCTCTTGGTCGCTTCTGAGGACTTCTTCCCACCGGACTCCAAGGAACGGCCGTGTTGGGAAAAACAAGAGGGGCACGATTACCGTGTCATCCGGCAGGCTGATCTTGTTTTTATCTACATTTACGTGAGTCCGGAGCGGTGTGCGCGCAAGTTCCTGACGTTCGACGCGGGCGCGAAATATGCCATCAGCGCAGATGGCCGGATCCTTCGGAGAGTATTTGAGGGAGAGCCCGCAGGGCCGCCGGAGTCGCTGAACTCGGATGCTGGTGTCCAGAAGCCATCTAGCGAGCCAGGGCTCTCCTCCATCATTCAGACCCCGGAAGATGAACCGTCTCGCTACCTTCCCTCCGCTTGGCTTGATGGCGGAACCGGGCTCGATGGAGGCGGGCGATGATATGTCTTACCGTTTGTGCGGTGCATCCGGCTACATACTAAGCAGTGAGTTTATGGCGAGCGCGGACCGTAGCCGACTTCTTGCCGCGTCCAGAAACTAGTTCGAGTTCGGGGCAGGTGGCTGCAAGACCGTGAATCCGGAACTCGCTCAGGCCGACTGCACGAGCGCGTGTTCGAAGCTCCTTCAAATCATGGCTTTCGCCAAGACTGCACTGAGCTATCAGCCAATCGCGTTCAGGAACTTGAACTTCTACACCTTCGAGGTACTCGAACACGCCCCCCCCTAGACGACGGAATAGGGCTTGGTTCGCACCGAGCGATGCAATCACATTTTCCAAAGGAATACTGCGTTGAAGGAGCGAGTGGACATCGCGATTGTGAAGCGCGCGTCCGTGCTCATTGAAAAAGGACTTGATCGCTTCTAGCGTGTTGCGGAAGCCGTCTCCATATCCTTTGACGCAATAAGTTCCCCGGCGTCCGGCGTGCTCAAATCGCTCAGGCGCACGAGTAACCATTCCTATGGCATCGCGTGGAGTCAAATGGCCAAAACTTTCTGGATTGAGGTAGGCCGCTGCTTTGAGCATCTGAGAAGCATGCCATTCAATAAAGCCTGCCCCAGCAAGCGCGTGTGCGATCGCTTCGAACTGATGTCCCTTCGTCCAATTGCAGAATGCAAGCCGATCACCTCGTGTGAAGAACAGCAATTCGGGAGAGAGGTACGTCAGTGCCCGAATTTCATCGGAAGAAATTCCCAACACTTCCGCAACCTCATTGACTTCTGCATACAAGAACGTCCGACTTTCGCGTCGCACTATCTCAGCGAGCGCCTCGATCCGCTTCTTGTCAGTGAGCACCCGAAGCCGGTTCGAAAAGACGTGAGCATGCAAGCGTCGGCCCAGTAACTTATTGGCAACTCCTATAGCGATGGCTAGGTATTCTGCTTGGCTCTGGGAGACGTCGACCGCAAGAAAAACACTGGAGTCGAGTGACTCGACCCATTGAAGTAGTGCAGTTACGGAATCAGCAGCTTGCTCAAGAGCTCGTTTCACCGCGCGCGCTTCGATTTGGTCCACGCGCTGCCGGCTGCGGTTCATTCGCTCGCCGATCTGCTCAAGTGTTTGCCCTTCCACGTTGTGCTCGTAGAGGATGCGCCAGCTTTTATCATCAAGTACGCTGCGAATATCGGCAACCCAGCGTACTAAATCGGGCAGGATCTGCGCGGGAGGCTCAGTCCTGCCTTTGGTAAAAGCATGTCGAGAACAGGTTTCCACTCCTCAGGCATCGGCCAGTCAGCGTAGAGGAAGTGAGAGTCGGCTGCTGGATCATCAATCTGAATCAGCGTAGCTTTAGGAGTGTTTGTGCTAGGGGCAAACTGCTGAATTGGCTGAGCTGATATAATCCACGCGCCTTCGAGTTCTGGTGCGCGCATTGGCTCGGGTGGAGTGTCTTGGGTGAAGCGGAGAAGAAGGTCGCGCATCGCGGCGATCCAATCAAGATCGATTGGGCGCGACTGCTTAAACCACTCATCGATTTGTTGAGCGAGCCCTCGTACTATTAGGGGGTCATCAGTTTCGACCATCAACTCAAGATTCGAGGTCTCAGCTGCGCTCGTCAAGTTGGCAGAGCCAACGAGAGCGCGTTCCTCATCTGCGATGAATGTTTTGGCGTGGAGGTTGCGCGCCAGTCTCACATCCGCAACCTTGACCAGTCGCTCGAACGCTTCGAGATCACTCACCTCTTTGACGAAGTCCTCAATGGAGCCGCGCGCAAGGACCTTCCAGTTCTTTTTGCGGTCGCCAAGCTGAAGAAGCCGTATTACCGGCTCTGTCTTGATCCAAGGCGAGCAGATCCAGATGTCTTGTCGTGCATTTCGGACGAGTTCTGAGAGGGCAGTCCGGAAGGAGCCGACGACCAATCTGTTCATTCGCAAGTTCCTCGATTCTGTTAGGCGCTCTAGTCAAGCAACCGCCGCAAGTAGGCTTCGCGGTTCAGCAGGAAGTCTCGGGTCAGTGCGTAGTGTTCCGTCTGCTCATAGGCCACCTCCGTCATCCCGTCCTTCGAGAGGTGGAAGATCCGTGCGTTCGGGTACGCGAGCAGCAGCGGCGAGTGCGTCGAGATAATGAACTGGCAGGAGTCTCTCACCAGGTCGTGGATGGAGCGCAGCAGTGCCAACTGTCGCTGGGGCGAAAGTGCCGCCTCCGGCTCGTCCAGCACGTACAGCCCGTTGGCCCAGAAGCGCTTCTGCACCAGCGCGAGGAACGCCTCTCCGTGTGAGAGTTCGTGGTGGTGGACTCCCCCGTGGCCCGCCATCGCGTCCGCGTTGTTTTCGATCTCCGTGGCGACGTTGAAGAAGCTCTCCGCTCGCAGGAAATAGCCTGTCTTTGGCCTCCGCGTGCCTCGCGCCAGCCGCAGGTGCTTGTGCAACTCGGATTCGGATCTTCTCGTGGCGAAGTTGAAGTTCCGGCTCCCTCCCTCCGCGTTGAAGCCCGCCGCTACTGCTACGGCCTCCACCAGCGTGGACTTGCCGCTGCCGTTCTCGCCTACGAAGAACGTTACCTGCGGGTGGAATTCCACTGTCTCCAGGCTGCGGATGGCAGGGATGTTGAAGGGGTAGTGCTCGAAGCTCTCCACGCTCTCGCGCAGCAGCGTCATGGAACGCAGGTACGTGTCGATTCCGCCCTGGAGGCTTCCTGAGGCGCGTTTTGTCCGTGCCATGGCTCTCGCGGTTACTGGGTGCACGGCACCCTCACCCTGTCCCTCTCCCGGCGGGAGAGGGGAGGGGTCCATTTCAGTCGCCCGAGATGGTCAGCTGCTTGAAACGGATCGTCGGTGCTCCCGCCGAGCCTCGGAACTGCAGGTCGCTGCCAATGCCGTCCAGGTCCTGCAGCATCTGCAGCATGTTGCCCGCCACCGTCACTTCCTGCACCGGGTAGGCCAGCTCGCCGTTCTCGATCCACATGCCGTTGGCGCCGCGCGAGTACTCCCCCGTCACCGGGTCTGCGCCGCGCCCCAGCATCGCCGTCACGTAGAAGCCGTTCTTCACCTCGCGGATCAGCTCCTCCGGCGGCTTCGTGCCGGGCTCCAGGTACAGGTTGTTCGTGCCGATATGCGGTAGCGAGTTGTACCCGCGCGAGGCGTTGCCCGTCGTCTTCGCCTTCGCCTTGCGCGCCGTGAACGCGTCGTACAGGTAGCTCTTCAGCACGCCCTTCTCCAGCAGCGGCGTGCGCCGCGTGGCCACTCCCTCACCGTCGAACGGCGAGGTGCCCAGCCCGCGCTTCAAGAGGCCATCGTCCACCACCGTCACCGACTCGGGCGCCAGCCGCTTGCCCAGCTTCGAGACGAAGATGCTCGAGTTCTTGTAGATGGCGTTGCCGTCCGCCGCCGCCGCGATGTTGCCCACGAACCCCGAGGCGATCATCGGATCGAAGAGCACCGGCACCTGCTGGGTCTTCACCCGCTTGGCGCCCAGCATCCGCACCGCGCGCCGAGCCGCCTCCCGGCCCACCTGCTCGGCCGAGTCCAGGTCGCCCAGGAAGCGCTTGTAGTCCATCCAGTAGCTCGTCTGGAGCTGCCCGTTCTCCGATGCCACCGGCGAGGCGAACAGGTACACGTACGTGCCCGAGTAGCCCGCCGACAGCCCCTCGCTCGAGGCCACGTACACCTCAGCGACGTAGTCTCCCGCGCCCACGCTGTTGAACGTGGAGATGCGTGCGTCCACCGCCTTGCCCGCCTTCTCCGCCTCCAGCGCCGTCTTGATCTTCCAGTCCCCTGGAAGCTTCGCCACCGCCGGATCAAACAGATCCTCGAGCTGGACCGGCTTGCCCAGCTCCTTCGCCGTGGGCAGCCCGTTGAGCTTGTTGGGCGCCGCCGTCTGCGCCAGCTGCAGCGCCCGGTCCACGAAGCTGTCCAGCGACGCGGGATCGAAGTCCGACGTGTACGCGAACCCCAGCCGGTGATCCTTCGTGATGATGCGCAGGCCCAGGCCCTTGCTGGTGGCCTCGGTCAGATCCTCGATCTCCCCGTCGCGCACCCGGCAGGAACTCTGCCGTCCCACCTCGAGGTACGCCTCGGCCTGCTTCGCGCCCTTCTTCGCCGCGCGCTGGACTGCCTTCTTCGCGAGCTGCTCGTAGTTGTTCACGTGCGTCCCTCTCAAGCGACCTTCGTCCCGCCCACCGTCATGTTGTCGATGCGCAGCGTGGGCAGCCCCACGCCCACCGGCACGCTCTGCCCGTCCTTGCCGCAGGTGCCCAGGCCCGGGTCCGGCATCGGATCGCAGCCCACCCGCGACACGTTCTTCAGCGCCTCGGGCCCCACGCCAATCAGAATCGCGTTCTTCACCGGCCGGCCCAGCTTCCCGTCTTCAATCTGGTACGCCTCGCTCACCTCGAAGACGAAGTTGCCGTTGGTGATGTCCACCTGCCCGCCGCCGAAGTGCGCGCAGTACAGCCCGCGCTTCACTTCCTTGATGATGTCCTCGGGGGCGTGGTCTCCCGGCGCCAGGTACGTGTTCGTCATGCGCGGCAGCGGCATGTGCTTGAACGACTCGCGCCGCCCGCTGCCCGTCGTCTTCTGGCCCATCAGCTTCGCGTTGAAGCTGTCGTACATGTAGCCCTTCAGCACGCCTTTCTCGATGAGCACCTTGCGCTCGCCCGGCATGCCCTCGTCATCCACGTTGATCGAGCCGCGGCTGTTGGCCACCGTCCCATCGTCGATGACGGTGACCAGGTCCGAGGCCACCTTCTGGCCCAGCTTGCCCGCGAACAGCGAGGTGCCCTTGCGGATGAAGTCCGCCTCCAGGCCATGGCCCACCGCCTCGTGCAGCAGAATGCCGCTCCAGCCCGGCGCCAGCACCACCGTCTGCGGGCCCGCGACGCACTCGGCCGCGCCCAGCGTGGCAATCGCTTGCCGCGCCGCCTCGCGCGCCACGCTCTCCGGGGTAAACGTGTCGAAGTGGCTGAAGGACACCCGGCCGCCACCGCCGTAGAAGCCCGTGCGCCGCTCCTTGTTCTTCCCCTCGGCCACCACCTGCACCGACAGCCGGCACAGGTCCTGCGTATCCTCCGAGTAGTGGCCCAGCGTGTTGCACACCGCGATGCGCTTGGTCACGTCCACATAGGAGCCGTTGACCTGCTTCACGCGTGCGTCGAACGACCGCGCCGCCTTGTCCGCGCGCAGGATGAGCTGCGCCTTACGCGCCACGTCAATCGACTCCAGCGACTGCGCCACCTTGTAGTAGCTGGGCGCCGGGGCGCGGCTCACCTTGAAGCTCTGCTCCGAGCCCTTGCTCTGGGCGATCATCGCCGCGGTGCGCGCGGTGCGCAGCAGCGCCGCTTCCTCCAGGTCATCCGAGTACGCGTAGCCAATCTTGGCCCCGGAGATGACGCGGATGCCCACGCCCTGGCTCAGGCCCGTCTGCGCGCTCTTGATGCTGGCCTCTTCCAGCACCACCGCGGTGAGCAGGGCGCGCTCCACGTACACCTCGGCGAACTCGCCTCCCCGCTCCATGGCGACCGCGAGCAGCCGCTCGAGCAGCGGCTGGGGCAGCAGGGGGGCCACCGCTGGCTGCCGGGCAGCCAGGGGGGCGAGCTGGGCCGGGGTGGGGCGCTTCGTCGTCGTCGCCAACACTCGGGGCATTCGTGTTCTCCAGAAAGCAATAGAAGGGGGGCACCCTAACGGGCGTACTTCCCACCCGCAACGGACAAGAGACCCGGGCTGTTCCAGGCAAACGGCGCCTGCGCATTCCCCTTGTCCGGCCGTCGCTCTAAGATGCGTGGGCCTCAGACCGGCTTCTCCATACCCATGCCTCCTCGCCGACCGACCGCCTCCCGCGCCAACTCCTCCAGTGCCTCAGGTGGAGCGTCGAAGAACGATCGCACTGAGCTCAAGCCGTCGCCCTACGCCGCCAAGCGCGGCTCCCGGGGCGCGCCTCCGCCGCCGACGCCCGAGGACGAGGACCTCGAGCCCTCCATGGAAAACCCCGTGGAGGAGGACTACCACACCGCCAACCACTTCTCGGGAGACGAGGAGGACGGGCCGGGAGAGGGCACTCCCGTGGGGGAGGATCCGCGCAAGGTCTCCAAGGAGTTCGTCTCGCTGGAGGACGGCGAGGAGGAAGACGGGGAGCCCGAGCCCGAGGAGGACGACGACAACCCGGACGCCACCCGCGCCGGCCCGCCCGTCTCGTTCCAGATCATCGACGGCCCGGACAAGGGCAAGAAGCGCCGCTTCAAGGGCGTGCGCATGGTGGTGGGCCGCGCCAAGGGCGTGGACTTCCGGCTGAATGATCAGTCCGTGTCGCGCCGCCACCTGGAGCTGGTGCACGGCGACAAGGGCACGGTGCTGAGGGATCTGGTCAGCGCCAGCGGCACCAAGGTGAACGACGAGCGCGTGGAAGAGTGCACGCTCAAGCACGGGGACGTCATCTCCCTGGGCAAGACGAGCATCAAGTACGTGGACGAGCTGGAGGCCGTCAAACAGCTCCGGGCCGAGCAGGAGGCGAAGGAGGCCGAGGCGAAGAAGGCCGAGGAGGAGGCCAAGAAGAAAGCGGAGGAGGAGGCCGCCGCGCGCAAGGAGGCCAACCGGACCGCCAGCGCGGTGAAGAAGGCGGACGTGGATCCGAATGATCCGCGCTTCAACGAGGCCACCAACGCCCGCTTCGTGCCGCCCGAGGGGTTGCGCGACATTCCCACCCGGCGCCCCGGTAAGAAGGACACCAAGGTCCTCGTCTTTGGAGGCCTGGGCGTGGCGGCGGTGGTGTTCGTGGTGGTGCTCATCATCGTCATGGCCAACAAGGAGCCGCCCCCGCCGCCGCCTCCGGATCCGAAGGAGACGCTGGCCATGGCGAAGATGCAGGGGGCGCGCACGGCCATCCGCGAGGGAAACTTCGCCGACGCGATCCGCCTCATCGAGGAGGCGGAGAACCTCAAGCCGGGCATCGACGCGGACGGACAGGCCCAGTCGGCGCGCAGCGAGCTGGCCATCGTCGAGGCGCTGGCGGAGGTGCGCGAGCTGATGGGCCAGCAGCGCTACGAGGACGCGCGCCAGAAGCTGACCGCGGCGCCCGAGGGCGTCACCGCCAAGAGCGCGGAGGCGCGCGAGGCGCTGGACAAGGAACTCACCGAGGCCGAAGCGGCCTACTACACGAAGAAGCTGGACGAGCTGATCGCCGCGCAGAACGTGGAGGAGGCTCGCCCGCTGGTCGACAAGCTTCCCGCCAACGCCCAGCCGCTCTACCGCCAGAAGCTGGTGGAGCTGCAGGAGCAGCTGGAGCGGCAGGCCGCGGACGAGGAGCAGCAGCTCAAGACGAACAAGGTGCTGGCGGCCAAGCGCGCGGCGGCCAAGCGCGCGCAGTTCGTCGCCGCGGCCTTTGACGCGGTGGAGCGCAAGTTCGAGAACGGGGACTACGAGCGCGCGGTGCTCGAGTGTGATCGCGTCGTCGATGTGAACAAGGGCGACAACGAGATCCGTGACCGGGCGCGCAACCTCAAGCGGCTCATTCCGCAGTTCGCCCGCACCTACCAGGATGCGCAGCGCAAGGTGCAGGCCGGCTCGCTGGAGACGGCCGTGCGGCCTCTGCGCAAGGCCGAGGAGCTCTACCGGCAGATCGGCTTCCAGGGCCCGATGCTGGACTCCATCCGCGAGCAGCTGGCCGAGAGCTCCATCCGCGCGGGCAAGGCGGCGGTGGCGCGCAGGGACATTGCCACCGCTGGCGGCCACTTCCGCGAGGCGCTGCGGCTCAACCCCGGCGACACGCGCGCTCAGGAAGGGCTCGACGGGCTCCAGGAGGAGGCCGAGAACCTGTTTCAGCGTGCCTACATCGAGCGCGACCGCGATCCTCGGTCCGCAGCGGAAAAATTCAGGATTGTCATCGACACCGCGCCGGATGGCTCGGAGCTGAAGAGCAAAGCCCAGCGCCACCTGCAGGAACTGGAGCCTTGAGCGGCTGAGGGTGCGCTAAGGTTTCTCCCCGTTTGTCGGCCTTGTGGCCACTTCAGGGGAGGGCGTGAATGAGTGAGTCATCGCTGCGCGAGCTGGGCATGGACCTGCTCGAAGAGCGTCAGTTCGAGCGCGGCCTGGCGGTGTTCGCCGAGTCCGTGCGCCGCAGGCCCGCGGATCACCGCTCGCGCATGCTCTCGGCGCGCTGCCTGGCGGAGCTGGGTGAGCGCGAGCGCGCGGTGACGGCGTACCACGCGTGCGCCGAGGGGCTGCTCAAGCGGGACTACCTGCTGAGCGCCATGGCGGCCTGCAAGCTGGCGCTGGAGCTGGCACCGAATGAGCGCCGCATCCGGGACGCCCTGGTGCGCATCCACGCGCGCGCGGTGCGCAGTGCGCCGGGCCGCGCCTCGGTGCCGCCGCCGCTGCCGCCGGATCCTCTCTTCGAGGGCAAGGTGGACCGGGACCTGATGGAGCTGGTAGGCGAGGAGCTCATCGCGCGCGCCATCGAGGTGCTGGCCGCTCCGGATCCGGGCGGCTCGGCCGATCCGCACAGCCGGCCTCCGCTGCCGCTGTTCGCGGACCTGGAGCGGGAGGCGTTCCTGGATCTGGTTCAGCGCATGGGCTGGAAGAGCGTGCCGCCGGGCACGGTGATCAGCCAGGAGGGCGAGCCGGGAGACCATCTGCACGTCATCGTCGCCGGCAAGGCGGAGGTGACGCGGCTGGTGGATGGGCAGCGCAAGACGCTGGGACACCTGGGGGGCGGCTCCATCTTCGGCGAGCTGTCGTTGATTACAGGGACGCCGCCCACGGCGTCGGTGAGCTCCACGGTGGACACGGAGGTGTTCGAGATCCGCCGAGAGCACCTCAACGCGGTGGCGCGCACGCACCCCTCGGTGCCGCAGGTGCTGGCGGAGTTCGCCCAGCAGCGCATGGCGCGCAACATGATGTCCACCTCTCCGCTGTTCCAGCAGCTACCCCAGTCCGAGCGGGCGGCGCTGCTGGGGCGCTTCACCTTCCGGGCACTGCTGCCGCGGGAGAAGGCGCTGAGCGAGGGCGAGCTGGCGCCGGGCCTGTTCCTGGTGCTGGCCGGTGAGCTGGTGGTGCAGAAGGAGGATCCGGCCGGCGGTGTGGTGAGCCTGGGCATCCTTCGTGAGGGCGAGGTGGCCGGGGAGATCTCCCTGCTGAAGAGCGTGCCCGCCACGGCCACGGTGGTGGCCACGCGCAAGACGGCCACGGCGTTCATCGGCCGGGAGGCGTTTGGTGAGTTGCTGACGCAGTACCCGGAGATGAAGACGTACTTGGAGCAGCTCTCGGAGCGGCGGCAGAGGATGACGGCCGAGGCGCTGCGGCCCGCGGAGATCATCGACGCGGACGAGCTGGTGGTCGAGGCGGACCAGGGCGGGGCGTCGTGAGCGGGGGCGCGCCGTGGTGACGGTGACACGTTCGCGGGTGGTAGGGCTGGTGCTGGCGCTGGTGGTAGCAGGGGTGGTGCTGGTGTTCTGGCCGCGCGAGGTGCCTCCGGTTCAGGAGGCCATTACGCGGAAGATCATCGAGATGACGCGCGCGGCCGAGCAGAAGGACGTGAGCGCGGTGATGGAAGGGGTGTCCGAGCGCTTCAAGTCCGGCCAGGGCTGGGGCAAGGACCAGGTGAAGGCGGTGATGGTGGCGCAGGTGCTGCGAGGGCAGTGGCTGCGCATCTTCCACACGGACCTGGAGGTCACCGAGGTGTCTCCCACGCAGGGAGACTTCGCGGTGAAGTTCATCTTCGCCCGCTCGGACGCGCAGCAGCTTGAGCAGGTGGGGCAGGACAGCGTGCTCAACGCCTGGGCCGTGGAGGGCACCTTCGAGAAGGAGCAGGACGGCGAGTGGCGCGTGACGGTGGCCAAGAACCGCCGCCTGGAGCCCACCGAGCTGTTCTGAGCCGCGGTGAGAAACGAGCAGCGGCGGGGGCCCGGTGGTAAACAGGGCCCCGCATGTACCTGACGCGATTCGCCCTCCGGAACATCCGGGCCATCCGAGAGCTTGAGTGGGAGGTGCCGCTCGAGCGTGCTCCGGGCTGGCATGTCATCCTGGGGGACAATGGATCCGGGAAGTCCTCGGTCCTGCGCTCGATCGCGCTGGGACTTGTGGGGCCGATTGAAGCGATGGCCCTTCGTCAAGATTGGTCACGATGGATACGGTCCAAGGGACCAAGCTCCGTTGAGCTCCTATTTGCTTCAGATTCCAGGTTCGACAAGCACCTCATTGGAGCCAGAAAGATTCCTCGGGAACTATGGCTCAAACTGGAATTGTTCCCCCATCGCGTTAATGAGCACACTGGTCACTTCCAAGTTCGCTCAGAATCCAAAAAGCAATTCGAAGCGCTTGCAAGCGTGTGGATAGGATCGTCGGGCTGGTTCTCTGCTGCGTATGGCCCTTTTCGGCGCTTCACGGGCGGCGATCAAGATTACGAGAAACTCTTCTCCACTTCTCCTCGCCTTGCTCGCCATCTCTCCGTCTTCGACGAGAGTGTCGCACTCACGGAAGGACTTCGGTGGCTGCAGCAGTTGCAGTTCAAGACGCTCGAGAAGGATCCAGAGGGAGAGCTGCTTGAACCTTTGTTGAAGTTCATCAACCAGCCAGGGTTCCTTCCGCACCAAGCTCGCTTGGAGAAGATCACTTCTCGTGAAGTGCTCTTCGTCGATGGCAACGGCTTTCAGGTTCCCGTGGAAGAGCTGAGCGATGGCTACCGCTCCATCCTGAGCATGACGTTTGAACTCATCCGCCAGCTTGCGGCCACCTATGGCCCCAAGCGCGTCTTTCATCCGAAGGACCCCACGAAGGTGGATGTGCCCGGCGTGGTGCTTATAGACGAGGTGGATGCACACCTACACCCCACTTGGCAGCGCCGCGTAGGGCTTTGGTTCCGCGAGCACTTCCCCAAGCTTCAGTTCATTGTCACCACCCACAGCCCGTTGGTTTGTCAAGCCGCAGAGGTGGGCACGGTATGGCGGCTGCCGAGGCCCGGCACCGATGAAGAAGCGCGACAGGTGACAGGTGCTGAGTTGGATCGGCTTCTTTACGGCAACGTGCTCGATGCCTACGGCACAGGGCTCTTCGGCGAGGGGGTCGCGCGCTCCAACGCCGCGAAGCAGCGGCTGGAGCGTCTGGCGGAGCTGAACCTGAAGGAAGTGAAGAAGGGTTTGAGTGCTGCCGAGCGCAAGGAGCAGAAGGCCCTGCGCGCCAGTCAGCCGACCGCGGCGGCGACGGCTGCTGAACTGGGAGCCAGGAGAGCGAAGTGATTCAACTGCCAGATCTGCCGCTGCCTGCCGCCGCTCAGGGCAGCCTTGTGCAGTGGCAATCCCAGGTGGATGCCCTGGCGCATTATTCTGACCGGGTTGATGCTGCTCAGCGGCTCTTTAAGCAGCGCAATACCCAGCGGAACAAGACCTTCGCCGCGGTACGCAAGACGTTGACGCAGATGTGCTCGGGTGCACAGCGCTGTGGCTACTGTGAGGACTCCGCAGCGGATGAGGTGGAGCACATCTGGCCCAAGAGCCTCTACCCGGAGCTGGTCTTCGCCTGGCACAACTACCTTTACGCCTGCGGGCTGTGTAACGGGCCCAAGAATGATCAGTTCGCGGTCTTTCCTCCTCGCGCCCGGAAGCTGATGCAGGTCCAGAGGCCGCAGGGCGCTCCTGTCAGGCCTCCGGGCAAGGGAGAGCCTGCGCTCATTGATCCGCGGCGTGAGAACCCGATGGATTTCTTGATGCTCGATCTTGGGGGAACTTTTTACTTCGAGCCCTTGGCTCGGAAGGGCTCAAGGGACCACGAGCGAGCGGACTACACGCGCCGTGTCCTGAGGCTCAATGCGCGCGAGTACCTGCCGGTGGCTCGCGCCGGGGCTTACACTTCCTACAAGGCGCGGCTGGTGGAATACATCACCCTGCGTGATCGGAGAGCGACACGGTCCCACCTGGACCGGTGCATCCACGGTATTCAGCGCGAGATGCACCCCACCGTGTGGAAAGAGATGCAGCGCCAGCACACGAAGCACCCGGAGTTACGGGAGCTTTTCCGCGAAGCGCCTGAGTCCCTCAGATGGTAGGTGCAAGCTCTCTTGCTTACTCAACTCTCACTGGGAGAGCTGAGTAAGCACCCAACCAGAAGGCTTGGGCGTGGCCAAGGTCTCACTGGTGAGACCTGAACCCTTCTCATCGGAAGGCGTCAACAATGTAGGCCGACGCAACGGAGCCATCGAGGATGGCCATCCCGGGCTTGGATTCGGGCAACTTGCGCATCTGGTCGTAGCTGAGCCGGGCCACCGCGCAGATGGGAACTTTCTCGCTGTCCGGGGGGTGCGCCTCGTACCACCGGATGACGACCTGGGGGCCTGCCGTCCAGACCTGTCCGTACAAACGAGTCGTCACTTCCAGTGTGCCGAGCCCTTCGTCGAGCATGCTCTCAATAGGGCCATCGTAAAGCGTGATGCGCTTGGAGCTGATCTGGTTTGTGTCGAGTTCTACCCAGGCGGCATCCCCGACGCGCAGCTTCATGTACCGCATCGCCTTCTTGGCTTCCTCTGGGCAGTCCTGCGGGCCTGGGGTGCCATCTGGGCGCAGCGACACCCCGCCGGGTGTGGTGCAGCCGAGGGACGCAGTGAGTAGGAGGCTTGAGCAGAGTAAGAGGGCTTTGGTGGTGAACATGAGGGGCGGTTCTACTGGCGAATGAGCGAGGCTTCCAGTGTCACTGCCACCTGGAGCAAACCATCCCCCCGGAAGATCTGAAGGGCGAGATCGGTCAAGTCTCCGTTCTTTGTCTCGAAGGCGCTCTTGTCCACGACTACCGCGATCTTCCCAGTCTGGCCAGGAGAGATGGTGGAGCGCTCCAAGCGAAGCGCGAAAGGGCGCGAAGTGAAACTCGTGTAGTCGCGGGTCACGTAGGCGCCATCGAACTTCCACGGCTCGCCGGAGTCGCCGTAGTAGGTGTTCTTCAGGTGAACCAGGACCGCCGCTTTCCCCGGGCCTTCGAAGACCTCAACCTTCATGTCCATGTCCGCGTTTTTCGAGCGCCAGGTTTTCTTGCGGAGAAACGGCGTCTTCTCCACTTCGCCATTGGTGATAAGCGTCGCGTAGGCGTGATCCACGGAGTGCTCTTCCTTCTTGAGCCGTTGGTTCTCCTCGCTGAGCGCCCTCTGCTTCTTCAGAGTGTCGTAGAGTTCGGAGACGACTGCGCTGTAGCTCTCGGGGTCCTTGAAGACGTTGACCTGATGGTCAGTCCACGCCCACTCCTCAAAGCCCTGCGGCCTCACGATGAACGGAATCTCGGTTCCGTCCACGAGCGTGACGAGCAAGGGCACTGCCTCATCGCGGTTGAGATCGCGGATCGGTACGATGACCGCCATCTTTCCCCCAACGAGTAGCGGCTCGAACCGCCCCTCCCACCCCAGAAGCTGGGTCTTCGCCGGGTCAACGTCCTTCTCGAAGCGGAGGACGGTGGCCACCTGCCCAGACACATAGACGCTACTTGTCGGGCTGGCGGGGTGGTCCGAGATCTTCTCGGTTCGGATAACCACCTTGTCATAGGGGCCTCGGGCCATGGCCACCGAGGACATGAGAGCCGCAAACAGGGCAGCCCAGCACAGCCGGAAGTCGCTCATCACCCACCCAACCTAGCAGGATGGGAAGGTGACGTACAACCTGGAAGGATGCACGACGAGCAGGCGAGGGGAGGCGACGCTCTTTCCGTGGACTATTTCAGCAGTGCGTCCGCCTCGGTCTTCCAGGCCTTGGCCATGTTCGCCTGTCCGGCGGTCGTCAGCCGCTTGCCGATCTCCGCCACCCGCGCCTGGAGCAGCTCGATCTGTACTCCCCGAACCCGATCGCGGCTGATCGCGAAGAAATGGTTCTGGCAGGCCGCCTCGTAGTCACCCAGGGCGAAGAGGGCTTCGCCCATCGCCGTGTAGGCCTCGGGCACCGGGCCCGCGCCGCTGTCCGGCGTCACCGCCGCCAGCACCTCGCGTGCCCCCGGGTAGTCCTTGCGCGCCAGCAGCAGCGCGCCCTTGGCGTACCGCGCCCGCGCCTGAGCCGCGCCGTTCACCCCGATCGCCCGGTCGTACGCCGCCAGGGCGTCGTCCTGCTGGCCCGCCATCTCCAGCACTCCGCCGCGCGCCAGCCAGTAGCGATCATCCCGCTCCAGCGCGCTCACCATCTTGTCCTCGCCCGCGGACACCTTCACCTCGCGGAACACCGTCTCGTACGCGTCCAGCAGCGCCAGGGCCCCCGCGCCGTCTCCCGCCTGCTGCAGCGCCTTCGCCCCCTCCAGGTAGAGGAACGGCGCCGTCCGCCGCTTCGCCGCCGCTGACTCGAAGGCCGCCCGTGCTCCCGGGTCCTTCTTCGCCGCCAGCGCCCGCGCCCGGCCGAACAGGGC
>DASVVJ010000452.1:0-2947 GCA_036389955.1 Myxococcaceae bacterium
CCGCCTGCGGACCCTCGGCCTGCCCAGCACCGCGTCCACGCCCAGCGCCAGCGCCAGCGCTCCGGCCACGCCCCAGGCCGCGCCCCAGGGCACTCCCGCCCGCACGGCGAGCGCCGCCGGAATCATCAACAGGTCGAACACCAGGCAGGCCGACCACCAGCCCAGTGCCAGGTAGGTCGCCCGCTTCGGAGGCGTGGTGTGCCAGGGGCTCTGGAGTTGGCGCAGGTACGGCAGGGACACCAGCACCGCGGCCACCGCGGGCAGTGGCGTGCGGGTCAGCCAGCAGAGCCACAGCACGGTGGGAAGCTGGACGGCGGTCACCAGGAGGGCCGCCAGCACCTGGAACGGAATGCGGGGACGGGTTCGTCTCGGCATAAGGCGTGATGTTTAACCGGCTCGCGCCCTGCCTGCTGTGCCCGGTGGGCCCACGCCAGGCGGCTACTCGGCCGCTCCGTCGATGATCTTCTTCGCGATCGAGAACGGGAAGCCCGCCCGGGCCAGCGCGGCGAGATCCTTCTGCCGGTTCTCCTCCCGCGTCCGCGCATCCCGGCGGAACGGCCCCAGCCGCTTCTTGCGCGCCCAGATGCGGGCCGCCGCATCCTCGGACACCTCGGCGGTGGCCTCGGCCACCTTCTGCTGCGCCACCTCCGCGGACACGCCCTTGAGCCGCAGCTTCTGGGTAATCACCCGGGCACTGCGGCCCGAGGCTCGCAGGGACTGCGCCTTGTGCTCGGCATAGGCCTGGTCGTTGATGAGCCCGTTGCGGATGAGCTTGTCCGCCAGCGCCTCCACCCAGCCGAGCGCCTCGGCACGCTCCCCGCCGTGGAAGCGCAGCGAGCGGTCCACCCGGCGCAGGAGCACGCGCTTGAGCTGGCTCACCGTGGCGGTGTACCGCTTCAGGTAGTGCAGCGCGGCGTTCTCCAGGTAGCGCGGAGACACCTTCCGGGGCTGCTTCTTCCGCGGCCCCGCGGGCTTGCCACGCTGTGCATCCTTCGGCTCATCCATGGAGCGCTGTCTCTAACACCCTGGTCCGACTCGCGTCAGGGTCCGCCCGCCCGGCATCCCGGCAGGCGGGCCCGCCTGGGCTCAGCGCGGCTTGGATCCTCGCTTGCCCGTCACCTGGGTCCAGCCATTCACCAGGTCGTCTCCCGGCTGCGGCATGCCCTTGTTGAGCTGCTCCGCGTGGAGCGTGTTGTAGACCCGCTTCCACTCCGACTCGTGCACGGTCAGCGCATCGAGCATCAGGTTGCCACCCTTGGCGAGCCCCAGGGTGTGCAGCTTGTACTCCATCGCGTCCAGCGCGTCGCGATGGGCCTTGGCCACGTGGAGCTGCGGGCCCACCGACACGTGCTTCACCTTCAAGGTGTTGCGCCGGCCCATGGTCAGGGCGATACCCGAGTCGTCCCGGTGCGCGTTGGCGAACTTCTCCAGGCACTTCCGGCCAAGCTCCAGGTAGTGGAAGACCTGCGCGTGCCAGCGGGTGTTGAGGGACTGGGCGATCTCGCCGTACGGACTCGACTGGTTCTCGGGCAGCGGGCACCAGGACTCGCCGCGCCCCAGGTGGATCGACGACGGGGGGAAGCCCGCGGCGTACATATAGGTGGTGCAGGGAAAGCACGACGCCATCTTCGTGGTGTCCGAGCCCACCGCCTGCTCGTACGGGGTGCACCAGGGTCCGCACTTGATGCACTCCTGCATGGCCCAGGACATGCCGTGGACATACCCGACGATGCCACCCTTCGTGCTCAGGTCCTGCTCCTGCTGCTCGTTGAAGGGCCCCATTCCCTTCTTCAGGTCCTTGTCCAGGTTGATGAACTCCGCGCCCTTGTCCTTCGGGCCCCGGATGAGTCCCGGGTAGCTCTTGTGCATCTCCGGGCGCCACCGGTCCTGGTCGACCACGACGATGCGCTTGGTGGGCTGCCGGTACGTCTTGTGGTTGACCGGATCGTCGATCATCCCCGTGTACGCGCCGCGTCCGAAGTACCCCCCCGGCTGCGCGTGCTCATCCTTGCCCAGGCTGATCGCCTGGGGGCTCAGCATCGGCTTGTGGCGCTCCTGCGGCTTGATCATCGCGCCGCCTTCGCGGCCCGTGATGCGCGCTTCCGGATGCCACGCCCGCGACTGGTCATCCCGGAGGAAGTCCGCCTTGAGGCCGTTGAACTCCAGCACGCTGGCCAGGGCGCTCAGCACGTGGAGGAACTTCTGCCAGTCCTCCAGGAACTCCTGGTACTTCCCCGGGTCGCTCACCACGGACGCCGGCGGGTGCTCGATGTCGAAGCTGAAGGGCTGTCCCAGCTTCAATCGCGTGACGCAGAACCCCAGGATGGCACTGGTCAGGATGACATCCGCTTCGACCTTCGGGTCATGCTTGGTGCCAAAAGCGAGAATGCTCACGAGCGGTTCCCTCGAAGTACGCCCGCTACACCTGGAGTAGTGCGCGGGCTGCACTCGGAGTGTTTAGCCTAACCGCCTGGCAGGCCTTTGCCGATTTTTCGAGAGGCGCAGTTCCCTCAGGGCAGCAGGTAGGACTCGAAGAAGTCGAGCGCCTGCTGATCATAGGTGGCCTTCGCGTCCACATCCTTCTGGGTGAAGGAGCCTCCCACGCTAAAGGCCTCGTCGAAGCTGTGGCGGACGTCGGTGGGGTACGCATCCGCCACGGGCGCGTCCGTCAGCGCGAGCTGCTTCGCCTTGACCATGCGCCGGTCCTTGCAGTTAGTGAGCAGCGAGTCCGAGGTGCCCATCACCAGGCGGAACGGCACATTGGGAATCCACGTGCTGTTGGCCACCTCGTTGGTGAGGCTGAGCCCGCCGTAGTTGCGCTCCGGGGTCAGGTCCGTGGCGCCGTTGTCATCGTCGCGCGTCTCCAGGCCGCAGCCAGGGTAGAAGGCATAGCCCACCTGGAAGGGCTTGCTCGAGTTGTAGAGCGGCGCGGTGCCCGTCTGCGTCT
>DASVVJ010000453.1:0-14082 GCA_036389955.1 Myxococcaceae bacterium
AATCCACGGAGCGGGGACCCTGTTGCCCTGCGTCCGGCACGTCCGAGGTGGCCGATAGATGACTGCTCGCCTGCTCATACTCAGCCTCGCCCTGACCGCCGCGCCCGCGCTGGCGGGTGATGCCATTCATGTGTCGCTGGACGCCCGGATACCGCTGGGCAAGGGCACCCCGGCCCTGAAAGTCGAAATCCTGGAGCCCATCGCGGGCCTCGAGTTGAAGCTGAAGCGCTCGGACGGGAAGACCGTGGAGGCCAAGGGGGGCGGGCGGCCAGGCACGACGCACACCTTTCCCCTGGAGCAGCCCGAGGGCCGCTTCCACTACGAGGGCGAGCTGACGGTGCGCTTCCGGGGCGCGGACCCGGGGACGATGCCGCTGAGCTTCGATACGGAAGTCATGGGCCCGCTGAAGCTGGAGCTGGCGAAGGATGCGCTGGACCTTCCGGCGCGCAAGCTGCGCTTCATGCTCTCGCGGCCCGCGTCGCGCGCGAACCTGACGGTGTGGATGGACACCGGTGAGAAGGCCTTCGACGGGGTGGTGCCCTTCAAGGGAGAGGCCGCGGGAACGCCGCTGCAGGTGACGTGGCCGCCCGTGGAAGGCAAGGTGCTGCGCATCTCGCTCCAGGCCTACGACACCTCGGACTTCTATATGAGCGTGGACCTCTTCCCCTGGCGGGTGGACATCCCCCACGAAGAGGTGATCTTCCCCTCGGGCAGCGCGGAGATTCCGGAGGCCGAGCGAGGGAAGCTGGACCACAGCCAGCAGCTCATCACCGAGTCAGTGACGCGTTATGGCCGCTTCGCCGCGCTGCGGCTCTACATCCTGGGCCACACGGACACGGTGGGGCCTACGGACGCCAACCGGGAGCTGTCGCTCCAGCGTGCGCGCAGCATCGCCGCGTACTTCCGCAAGCGGGGCGTGAAGCTGCCCATCTTCTTCGAGGGCTTTGGCGAGCAGTCGCTCCGCAAGGCGACGCCGGACGAGACCGCCGAGGCCACCAACCGCCGTGCCGAATACATCATCGCCGTGGAGGACCCGGCGCTGACGAACGCTCCTTTCAACCCGCAGTGGCGCAAGCTGTGAAGCCTTTCTGGAGGAACCGACGGATGAATCGATTTGCTCTCGCTCCCATGCTTGGACTGGCCTTGGTGGCCTGTGCGCACACCGAAGTGGCTTCGAGCCCGCAGCAGACAGAGGAGGCTCGGTGCGAGCTGGTCCAGACGTTGGTGCGTGAGCCGGTGGTGACTCAGCGCCTGACGGAGATGGCGAGCGACGGGCGCGAGCTGCCCGTGCCGGTGACGGTCTTCTTGCGCAATGCCTCGGAAGGGCGGCTGGAGCGCTTCTTCGACGACGACCCCTCGTGCGGGAATGAGCAGTTCCGGGTGGTGCGGCAGCTCGCTCGGGAAGGGCTGGTGCTGTACCTGGAGGAATCGTCCGAGGGGTACGCGTACGACGCGCGGCGCGCGGGCCCGGAGGATCTGTCGATGGCGAGCTCGCCTCAGGGCTTCGTCCGCCGCACGGCCGAGGGCAGCTGGGCCGCTGCGTCGGACTGAGGCGCCCGTCACAAATGCGCCCAGGGGTCTCCATTACCGGGTGAAGGCCATAGCGAAGCCTCGATGACGGGGCTCGCTCCACCCAGGAGACACCCAAATGAAGAAGCAGACCAAGACGCGTACCCAGCTGTCCATCGACACCCTCGAGAAGGGCCGGAGCCGGCTGGGCGAGCGCGACTTGAGCGATGTGGAGCTGAAGATCATCTCGGGCGGTCGGATGAGCGCCTCCGAGGGCGGTACGTGTTCCGACACGGCTGACTGCGACCAGTAAGCGCCAGGCCCTGTCCCTTCTCTGTGGAGGGCCTTGCTTGGCGCTGGCTGCCTGCCTGTCCTGCGCTTCGAGCAAGGCCCTCCGCGGTCTTCTTTCCACTTCGCGGAGCAGTCCTTGATCCTCATCTTCACCGAGGCCGAAGACGTCCACTCGGACGTCGTGGAGGCCGAGCTGCGCCGCCGGGGCGCCACCTACTGTCGCTTCGACTGGGCCGAGTTTCCCCGCCATGCGTCGCTCTCCATCTCCTTTCGCGGCGGCACCAAGCGTGTCCGGCTGACGCGGGGACGCGAGGTGCTCGACGTCAGCGCCTGCACCGCCGCATGGCTGCGCCGCCCGAACCGGCCCCGGGTGTCTCCGCAGATTTCGAACCCGTTGCTCCGCTCCTACGCCGAGGAGGAGTGTTACCAGGTCATCCAGGACACGTGGAACGCGTTGGAGCTGCCCTGGCTGCCGGGGCCCATCCACGCCATCCGCCGGGCGGACAACAAGCAGCTGCAGCTCCAGCTGGCGACGGCGCTCGGGCTGGAGATCCCGCCCACGCTGATGACGAACGATCCGGACGAGTTCCTGGCGTTCTACCGCCAGCACGAGGGGCGGCTCATCGACAAGCTGCCGAGCATCGTCTTTCCCTCGAGCCAGCGCAGGAACCGCGAGCTGATGCGCTACACGCAGCCCATCACCACTCGGGACGTGGGGTACGCGCGGCGTCTGCGCCACAGCCCCGTGCTGTTCCAGGCCCAGGTTCCCAAGAAGTTCGAGCTGCGCGTCACCGTGGTGGGCCAGGAGGTGTTCGCCGCGGAGATCCACTCGCAGTCCACCCGGCGCACGCAGCTGGACTGGCGCCGGTATGACTCGGGACACACCCCGCACCGGATTCACCGGCTGCCGGACGCGGTCCGCCGGGCCTGTGTGGAGCTGGTGGCGCGGCTGGGCCTGCGGTTCGGCGCCATCGACATCATCGTCACTCCGGATGACCGCTACGTCTTCCTGGAGATCAACCCCAATGGCCAGTGGCTGTGGATCGAAGAAGAGACCGGACTGCCGATCCGCGATGCGATCTGCACGGAACTCATGAACCCCAGCCCGCGGCCCGCTTTCCAGGAGGCCTGCTCATGAACGAGTCCACCCTTGCCGCCGCGCGTGACGCGATGGCGTTGCTGGTCAAGCTGCGCGCGGAGCGCACCGAGCCCGAAGCAGCTCAGGCTGAGTTCCGGGCCCTGAAGGCGCGCCACCCCGAGCTGTGGATGAACATCGTCTGGGAGCAGGAGGGCTACGAGGGGACGATCCACTACGACATCCTGGTGGGGGACGAGGCGGGGACGTACTCGCTGAGCTACTGCGCGGACGAGGAGCTGCCGTGGCCGGTGCGAGGGATCCAGCGCTTCAACGAGTCGCTGGTGCTTCGCGTGAACGACGCGCCGATCCGCGTCAGCCACGCCATCACCAGCCTGGACTACGCGTGGCACACGCTGCACATCGGCCGGCACCTCATCCACATGAGCCTGATCGACCAGGAGATCCGGGCGCGGGGCATCGAGGCCTCGGACGAGGAGCTGGCCGAAGCGCTGGGCCGCTTCCGGAGAAAGCGGGGGCTGTTCACGCCCGAGCAGGTGGAGCGCTGGATGCGCGAGCACGGCACCACCCAGGCGCAGCTCGAAGGCCACCTGAGCGATGAGCGGGGCCGCGAGAAGCTGAAGGAGCAGGTGGTGGCCGGCCGCGAGGAAGCGTACTTCCAGACGCACCGCGCCAGCTTCGACCGGGTCCGGGTGGCCAGGCTGTACGTGTCCTCGCGGGACGAGGCGCAGCGGCTCTACGGCAAGCTCCGAGCCAATCCGAGCCAACTGCTGGCCGTGGCACAGGCGCAATTCGTGGAGACGGGAGACGCAGGCTCGCTGTTCGCCACGCTGGAGCGCAGGGAGCTGGACGCGGAGCAGGCCGCGCTCGTGTTTGGCACTCAGCCGGGGGAGCTGACGGAGCCGGTGCCCAGTGGAGACGGCTACGAGCTGCTCTGGGTCATGCAGCAACTCCCCGCGCGGTTCGACGAGCCCACTCGCCAGCAGATCGCGAGCCTCCTGTTCGGCGCATGGCTCGAGGAGAAGCGGCGAAGTGCGCGTGTGGAGTGGTTCTGGGGCGCCGACGAGGCCGCTGATGTGCCTGCCACGGCGCTGTAGCATGGGGGCATGCGCCGAAGCGTCACCGTGGGCTTTGCCGGACTGACCTGTGCCCTCGGGGTGATGTGGCTCACCAGCTACAGCCACTACACGTCCCTGGGCCTCGATATGGACCGGGTGGAGGGCGCTCAGGTTCGCTTCACCTATTGGCGAGTGCGGTGGCCGGGAGACGGCTCGTTCAGGCTGGGAGGAGGCGCTCACTATCGCCCACTGGAGAGCGGCCCCGCGGAGGCGTTCGATCTGGGAGGCACTTTCTTCCAACCCCCGCAGCGCGCGGTGCCGGGCTCCTGGTGGAACCGCCTGGGCTTTTGGTGGGTGGATGAAGAAGGAGGGCAGGAGGGAGCCAAGTTCATCTGGAGGCGCTGGGTCGGAGTTCCGAGCTGGCTGCCCCTGCTTCTGTCCGTGGCCATCCTCCTGCGGGCGCGGAGGGCTGGAAGCGGGAGCTGAGTCAGGCCATCCTTGTTCGAAGAAAGGATGGCCATGTCCATGCGCAGGCGATGGGAGGCTCTGAGCCGGTGGCTGGGAGTGCTGCTCTTGTGGGTGGCCCCGCCGGCGGTGGCCGAGGACGTGGCCTGGGGGGCTCCGGTGAAGGGGCTTCAGTACGGGCTGGCCATTGCCCCGGGCAGCGGCACGGTGCCTGCCGAGCTGCACCTGGATGTGCAGGTGCGCAACACGAGCTCCACGAAGCAGCTTCTTCCCGTGGAGGCCTGCCACCATCTGACGTGGCTCTCCTTCTCGGTGCTGCACGTGCGCACGGGGGGCCGCGTCTTCCGCTACACCATTGGCGGTCTGGTGGACACGGCTGACGTTCACCCTCATGAGCCCGTGGAACTGGCGCCGGGTGAAGTTCTCCGCGAGCGCGTGTCTTTTAAGGACATCCTCCAGAGCCTGGAGCTGGACGAGCGGGACACGGCGCTGGGGAAGCTCCTGGTGGCCCCTCGGGAGGTGGAGCTGTGGGTGGAACTCTTGGGCACGGAGGGCAAGTCCCGCCTCTCCAGTGGCCGTTTGAAGCACCGCTTCAGCGCGGTCTCGAAGCCCAGGCCGGCACTGGCCGGGCGCTGTGCGACCCAGCTTGCTGTGACGGGCTATTCGGCCTGTGCGCTCCTCGCGGACGGCACGCCTTGGTGCTGGGGCACCTACCCCCCGGGGACGAGTTCAGACACGGACGACAACGAAGTGGCGCAGCCTCATCCGCTGCGGCTGCTGACGGGGGTTGCCGAGATAGGCGTGACGGGGGCGCTGATATGCGGACGGACTCCAGAGGGCAAGGTCTACTGTGCCGGCGGGAACCTCGCGGGCGAGCGTGGACCGCTCGTCGTGACGACGGGACAACCCGTGCGGGTCCAGGCGTTGGACGGAGCCGCCAGCCTGAACATCAGCCCCGGCGAAATGTGTGCAAGCCTGACCGACGGAACCCTGTCGTGTTGGGGGCTGATGCGTCCCTCGGAGGCTTCTTCTCTGGAGCTGAGCGCCACGCGGTGGGAACAGCTCCGTCCCGGGCCGGGACAGGTGGCGCTCGGAAGTCTGCACGGGTGCGCCATTCGGAAGGACGGGACGCTGTGGTGCTGGGGCGACAACCAGCAGGGCCAGCTGGGCACAGGGGACAACAAGCCTCAGCCGATGCCCGTTCAGCTCTCGCACCTCCCGCATCAGGCGGTCTCTGTCGCCGCGGGCGCTTACCATTCGTGTGCTGTCCTGAGTGACGGCTCTGTGTGGTGCTGGGGCAGCAGTGAGTACGGTGCGCTGGGCCTGGGCCCGGTCCACGTCAGTCTGGTGCCAGCCCGCGTCTCGGGACTGAGCGACGTGGTGCGGGTGGAGGCGGGCTACCAGAAGACCTGTGCCTGGAAGAAGGATGGCTCGGTGTGGTGCTTCGGCGAGCTGCTGCGGGACGAGGGAGCACAGGCCCTGGCCAAGGCTCCGGTGGAGATGAAGGAGCTGGGGACCCGGGTCGAGGAGATCGCGTTCGGGCCTCACCACTCCTGTGCGCGCACCGCGAGCCACGCGGGAGTCCCCGGTGGGGATGTGCTCTGCTGGGGAGAGAACTCCTTCGGTCAGCTCGGCAACGAGAAGTCCGGTTCCACCTCTCCCGCGGTGCCTGTGGCGAGCCTGAAGGGCAAGACCCTGGCGCTGGCCGCTGGCGACTACTTCACCTGTGCTCTGGCCGCCGACGGTACAGTGTGGTGCTGGGGCCGCAGCTCCGGTGGCCGGCTAGGAGCAGGCCGCACGGACCAGGAAATGAGCAGCCGGCCCGTGCGCGTGAAGCTTCCTTGCTCACGCTGAAGAGGGGCACGCTGAGTCAGAGCTTCAGCAGGTCCTTGGCGCCATCGGCCATGAACTGCACGGCGATGGCGGCGAGGATGAGCCCCATCACGCGCTCGAGAATGGCGACACCCGACTGCTTGAGCATGCGCAGCACGAGGTTCGAGGCGCGCAGGATGAAGTAGCTGGCCACGAACGTGAGCACGATGGCGGCGAGCACGGGCACCGCCATCGTCAACGTCTCGCCCTTGGACATGAGCACCATGGCCGAGGCGATGGCGCCCGGGCCCGCCAGCAGCGGCATGGCCAGCGGCACCAGTGCCACGTCCTCCTTATGGACGCCCTCCTGCTGCTCGGTCTGCGTGGTGCGCGTCTCCGAGGGCCGGGCGCGCAGCATGTCCAGCGCGGTGATGAGCAGCAGGATGCCGCCCGCGACGCGGAAGGCGGCCAGCGAGACGCCGAAGACCTGGAAGATGAGGCCGCCGAATACGGCGAAGAACAGCAGCAGGCCGCCCGCCACCAGGCAGGCCCGCAGCGCCGTGCGGCGCATCTTCTCGTCCGAGTCCCCGGCGGTGATGGCCAGGAAGATGGGCACCACGCCGATGGGGTCCACCACGAAGAAGACGGCGGACAGCGAGACGAGGAAGTGGGTGATGTACTCGCCCATACCCCGTCACACCGTGAGGCGCAGCTTCCAGACCATGGTGAGCGCCTCGAGGAAGATCTTCCGGCTCATCTTCGAGTGCCCCACGCGGCGGTCCTCGAAGACGATGGGAACCTCCCGCACGGTGAAGCCCTTCTTGAGCGTGCGGTAGGTGAGCTCGATCTGGAAGGCGTAGCCGGAGCTCTGCACCTCATCGAGCTCAATGGCCTCCAGCACGCGGCGGTTGAAACACTTGAAGCCGCCCGTCAGGTCCCGGATGTCCACTCCGAGGATGGTGCGCGCGTAGAGCGAGCCGCCGCGGCTGATGACCTGCCGGCCGATGCCCCAGTTCACCGTGCCACCACCGGTGACGTAGCGCGAGCCCAGCACCAGATCGGCGCCGGCCTCGGCCGCGTCCACGAACTGGGGCAGGTAGCGCGGATCGTGGCTGAAGTCCGCGTCCATCTCGATGATGTACGTGTAGCCCTCGGCCAGCGCCCAGCGGAAGGCGGCCAGGTACGCACGGCCCAGGCCCTCCTTCTTCTCGCGGTGGAGCACGCGGATGCGCGGCTCGCGGGCGGCCAGGGTGTCGGCGATCTTGCCGGTACCATCCGGCGAGTTGTCATCGACGATGAGGATGTCCACCCGAGGCTCGGCCTTGAGCACCGCCGAGGTGATGGGCTCGATGTTCTCTGCCTCGTTGTAGGTGGGGATGCAGACCAGCGCGCGATTCATGGCGCGGCGGGACATACCAGAGCCACGGCTCGGTCACCCTCAAACTTTGACGGGGGCGGGCAGCAGCTCCAGCACCGCCTCTGCGGCCCGTTCGGCGGCTCCCGGGCCGCCCAGCTTTCCGCGTGCTTCCTCCAGCCCCCGAAGCATCTCGTCGCGAGGTGGGCCTGGATCCCACACCCGGCGCACCTCGGTGGCGATGCGCTCGGGGGTCATGTCGCCCTGGAGCAGCTCCGGGACGACGCGCCGGCCGGCCAGCAGGTTGACCAGCGACACATGGGCGATCTTCAGCATCATCCGGCCCACGAGGTACGTCACCAGCGAGACGCGGTACACCACCACCAGCGGGCGCTGCATCAGCCCGGCCTCGAGCACCGCCGTCCCCGAGGCGACGATGGCCGCATCACTGGCTCCCACCACCTCGGGAGCGCGGCCGTCCACGAGCCGGGGAGACAGCCCACTGCCCTCGAAGCGCGAGAGCACCTCCTCGCGGGGAATGGTGGGAGCCACGGGAACGACGATCTGCAACCCGGGGCGCTCGGCGGCGAGCTGCCGGGCCGCACTCACCATGGAGGGCAGCAATCGGCGGATCTCGCTCATCCGGCTGCCGGGCAGCAGGGCGAGTGTAGGCGCCTCCACGGGTAGTCCGAGCCGCTGCCGGAAGGCGGAGGGGCTGTCGGGAGCGGGGACCTGCTCCACCACGGGGCTGCCCACATAGCGGGCGTTCACCCCGGAGTCCCGGTAGAAGGCCTCTTCGAAGGGGAGGATGCAGAGCATCCGGTCCACGAGCTTGCGGATGACCTTCACCCGGCCCTGGCGCCAGGCCCAGATCATCGGAGACACGTAATAGGCCACGGGGATGCCCAGCTCCTTCAACTTGGCGGCCAGGCGCAGGTTGAAGTCGGGGATGTCCACCAGGATGGCGCAGGTGGGGCGGCGCTCGGCGGCGGCGGTGGCCAGGCCGCGTAACACCTGAAGGATACGGGGAATCTTGGGCAGCACCTCGGTGATGCCCATGACGGAGACTTCCTGGGCGCTGAAGAGCAGCTCCACCCCCCGGGCAGCCAGGCGGGAGCCCCCCATTCCGAAGAAACGCAGGTCCGGGCGGCGGGCCTGGAGGGCGGCGACGAGCTCGGCGGCATGGGCGTCGCCGGAGGCCTCACCGGTGACGACGAGAATCTGTGGGGCAGCAGTCATCAGGGGCGCGCATCGTAACTGAAGCGCGGCGGGCAAATGTGTACACTCCAGTCCCCCTTGAAGACGCTTCTGCTCGCCGAGAGCCATCCGCCTACGCTGGAGCACCTGACTGGGCTGCTCGCGCAGGCCGGTTACACCGTGCGTGCGGTGTCCGATGCCGCCCAGGCCCTGGAGCTCTTCGTGGTGGAGAACCCCACGGCGGTGGTGGTGGCGGTGGACCTGCCGAAGCTGGGGGGCGCGCACCTGGGCACCCTCATCCGCGGCCACGGCCAGGGGGGGCGGGTGCCCATCGTGGCCATCGACAAGGCCCACCTGGGCCGGGCGCGCGGGGCGGCCTCGGTGCTGGATCCGAAGCAGGTCGCCTACTTGGCGGACCCGCTCAAGCCGGGCGAGCTGGTGGCCAAGCTGGACGAGCTGGTGAGCGCGGCGAAGGCGGCCGGGCCCGCCACGGGCGTTCAGGCGATGCTGGCGCGGCCGGCGGTGGTGTCGGGGGAACTCGGGGGCTATCCGCTGCCGTCGGTGGTGCACCTGCTGTACCGGCAGCGGCGGGACGGGGTGTTGGTGGTGGCGTGCCGGGAGCTGAGCCGGCGTGTGTACTTCGCGCGGGGCGTGGCGGTGAACTACGACTCCTCCGAGCGCAAGGACGCGCTGCCGGGCTTTCTGGTGGAGAGGAAGATCGCCACGCCGGCGCAGACCGAGCGCGTGGTGGAGGCGCTGGGCTCGGGGTTGCGCATTGGCGCGGCGCTCGCGGATGCGGGGGTGGAGGCGGTGGGCGAGGAGCTGCTGCAGATCCTCCGGGACTACACGCGAGACCGGCTGGCGCAGCTCATTGGCATGCGCGAGGGGCGCTTCGCCTTCTACGGGGGCGACGAGTTCCAGCGGGAGGTGGCCACGGTGGAGGTTCCCGCGCTGGCGCCGGTGCTCGAGGGCGCGCGGCGAGCGATGCCGCTCAAGGCGCTGGCGGCTCCTCTACGCAAGCACCTGGACGAGTACCCGGTGCGCTCGCCGGACTTCGGCAAGGACCTGTCGGCGATGGGCCTCGACACGGAGGACCTGAAGATCGCGATGCAGGTCAACGGGCGCCTGCTGCTGCGGGACATTCTGGCGCATGGGCGGGGAGAGCTGCGGCTGGGCTACTCGCTGATGTGGTTCCTGCAGCTGGTGGGCGGGGTGACGTTCTCGCCGACGCCGGTGGCCACGGAGGGCGCGGAGCTCTCGGCTCCGGACGTCATCGCCCGGCGCAAGCGCAAGCCGCTGCCCGCGGAGACGGTGGCGGGGCTGCGTGAAGGGGCGCTGAAGATCCTCACCAGCAGCTACTTCCGGAGCCTGGGGCTGGACATCTCCGCGGACATGGAGGCGGTGGAGCGCGCCTACCACGAGACGGCGATGAAGTTTCACCCGGACATGTACGCCGAGCACGACATCTCGGACCTGAAGGACCTGCTCGACTCGGTGCAGGAGAAGCTGTCCGCGTCGTACCGGGTGCTCTCGGTGGAGGACAAGCGCAAGGCGTACCTCCAGTACCTGCTGCCGAAGCTGGAGGTGGGGCGGGTCAACGCGATCAACGCGGACGCGGAGGTGCTCATCCATCGCGGAGCGGCGTACCTCAAGCGCAAGGACTTCCGCATGGCGCTGCAGCTCTTCGAGGAGGCGGTGGAACTGCACCCGCGTGAGCCCGAGTTCTACGCGTACCTGGCGTGGGCGACGTACATGGCGGCGGTGGGGCCGCTGAAGGATCGGGCGGTGGCGGCGCAGAAGGTGCTCAAGCGGGCGTTCTCGGTCAGCGCATCGCTGGAGCGGGCGCACATCATCTCGGCCATCATCGACAACGACCTGGGGGATGCGACCTCGGCACGGAAGCGGCTATTGAAGGTGCTGGAGCAGAACCCGAAGTCCCAGCTGGCCAAGGCGGCGCTGCGCAAGGTGGGCCGCTGATGGGAGTGCGTGCGGCGCTGCTGCGGCTGCTGCGGTACGGGCGGCCGCACGTGGGCGTGATTGGGGCGGCGTTCGCCTGCATGGCGGTGCTGGGGCTGGGAACGGGGACGTATGCGTACCTGATGGGCCCGGCGCTGGGGTTCCTGCTGACAGGAGGCACCGAGGGCTTTGGCGGGAAGCACGACGTGCCGTGGCTCTCGGAGCTGCCTCGGGAGGCGGCGCTGTGGGGCTTCCCGGTGGTGGTCGTGCTGGTGGGCCTGGTGAAGGGCGTGGGCTACCTGGGGCAGTTCTACTTCATGGGCCTGTTCGCGCAGCGGGTGGTGAAGGATCTGCGCAGGGAGCTGTTCCTGCGGCTCACGGCGCTGTCGCCCTCGCAGCTCTCGAAGGAGCGGGTGGGGGATCTGCTCAGCCGCTTCACCTCGGACATGACGGCGGTGGAGTGGGCGGCCATGTACGCGGTGGGCTCGTACCTACGGGACACGGTGCAGATCCTGGTGCTGGCCGGAGTGGCGCTGGCGATGAGCCCCGTGCTGGGTGGGCTGATGCTGGTGGTCATTCCGCTGGCGGCACTGCCCGCGTCGCGGCTGACGCGCAAGGCGCTGCGAGGGACGCGGGAGGGGCAATCTCAGTTGGGGCAGCTCGCTGGGCAGCTCCACGAGGGGCTGGGAGGCCTCCGGACGATCCAGGCCTTCAACGGACAGGCAGCGGAGCTGACGCGGTTCGCAGCCCATACGCAGGCGCATGAGCGGGCCGTGGTGAGCGCGGCGTGGGCCCGTGGGGCGGTGCCGGGGCTCATGGAGGTGCTCGCGGCGGCGGCGCTCGCGGGTGCACTGGCCTATGCGGCGGCAACCCGGGTGATGGAGCCTGCGGCGCTCCTGTCTCTGCTCACAGCGGTGATCCTCGTTTATCAACCGGTGAAGGATCTGGGGCGCGTGACTCAGTTCGCGATGCAGGCGGGAGCGGCGGGCGAGCGGCTCTTCGCGCTGCTGGACCTGCGCCATCCCGTGGAGGATCCGCCGGGAGCCGTGCCCGCTCCGCCGCTGGAGCGGAGTATCCGTCTGGAGGAGGTGCACTTCTCCTACGGATCGCGGCGCGCGCTGGAAGGGCTGACGCTGGAAGTGCCGGTGGGGAAGGTGACGGCGCTGGTGGGGCCGAGCGGAGGCGGAAAGAGCACGGTGACGTCGCTGCTGCTGCGCTTCGAGAAGCCCCAGACGGGTCGGCTGTTGCTCGATGGTGTGGACGCGGATCGCTACCAGGCCGCGAGTGTGCGCTCGAAGTTCGCGCTGGTGACGCAGGAGCCGCTGCTCTTCTCGGGCAGCGTGTTGGACAACCTGCGCTTCGGGCGTCCGGAAGCAACGAGGGAGGAAGTGGAAGCTGCGGCCCGGGTGGCGCACGCAGACGGCTTCATCCGGACGCTGCCGCAGGGCTACGACACGCTGATCGGCGAGCGGGGAGTCACCCTGAGCGGAGGGCAGCGCCAGCGGCTGTGCATCGCGCGGGCGGTGCTCTCGCGGGCCCAGGTGCTGGTGCTGGACGAGGCCACCAGCAGCCTCGATCCGGAGAGCGAGCGGGAGGTGCAGGCGGCGTTGGCGGCGGTGTTGCCGGGCCGAACAGCGCTGGTCATCGCGCACCGGCTCTCGACGGTGACCGGGGCGGATGTGATCCACGTGGTGGAGGCCGGGCGCATCATCGAGAGCGGCAGCCATGCGGAACTGCTGCAGGCGGGCGGACGCTACGCGGCGCTGTGGGAACTCCAGACGGCGGGAGCCGAGCGGGGCGCGGCGTGAAGCCGATGGTGGTGGTGGGCAAGCTGCTCCGGGCGTTGGTGGGCCTGGTGCTGTTGCTCCTGGGCGTCATGGGCGTCTTCACTTGCAGGGCCTCGTTTACCGAGTACCCGGTGGTGCCGCCTCAGGAAGGCGCACCGCAATGGCTACGAGGCGGCTTTCACGTCCACACGAAGCTCTCCGACGGCTCGGGCACGGTGGAACAGGTGGCGGCGGCGGCGAAGGCCGCGGGGCTTCAGTTCGTGGTGCTGACGGACCACAACGACTTCGTGCCGCGCGAGCCAGTCTTCCTGGACGGAGTGCTGATGGTGCAGGGCGTGGAGATCTCCACACCGCACGGTCACCTGGTGGCATTCGGAACGCAGACGCCCCTGGATGGCGCTCGAGCGAGACAGGAGGGAGTGAGCGCGGTGGAGGCGGCGGGAGGCACGAGCGTGCTCGCGCATCCGATTCAAAAGAAGAACCCATGGCGGGATCCGGAGGGCGCGAAGCGGGCACAGGGCTTCGAGCTGTACTCAGCGGACACATTTCTGCGAGACGCGCTCCGCAACCCGTTCTCGAGGCTGTTGCCAGCGGTGGGAGCGTATTTCGGAGAGCCGCTGCACGGCCTGATGATCCTGGTGAACCCACAGCCAGCGAGCACGGAGCGGCTGCTCGAGCTGACGCGGGAGCGGCCCCGGTTGGCGTTCTGCTCGCATGACGCGCACGGGCAGCCGCGTTACCGAGACGTCTTCCGCTCCTTGGCCATGTACCTGCCGCCCACAGCCCTGTCCGAGCCCTTGGCACAGGAGCCCCGGGCCGCGTCAGCCCAGGTCCTCCGAGCGCTCTCGGGTGGGCAGGCGCTCTGCGTCTTCCGAGCCCTTGGGGAGCCCACCGGCTTTGCCTTGGAAGGGCCGCTGACGGAGCAGCGAGAGGCCCGGGTGGGCGATGTGCTCACGGTCCGTTTGCCACAGCACCCGCCTGGAAGCGTAAGGGTGGAAGTCTGGGGAGCCGGTCGGCTTCGTCCAGATGGGCTCTCGGTAGACCTGGTGGAGGAGGGGGCGGTTCAGATCGAAGTCTGGGTACAGGCGCCGGGAAGGCTGTTCGGCTCGGAGTGGAAGCCCTGGATCGTCCCAAGCCCGGTGCGAGTGCTGCCGCAGGGCGCGGGCATCTGATAGAGGACGCGCGCGGCCCCATGCGCCTCCTGTACATCCTCGCCAGCTACGTGCTCTTCGCACTCCTGTTCCCGGCACTCTCGGTGTACCGGAAGACGCGCCATGGGCTGAAGCAGCGGCTGGGCTTCTACTCACCGGGCACGCTGCCTCATGGCGCCGGGCCGATGCTCTGGCTACACGGCGCGAGCGCGGGAGATCTGCTGGCACTGGCGCCCATGTTCGGCCCACTACGGGAGCGTTTCCCAGGCTGTCGGATTCTGCTCTCGACGACGACGAACACGGGCTACCTGATGGCGAGAGAGCGGCTGGCGAAGCAGATCGATGGAGTGGTGTACGCGCCCTACGACTTGTGGGGTGCGACGCGGAGGGCGGTGCGAGTGATCCG
>DASVVJ010000454.1:0-15958 GCA_036389955.1 Myxococcaceae bacterium
ACACGACCGGGGCCAGCCTTCCTCGGTGAGAAGACGCGTGTCTGCACGTTGTGCCGCAACGGCGGCGCTTCCAAGCAGACCGTCCGTCTCGACGACACGCCTTCCGGATGGGCGCTCGCGATGGGCGTGCGTGTCTGCAACTGCAAGTAGATCCTTGGCGCGTTGCCAGGGCTTCGCCGCCTGGGGCCCACGTTTACCCACCGGTCGCCGAGTAAAACGCCCCGCGTCTTGCGCGCCCGATTCTGGTGGAGAAGAACTCGCCGAGAACGTCTCGCGCTTACTGCCACGCCGCGCATCTCCGCGCCCGGTCAGCCAGAAATGCGAAACCCCGAGAAGCTCGCGCCGCTCAGGGTTCCGTTCAACGTTGGGTCGGCTGCATTGCGCCGACTTGAAAGTGCTCCCCGACGTGGACTCGAACCACGGACATGGTGATTAACAGTCACCCGCTCTACCAGCTGAGCTATCGGGGAATATGTCCGCCGCCGCGCTTGGTGCGCGCTGCGACGGGGGGATTTCTAGAGAACGGAGGCTGCTCTGTCAACAGATCGATTTGATCCGCTCGATCGGCTGCGTGCCCAGCCCTGGGCCGCCCTCGATGGATTGGCCCCCCTGGCCGCCTCCGCCCTGGCCCTTGTCCTCGACGGAACCCCCGCCGAGCGCGTGCTGGACCGCACCCTCCGTGCGCACCGCCACCTCTCCCGGGCCCAGCGCCAGGCCCTCAAGGAGGCTCTTTTCAACGCCGCCCTCTGGCGGAGGCGCCTGGGCTTCCTCCTGGGGCAGCCCCAACCCTCGGCCCCGTGGCTCCTCTACGCCCTCCTGGGAGGGCTGGCCGGTGTACCCCCCGCCGATGCTGCCCGCCTGGCCGGGGTGGAGGCTCCGCTCGGGCTGACCCCCTCTGAACCCCCGTCCCTGGCGCTCCGGGCCTCGCTCCCGGACTGGCTTGCCGACCACTTCACCAGCGAGTGGGGCCCCGAGGCCGAGGACTTCTGCGCCCACCTCAATGTCCCCGGGCCTATTACCCTCCGGGTGAATACCCTTCGTACCTCCTGTGAGGCCCTGACCGAGCGGCTGCGCTCCGAGGGGGTAGAGACCCGGCTCGGGACCTGGAGCCCCCTGGCGCTCCGGGTGGATGGCCCCCGCCCCAACCTTTATGGCCTGCGTGCCCTCCAGGAGGGGCTGTTCGAGGTTCAGGACGAAGGCAGCCAGCTCCTGGGCCTGTTTCTGGAGGCCCGCCCAGGGGAGACGGTGCTCGACCTGTGTGCTGGCGCCGGGGGAAAGACGCTCCAGCTCGGCGCTGCCATGGAGAACCGGGGCCGGCTCCTGGCCTATGACCCCGACGCCGAGCGGCTCGACCGGCTCATGCAGCGCAGCGCCCGCGCCGGGCTCTCCTGTGTCCATGTGCTCCGTGCTCCTCCGGTCGGCCTGAGCGTGGACCGGGTGCTCGTGGATGCGCCGTGTTCCGAGCTGGGCTCCCTGCGCCGTGGGCCTGACCTGCGCTTCCTGAAGACCCCCGCTGTGCTGGAGCAGTTCGTCCCCGTGCAGCGCGAGCTGATGGCCCGGGCCGCGGACCTGGTCCGCCCCGGCGGACGGCTCGTCTACGCCACCTGCACGGTGAACCGCGCCGAGAACCAGGAGCTGGTTACTGCGTTTCTGCGACAGCGCCCGGACTTCCGGCTCGTGCCTCCCGGGGCAGGGGGGCTCCGTCCGGAGTGTTTTCAGGACGGGTTTCTCGTCTGCGCCCCCCACCGGCACGGCACGGATGCCTTCTTCGCGGCGGCTCTTGAACGGTTGGGGTAGCGGGAACGTTGGGATGGGAACACGGGAGCGCGGCACCCTCACCCCCGGCCCTCTCCCGGCGGGAGAGGGAGGTGGGTTCTCGAGGCTTGGTGCTATGAAGCCCCACGTGCTCTGGCAGAAGCCCCTCCTTCTCCGTCCCCGGGACACCGTTCACGTCATTGCCCCCGCTGGCCCCTTCGATCGGCCCGGCTTCGAGGCAGGCCTGGCCCTCATCAGCCAGCGCTACACCCCCGTGTTCCGCCCCGACATCTACGAGTCCCACCGCTACCTCGCCGGCGAGGACCCGCGCCGCCAGGAGGAGTTCTCCCGCGCCCTGCTGGACTCCGGCGCCCGCGCCGTCTTCTGCGCCCGCGGCGGCTACGGCTCCATGCGCCTGCTGCCGGACCTGCCCCTCGATGAGTCCGCGCCCCCGGTCCTCGTGGGCTTCTCGGACATCACCGCCGTGCACATGGCCATGCAGGCCGTGCACCGCGTCTCCATTCACGGCCCCGTGCTCACCCAGTTCGGCAGGCAGCCCTCGGACGTCCACGAGCGGCTCTTCCGCATGCTCGAGTCCCCCGAGCCGCCCCCGCCGCTCACTGGCAACGCCACCTTCGTCCCCGGCATCGCCGAGGGCCCGCTCATCGGCGGCAACCTCTCGCTCGTCACGCGCCTGCTGGGCACCCCGTACATGCCTTCCCTCGACGGGGCCGTGCTCCTCCTGGAGGACATTGGCGAGCGCCCCTACCGCCTGGACCGCATGTGGACCCACCTGCGCCTGGCCGGAGCCTTCGAGCGCCTGAGCGGCATCGTCCTGGGAGACTTCACCGACTGCGAGGAGAAGAACGGCGCCTACACCAGCGCCGACGTGCTGCGCTCGTTGGCGGAGGAGACGGGGCTGCCCTGCGCCGCTGGCTTCCCCATCGGCCATGGAGCCCTGAACTATCCCGTGCCCCTGGGGACCCTCGTGCGCTTGGACGCGGGCGAGGCGCGCCTCACCTTCCTCGAAGGAGCGGTGAGCGAATGAATCCCGTCGGCGACTTGCAGACGTGCCTCGACGAGGCGGTGGCCGGGGGCCTGTTTCCCGCCGCCCAGGCGGTGGTGCTCCACCGGGGCGTCCAAATCTTCGGCGGCGTGGCAGGCGCCACCACCGGGGATACCCGCTTCGACCTGGCCTCCGTTACCAAGGTGCTCTGCACCACCTCGCTCTTCCTGCGCCTGTGGACCGAGGGCAAGGTGGGGCCCGACACGGCCGTGTCGCGCTTTTTTCCCGGCTCGCCCGTGGGCGACGCGGGGGCCACCGTGGCGGACCTGCTCTACCACCGCTCCGGGCTGCCGCCCTTCGTCCCGTTCTTCGCCCAGGCGCTCACCGCCCACCCCGAGCTGCTGGAGCCCACCTGTCCCCAGTCCCTCCGCGCCCAGGTGCGCCAGGAAGTCGTTCAGGCCGCCGCCAGCACCCCGCTCGCCGCTCCCGTGCGCACCCGCACCGCCTACAGCGACGTGGGCTTCATCCTCCTGGGGGAAATCCTCTCCCGCGCGGGTGGGGCACCGCTGGACATCCTCTTCCCGCGCTACATCGCCGAGCCGCTGGGCCTCTCCGCCCGCTTCCACCGCCTCTCCGAGCTGCCCGTGGACGGCCATGTGGCTCCCTCTGGCGCCACGCGCCCCCGCGAGCCCGCGCCCGGCCAGGAGGGCATGTGGGGCGAGCTGCCCACCCGCCCCAGCCCTCCCGGCGAGGTGGATGACGACAACGCCTGGGTAATGGACGGGGTGAGCGGGCATGCGGGGCTGTTCGGCACCGCGGTGGACGTGGCCCGCTTCGGCCAGGCCGTGCTGGATGGGTGCGCGGGCCGGCCCTCCTTGGCTCCGGCGCCCCTGTGGCACCGGTTGCTCGCCACGGATCCGCTGGTGGCCGGGAGCACCCGCTCCATGGGCTTCGACTCACCCTCGCTGGAGAACTCCAGTGCGGGCCACTTCATCGGAAACACGCCGCCCGGAGCCGTGGGACACCTGGGCTTCACCGGCACCAGCCTCTGGGTGGACCTGCGCCGCGCGCTGGTGGTGGCGCTCGTCACCAACCGCGTGGCCCACGGCCGCAAGGAAACGCGTATCCGCGAGCTGCGGCCCCTCTTTCATGATCTCGTAGTAGCCACGCTCGGCCTCGAGCGGCCCGACGAACCGACCCAGGGGAACCATGGCTGACGACAACGGACACGTGCTGGACACCATCGAGCCTGGCGCCGCGCGCCGCATTCACCTGGTGGGGGTGGCGGGCACCGGCATGGGCTCCTTCGCCGGCATGCTCAAGGCGGCGGGCTACGACGTGACGGGCAGCGACGAGAACGTCTACCCGCCCATGAGCGACATGCTCAAGGCGTGGGACATTCCCGTGCTCACCCCGTACCGGCCAGAGAACCTGGACGCGGCCAAGCCGGACCTGGTCATCATCGGCAACGTCATCCGCCGGGTGAACCCCGAGGCCACCGAGGTGCGCACCCGCCGCGTGCCGCAGATGAGCTTCCCGGCGGCGCTCGGCTCGCTGTTCCTCAAGCGCTCCCACTCGGTGGTGGTGGCTGGCACGCACGGGAAGACGACGACCTCCGCGCTCATGGCCCACGTGCTGGTGGAGGCGGGGCAGGATCCGTCCTTCCTGGTGGGCGGGGTGACGCGCAACTACTCGGGCAACTACCGGGTGGGCAAGGGGCCGCACTTCGTCGTCGAGGGCGACGAGTACGACACCTCGTACTGGGACAAGGGCTCCAAGTTCCTCCACTACCAGCCGCGCACCGCCATCCTCACCAGCGTGGAGTTCGACCACGCGGACATCTTCCGGGACCTGCCGCACTACGAGGAGACGTTCGAGAAGTTCGTGCGGCTGATTCCTCCGGATGGCCGGCTGATCGTCTGCGCGGCGTACCCCAACGCGCTGCGCATCGCCAAGGAAGGCACCCGGGGCCAGGTGGTGACGTACGTGGGCAAGGAAGGCGCTACGGCGGACTACACCCCGCGCAACATCTCCTACGGCCCCGAGGGTGCCAGCTTCGAGGTGGTGGAGCGCGGCAGCGTGCTGGGCATCGTGCGCATGCAGCTGTCCGGCGCGCACAACGTGGAGAACGCGCTGAGCGTCATCGCCGCGGCGCGGGGCCTGGGGCTCTCGTTCGAGCAGATTGCCAAGGGTCTGGCCAGCTTCAGCGGAGTGAAGCGTCGCCAGGAACCTCGGGGTGAGCCGAACGGCATCCTCGTCATCGACGATTTCGCCCACCACCCCACGGCGGTGCGCGAGACGATCGCCGCCATCCGCCACCGCTACCCCACGCGGCGGCTGTGGGCCATCTTCGAGCCGCGCTCGAACACCAGCCGCCGCAACATTCACCAGGAGGACTACGCCCACGCCTTTACGGGAGCCACCCGGGCGAGCCTCAAGGTGCCCGAGCGCCACGACAAGGTGCCCACCAACGAGGAACTCAACGTGCCTCAGCTCTGCGAGGCGCTGAAGGCCCAGGGCATCGAGGCTGACCACGCCGCCGATGTGCCCACGCTGGTGGAGCGCGTGACGCGCGAGGCCCAGAAGGGGGACGTGCTGCTGGTGATGAGCAACGGCGCCTTCGGAGGCTTCATCGACAAGGTGCTCGCGGCGCTCCAGGCCCGGGCGGGGTAGGGTAGAGGGCCTATGCGCTCACTGCTGATGTCCTTCGTTCTCCTGTCGCTCGTGGGCTGCGCGCAGAACAGCGCGTTGCCTTCCCTCGTGGCCGAACAGCGCGGCACCTCTCAGGGTGCGCTGGGCGAGAGCCGGCCGTTGTCGTTCCAGGTCAAGCGCTACCCGGGCGGCGAGCCCTACAGCGTGGCGAGTGACCGGGGCAGCGTGGTGCTGCTGGACGTGTGGGCCACGTGGTGCGAGCCCTGCAAGGACGCGCTGCCGCTCTACGAGCAGTTGGCCAAGGAGTACGGCTCGCGAGGCCTGAAGGTGTATGCGCTCAACGTGGACGAGGACACGCGAGGCATCGAGGCCTTCCTGGCGGAGACGAAGGTGAGCCTGCCGGTGCTGCTGGACGCCAACGCGGCGGTGGCGGAGAAGACGTTGCAGGTGAAGATGATGCCCACCTCGTACCTGCTGGACCGCCGGGGCGTAGTGCGCTTCATCCACGAGGGCTTCGCGGAGGAGTTCCTCCAGAAGTACCAGACGGAAATCGAGCAGCTCCTCGCCGAGCGCGCGGAGTGAGCACGGGAGGCAGGGGTATGGAACAGGAGACGCCCGCGGCCCTGCGCCGCACGGCGGAAGAGGGGGCCCGGCTGGCGGGCCGCATTCTCTCCGAGCGCTTCCTGGGGGAGCGCACCATTTCTTACAAGCAGAGCGGCATCGACCTGGTGACGGACGCGGACAAGGCTTCCGAGGAGGCGCTGATCGCGTTCCTGCGCTCGCGCTACCCAGGACACGCCATCCTGGCGGAAGAGAGCGGCGTCTCTCAGGGCACGGGGTTTCGCTGGCTGATCGACCCGTTGGATGGGACGACGAACTACGCGCACCGGGTGCCCCACTTCTGCGTGAGCGTGGCGGTGGACGGGCCGGGCGGAGTGCTGGCGGGGGTGGTGTACGACCCGATGCTCGATGAGCTGTTCTCGGCGGCCCGGGGCGAGGGCGCCACGCTGAACGGCCGGCCGCTGAAGGCGAGCACCACGGAGAAGCTGGAAGGCGCGCTGTTGTGCACGGGCTTTCCGTACGACGTGCGCGAGCGCCCCGAGGGGCCGGTGGGGCTCTTCAACCGCTTCATCCGCCGGGCGCAGGGCATCCGGCGCACGGGGAGCGCGGCGCTGGACCTGGCGTACGTGGCGGCGGGGCGCTTCGACGGTTTCTTCGAGTTCAGCCTCAAGCCGTGGGACGTGGGCGCGGGCTCGCTGCTGGTGACGGAGGCGGGTGGGGCGATGACGCTGATGGACGGCTCGCCCTTCGACGTGATGCGCGGGGACGTGCTGGCGAGCGCGCCAGGGCTGGCCCCGGTGCTCCAGAAGGAGTGCCGGGAGTTCCTAGCGGACCTCGGCTGGACTCCCTCTCCCTTCGGGAGAGGGCAGGGGTGAGGGTTCCTGTTGTTCCTGCCGCGGCTCCTCCAGTGGCTCGAACTGCGCACCCATCAGAAGAAGCTCTCCGGCACGAAGACGATGTCGCCCGGCTGCAGCAGGAAGTTCTTCTCCCGCCCCACGCCGATGTCCTCCACCGGCACGCGGATCTTCCGCTCCTGCCCCTCGACGATGCGCGTCACGTTGGTGCTGTTCTTCGCCGCCAGCTTGGTGAAGCCGCCCGCCAGGGTGATGGCCTGGATGATGGTCATCTCCCCCTCATGCGGGAACGTGCCGGGCTTCTGCACCTCGCCGAAGACGAAGATCTTCTTCGAGTTGTACTCGCGGATCAGCACCGACACCTGGGGCCTGCGCAGGTAGCGCGTCAGGCACTCGCGCAGCGAGTCCGCCGCCGTGCTGGTGGTGCGCCCCTCCAGCGTCACCTTGCCGCACAGCGGGTAGTCGATGGTGCCCTCGGGAGACAGCCGCCAGATGCCCGAGTGGTCCGGCTCCTGGAAGACGCGCACCTCCACCAGGTCCCCCGGGCCCAGCGTGTTGCTGGTGCTGGCCGTGGCGCTGGCCTCGTCCGCCGAGGGCAGCGGCAGGTCCGGCACCGGCGCCGCCGAGCGGCAGGCGGACACCACGAGCAGCACGGCCAGGAGCAGGAGAACGGAGACACGCATCACGGAGGGCTCAGTAGATCAGGGTCAGCCGCAGATAGAACTCGTTGCGCGTGAAGTTCACGCCCGTGCCGCCCAGCGAGGATGACCGGGAGCTCATCAGCCAGCCCGCCGCGCCCACCAGCCACGGCTTGAACTGGTACTCCGGCCCCACGTCCAGGCTGAACACGGTGTCGTCGCGCGGCGCCGTCTCGCCGGCGAAGCTCAGCAGGTCCACCGCCGCGAACCCGTGCAGCACCAGCTTGCCGCCGAACAGGGTCCGCGCCTCGGCGTAGACCCGGTTGTCGCTGAACAGGCCGTAGGCGGCCACCGGGTTGAGCGTGCGGTAATAGCCGCCCTTGAACGTCATCGTCGGGCTGTACAGCCAGGTGCCCTCCAGCTGGGCAATCAGCGTGCTGCTGCCCACCTGGCCGAAGTCGTGCGCCCAGCCTGCCTTGGCGGTCACCGCGATCTTCGGCGACACCAGGCCCGCCAGGCCTGCCATGGCGCGCAGCAGCAGCGCGTTGGGGCTGGTGCCCTCGAAGTAGGTGCGGAAGTCCAGGTCCGTGTCCAGCACCACCGCCGTCTTCGGCAGGAAGAGCCAGCGCCCGTCCACCCCGATGCGCAGGTTGTTGTAGTCGAACTGGTTCACCTGGACCGGATCGCACACCCCCTCCACGCACCCCACCGGAATGGCCAGGCCAATAGGCGAGAAGAACTCCACCGCCCACGCCGCCTCGGGCACCACTTCGATGGCCCCGCCGCCCGGGCGCACCGGCACGCTGGCGCGCAGCTCGTTGAACAGCGACAGCACGCCCGCGCCCAGCGCCGCGTTGCGCGTCTGATCCGAGCGCACGAACTGGTCGGCCAGCACGAAGCTCACCTTGCCCTCGGGGTTGAAGTGGGCCGACAGGTTCGCCTCGCCCTCGAAACGCGAGCCGTACGTGGACTGGGGCTCCAACAGCCCCGTGAGCATCACGTACTCCGCCTGCGCCGTGGCGTTGAACGCCACCTTGGACGAGGGCACCTCCAGCCTCAGCCCGGGCCGCAGCCGCAGCACCACCTCGCTCGACAGATCCTCGCGCACGTCGTCCGGCGCGGGCGTCTCGTCGTCGAGGAAGTAGCCCACGCCGGTGTCCAGCCGCGTCTCCAGGGTGAAGAACGGGTGCAGCCTGCCGTCTCCCACCTTCAGGCCATTGCCACCCGCAGCCACGGGCGGAGCTTGAGCCCCAGCCACAGCGGGGCCCAGCACCACCAGCACCAAAGCGATCAGGGCCCAGCGGATGTTGCCAGACTGCGTCATGCTCGGACGATCACGCCGGAGTGCCGGCTACCTTTCCCTACCTACAGCTTGGGCCCTTGGAGGGTCATAGCATGCACGCATTCCGTGCCCGCGGAAATTCGCCGGGGCCCGGGCGCCTGCCCGGCTCCGCGGCCGGTTTCAGCTAGAGCGTGGGGCTGGCGGGGGGAGGCCGGACGATGACGTCCTGGGGCGGAGGCGGCCGGGTGGGGTCACCGCCGGGCAGGTCCCGGGGCTCCTCGACCTCGACGGTGAGGTTCTCGTCGGTGCGGAAGGCAAGCTGGCCAATGCACTCCTCGGTTTCGGAGCGCAGCTGGGCCACCTTCTGCTGGGCGATCATCACCTTGGTGTACTCGTGCTCGCTGGTGGTGGTCTCCTTGCGGGCCACCGCCTCCTGGAGCCCCACGTCCGCCTGCTCGGAGATGCGCAGCAGGCCCTTAATTTGCGTGAGCTTCTCGTTGACGCAGTTGAGCTTCACCACGTCCTTGGTGCGCCGGGCCTCCTCGAGCTTCTCGAGCACCTCGCGCAGCGCGGTGCGCATGGAGGTGAGGGCCTTGGCGCTGCGCTCGATCTTCTGCGGATCCGGCACCTCGCTGGCCTTCTCGAGGCCTGGCAGCGCCACAGGGCCCGGCGACGAGGGCTTGACCACCTGTGCGGCGGCCAGCCCCGTCCCGAGCAGCACTGTCAGCAGTGCGATGGTGCGCATCCGGCTCACCCGGCGAGAGTAGAAGCGGCGGCCGGGGGTGTCAACGCACCGCGCCTAGCCCGCTGGAGAGAAGACGAACGGGTAAGCGACGGGCACTTCGTCATCGGGCTTGAAGGGGAAGACCCAGGTGCGGATGGTGGAGCGGATGCAGCTGCCCACCGCGTCGTTGCCCAGCGTGTTCTCCTCGATTTCGATGTCGCCCACACGGCCCGAGGTCATGATGCTGAAGCGCACCACCACTTTGCCCTTGAGGCTGGGGTTGCGCTTGAGCTCCTTCTCGTAGCAGTTCTGAATGGCCCGCAGGCGGGACTTCACGTACTTGGCGAGCGCGTCCCGGTCCACGTCCGCGCTGTCCACCTCGGGCGCCGCGTCCCTCACCCGGCCGGTGACTTCCACTTCCTTCTTGCTGCCCAGGTCCACCTTGCCGCCGCCGCTGGTGCCCAGGTCGCCGATGCCGGCCACGTTGCCGGTGCCGCCGGCCTTCTGGCCTCCAGCACCAATGGAGTCGGCGGTTGCCACGCCCACGCCGCCCGCACCCGCCAGCGCCTCGGCGATCTCTCCACCGCCGGTGCTGCCGCCGAGCACGTCCGCGAAGGCGCCGCCGCCCTCCGAGCCCGAAGAGCCGAGGATCTTCAGCAGGCCCTTGCCGGAGACCTTCTTGGCGATCTCCGCCTTGCGCTGAGCCTCGTCCTTGGGCGTGTTGTCCGAGGGCTTGTTCTCACCCGGGTCCTTCACGTCCTCCTGGGGCTTGGCCTCTTCGGCGGCCTTGGGAGCCTCGGCCACGACTTCCTGCTTGGGCGGCTGCTTGGGGATGATGTCGGCGCGGACGAAGCGGTCCTCCAGTTCGTCCAGCGTCAGCTCGGGCTCGCGGGGCGTCTCGGCGAAGTAGATGTAGCTGCCCCACACGAAGCTGAGCAGCAGCGAGGCGGCCAGCGTGAGGAAGAAGGTGCGGTCCAGCGTCTTCCAGAAGCCGCCCTGCACGTCCGCGGGCAGCACGGGCAGCTCGGAGGCGGGAGGCGGGGTGACGAACTGGAAGAAGAGGGTGAGCTCGCCCAGGTCCACCTTGCCGCGGGCGCTGTCCTGCAGCGGCAGCACGTAGTGGGCGCCGCGCTCCTGGGCCAGCCCCTGCTTGCGCACCCGGTCGAGCTCCACGTCCGAGCTGCCCAGGTGCACCCGGCCCTGCATCGTGTCGTCGAAGACGAGCTGGTACTGGTTCTTGTGGTGCTCGAAGAGGGCGAACCGGGCGGGCAGATCCTCGGAGGGAGGCAGGACGATGGTGTTCTTCGCGTCGTGCCCGATGGTGACGTGGCCCCACTTGAAGTGGCGCTCCTCGAGGATGCGGTCGGCCTGGATGATGCCGACACGGAGCATTTTGCTGGGCTGGGACTGGGGCGAAGCCATGGATTTTCTCTAAACGCTCGAGGCCCTAGAAAGGTTGCTTGTCCACGCTCTCGACGACCTTGGGGACGAAGCTCTCGGGTTGGTTGAGCTCGTCGAAATTCAGGTTCGAGCGCTGGAGGATGTAGAAGGCCTGGGGCTTCTGGATTTTTCCCTCGACGGTGAGGGCGTCTAGGCGGATGACCTTCTTCTTCTTGGGCGTGCCCTGCGCCGAGGCCGTGTCCTGCGCGAGCGCGGGCACGGTGGCGAGCATGCAGAGCAGTGTGAGGAAGGTGCGCATGGGCGGCCTCTACTGAGCGTCGGAGGACAGCTTACCCGACGCAGGGGGTGGGGTGGCAGAGGGTGTGTCTGGCTGCTTGGCTGCCTCCGTGGCCTTCTGAGCTTCTTCCTCGGCCTTCTGGGCTTTGCGGAGCTGGTCGCGCTTCTCTCGCTCGCGGCGGCGCTCTTCCTTCTCGATGCCCTTCTGCGCGTCCTTGACGTACTGCTCCACGCGCTCGTCCTTGCCGCCGGCCCCCTTGAACTGCTCGAACCAGGAGATGGCCGTCTTGAAGCGCTCGAGGGTGTCCAGGCCCTTGGGCTCCAGGTCCAGGTAGAGGATGGCGAGGTTGAAGTAGGTGTCGGTCAGCGAGGGCTGGAGCTTGAGCACCTGGCCGTACTCGGCCTTGGCGCGCTCGAAGTCGCCGGTGCCGCGGTAGGCGTTGCCCAGGTTGAGCCGGGCGGAGGCGAAGTCCGGCGCGGCCTGCACGGCGGCCTCCAGCTCCGTCACCGCGGCGGTGTAGTCCTGGGCCTCGTTGAGCAGGGCACCGAAGTTGTTGCGCCCCTCGGCGAAGTCCGGGCGCAGGAAGGCGGCCTGCTTGAAGCTCTCCAGGGCCTGCGGGCGCTGCTTGAGGGCCAGCTGCACCAGCCCCAGCGCGTTGTGGGTGGACGCATCGAAGGAGTCGATGGCGCGGGCGTTCTCCAGCACCATGCGCGCCAGCTCGTACTTCTTCTCGCGGTAGTACACCTGGGCCAGCACCTGCATGGCCTTCACGTGGCGCTCGTCCACCTTGAGGGCGCGCTTGGCTTCCGAGGCGGCCGACTCCAGCTTCTTCTGATGCAGCAGCGAGAAGGCCAGCGCGGTGCGCATGGCGGACGAGTCCGGCTTGGACTCGAGCTTCTGGCGCAGCTCGGCCTCGATGCGCGAGCCCCGTTGGGTGCGGCAGTAGAGCCGGGTGAGGAAGTCCCAGGCGGACTCCTGCTCCGGGTTGAGCTCCAGGGCCTTGCGGTAGGCGCGCTCGGCCTCCTCCACCTGGCCCTTGCGCTCGCGGATGACGCCCAGGTTCGTCCACACGTAGTCCAGCTTGGGGTTGGCCGCGAGCAGCGCCTCCAGCGTCTTCTCCGCGGCCTCCAGCTCGCCGCGCCGGGCGCTCTCCAGCGCGCGCTCGAAGTTTCCGCGCGCACCGGTCGCCGCGGGAGGCGTGGCCGGAGGCGCGGGCACCGGCTTCACCACCTGGGCGCCGCCGGAGGTGGCGGGCTCCGCGGGTTTGGGCTCGGCGGGAACAGGGGAGGCGTTGGTGGCGGGGGGCGTGCTGGCCTCGGGCGGAGGCGTGGGGAGCGGCTCGGGAGCGGAGGCACAGCCGGCGCCCAGCAGCAGGGCGAGGCAGGCGGACAGCAGGCGGAGCGGGCTCACTTCTCACCTCCACCGGTGAGCTTCTGAGGCGCGGGATCCTCGGCGCGCTGCGGGCCGAGGAGGCTGCCCACCAGGCCCTCGGGGTAGGCGGTGTCCGAGGCGATGGCCTGCTTGGGCTCCTTGAGCACCGGGTACTCCTTGGGCCGGTAGCGGTTGAGCGCCTCGAGGGTGCGGCGCGTCCACTCGTTGGAGACGCGGTTCTTGCGCGCCTCCTCGAGGGCGATGGTGTACTTCTGCACCGCCCCGTCCTCCAGCGTCACCGTCTGCTGCGCGATCTGGTCCTGGTAGGCGACCACGGCCTCCTCACCCATGTTCTTCACTTCGGCGGGGATGGGCGTCTCGATGAGGGTGTTGGCGAAGCGCTCCAGGGCGTAGCCGTCGCGGTACAGGACCGCGAGGATCCACTCCAGGCGCTTGTACGGCAACACCTTGGCCAGGGTCTCCTGGAACGTCTTCAAGGCGGCTTTCTTGGCCGCGAAGCTGCGCTCGAGCGCCTTGCCCCTGCCGCCGATCTTCACCTTGTCGAACTTCTGCAGCTCTTCCTCGGCGAGCTGGAAGCGGCAGTAGGCGGCGGCATCCGCAGCCAGCGGCTGTGCATCCGGCTTGAGCTTGCGCCGGTCGAACTCATCGGCGGCGGCGGCCCAGGCTTTCAGTGCCTCCTTCTCGTTGCCCTGCTTCTTGTACGCGTCGCCAATGCGGCGCTGCGCATCCACCACCAGCTCCACCTGGGCGGGCGCCCTGGAGTACTTGTCGATGAACTCCTTGAGCGCGCGGATCTGCCCCCGCCAGTCCTCCTGCTTCTCGTACATGATGGCGGCACGGTACTGGTACTTCGGCGCATCCTCCGCGGTGGGGAACAGGTCCGCGTAGCGCAGGAAGGCGCTGGCTGCCTCGGAGTAGCGCTGCTGGCCCTCGAGCAGGCGCGCGGCGTTGTAGAGCGACGCCTCGCGGTCCTTGGAGGCCGGGTAGTCCTTCACCAGCTTCAGGTAGCTGGCCACCGCCTTCTCGAAGTCGTACGAGTTCTCCGCGTTCACCGCCACGCGGAACAGCGACGCGTCGGCCAGGGTGGAGGCGGGGTACTCGCGGTAGATGCGCTCGTAGAGCTTGAGCGCCGAGTCGAACCGGCGCGTCTTCGCGTGGCACTCGGCCGCGTTGTACAGGGCCTTGTCGGCGAACTCGTGCCGCGGGGCCTCGTCCACCAGAAGGATGTACTTCTTGGCGGCCTCCTCGTACTTGCCCTCGCCCATGAGCTGGTCGGCCAGCTTGAAGCGGCCGGCGAGCTTGAACTTCACCAGCTCCTTGTGGAGTTCGCTCGAAGGGTCGATGACCTCTTTGTTGGCCGCCAGCCGGCCGCTGACCTCCTCGACGCTGCGCCAGTCCTTGTCGATGAGGAAGCTCTCCACGATGAAGTTGGTGGAGTACCGGGCCACCTCGTTCTTCGGGTAGCTCTTCACGATGGCCTCGAAGCGCCGGCGGGCCTCGGGGAAGTTGTTGTGCGCGTAGTGCAGCTCCGCGGACTTGTAGGCCATGCCCGGGCTCTTCTCGTCCTGGGGCATCAGCGCCACGTACCGGTCCCAGGCATCCACCAGCCGCGTCTCCGACTCGGCCAGGGGGATGATGGCGATCACCTCGCCCTCGGGACGCTCGGCGGAGCGCAGGGGCTTGAGGTCCTTCACCGTGCCGGCCTTGAGGTCCGCCGCCAACACCTGCTGCCACGCGAGCACCGCGCTGAAGGCCGCGTCCGTGCGGTGCTTGTCGTCCAGCCGCGAGTCGCGCACCTGCTCGTAGCTCCGGGCCGCCAGGGCGAACTGGAACGAGTTGTAGAGACACTCGGCGTAATAGAACCGCATCTCGTACGAGCCCTTGGTGCGCGGGAAGCGCTCCAGATAGGCGCCGTACGCCTTCGCGGCCACCTCGAAGCCCTTCAGGGCCTGCTCGAGCTGCCCATCCTTCTTGAACGCGAGCGCCTGCTGGTGGTGGTACAGGGCGCTGCCGTAGAGGCTCTTCTCGGCCAGCTCGTCCGCGATGGCCAGCGCCTCGGGATCTCCAGCGTTCTCCTTGTACCAGGCGCTGCCCGGGGCATAGACGTTGGCGAGCTGCTGCGCCTCGGCGAAGGACTCGGTCAGCTTGCGGTCACGCTCGTAGGCCTGGACGATCTTCTGCTGGATCTGCGGCGCGTCCTTGGCCAGCGGCTCCTTTTGCAGCACCAGCCGGTAGGCCTCGATGGCGGAGTCGTGCCTGGTCTGGTCGAACCAGATGTTGCCCAGGCGCCGGTAGATGTCGGCCTCGTAGGCGGGAGCGTTGCGCTTGGCGAGCAGCGCCTGGGCTCCAGCCAGGCCACCGCCGGGCCAGCTCTCGTCCGCCAGCGAGATGGCCACGTATTGGAGTGCCTCCTCGCGCAGATCGCCTCCGGACTCCTCCTCGTCGCTCTGCTTGGCTTTCTGAGTCTCGTAGAAGTCGGCGAGCGTGAGGAACTCCTCCACCGCGTCGTCGAACCGGTCCATCCGGTAATACGTCCACCCCAGCTTGTAGAGCGCCTTGTCGTAGAGCGGGTGGGTGGTGTCCTTCGTGGCGGCCTCGTACGCCTCGGCGGCCTTGAGCAGCGCGTTGGGATCGCTGTACTCGTCGAACCAGTACTCGCCAATGCGCACCCAGGCCTCGGTGGCGAAGCGGCTCTTCGGGTAACGGGCGATCAGCGCCTCGTACGTGAGGAGGCTGGCGTCGAACTCGTTCTGCTTCTCGTGGCAGTAGCCCAGCAGGTACTGGGCCGCGTCATTGAACTTGTAGTCCGGGAAGTCCTTGAGGAGCCGCCGGTACAGGTTCATGGACAGGCGGAAGTTCACCGGAGGCTCGGGCGGCGGATCGGCGTCTTCGGCCAGGCCCTTGAGCTGCTCCTCGTAGGCGCGCATGGCCGCCAGGTGCTCGTCGCTGGAGCGCTCGTAGTACAGCTCCGCCAGGCGGAACATCACGTCCGGCGAGTAGCGCGGCTCCAGCGGGTAGCGGCTCAGGAACGCCTCGAAGCGGGCGATGGCGTCCAGACGCTCCTTGCGCTCGGTGATCTCCAGCTCGCCGATGGCCTTCTCGTACGAGGCGGCCAGGCCGCTGCGCTTCTGCTCGTACTTGCGCTCCACCAGCAACTGCACCTCGCGCCGGAAATCCCGCGACTCCGCCTCGTAGGTCTGTATCGCCTGGCTGAACTCCAGCAGCAGCGCCTCCTCCTCGGGAGTGCGGCCCATGCCCTCCAGGTAGCGGCTCGGGGGCGCTGTAGGGGCGGGCGGCGGCGTGGCGCTGCCCTTCGTGGCGGCGGGCTGCTGGGCAGCGGCGGCCAGGGGCGTCAGCGTCAGCAGCATGAGGAGCAGGCGGCGCATCGCTAGTCGATTTCCTTGAGGACTTCCTTG
>DASVVJ010000455.1:0-12843 GCA_036389955.1 Myxococcaceae bacterium
CGCCCGTCCACCGTCTCCGTGTCGCCGAAGAAGCGTCCGACCCCCACGGTGATGCCGCTCGTTTCCAGGTACTCGGGCGTCGTTCCGTACACGCGCACTGAGGGCCGCGTCTCCTGGCTGGCCGTGGCGATCTTCTGCCCGCCCTCGTCATCCGTCGCCGCCACCGCACTCACCGAGGGACACGACTCCTCGATGGCCCGCGAGTCCTCCAGCGTCAGGTCCTGCCGCTTGGCGTACTTCTGCCAGTTGATGCGCCCGAAGCCCGTGGGCCACTTGGTCGCCTGGAACGTGTTCGCTCCCAACTGAGACAGGTCCTTGTTCACCTTGATGCGCAGGCCCTCGATGAGCGCCATCATGGTGATGACCGTGGTGACACCGATGACGATGCCCAGCAGCGTCAGCAGCGAGCGCAGCGGGTTGCCCAGGAACGTGCCGAAGGCCAGCCGCAGGTTGTCGAAGGAAGCTCGCCAGAGGTTACCGAGGAAGGCTCGCATGGGTCCGGTTCACTCGTAACGGAGGGCTTCCACGGGGTCCAGGTTCGCCGCCCGCGCGGCCGGCCAGATGCCGAACAGCAGCCCCACCAGCGCCGCGAACGCCACGCCGCCCACCACCGTGAGCAGCTGCACATCCGCCGCCAGGGGCGTAATCAGCGACACCACCTTCGCCGTGCCCAACCCCACCAGGGTGCCCAGCGCGCCGCCCACCGCGGACACCGCCGAGGCCTCCATGAGGAACTGGAACACGATGGTCCGCTTGCGCGCTCCCAGCGCCCGGCGGATGCCGATCTCCCGCGTCCGCTCGCGCACCGACACCAACATGATGTTCATGATGCCGATGCCGCCCACCAGCAGGGTGATGAGCCCCACCCCCACCGCCACGCCGTAGAGCGCGCCGGTGAGCTGCTGGTACGTGTTGGCCAGCATCTCCGGACGGTTGATGGAGAAGTCATCCGGCGCCTCCGCTGGCGTGCCGCGCACCCGGCGCAGAATGCCGATGAGCTGATCCTCGGCGCGCCTCACCTCGTCCGCGCTGTTCACCGCGATGGAGATGCTGAACGGGCGCTTCTTGCCGAACACGGCATAGAACGTCTTGAACGGCACCAGCACCATCAGGTCCTGGTTGTTGTCGAGGATCTTCCCCTTGCGCGACAGCGTGCCCACCACCTGGAAGGGCCGGCCTTCGATGCGCACCGTCTGACCCAGCGGGCTGATGCCCGGAAAGAGCCCCGACGCCACGTCCGCGCCCAGCACCGCCACCGGCCGCGTCGTCTCGTTCTCCGCGTCGGTGAGGAAGCGCCCGCTCGTCACCTCGTAGCCGGAGACGATGAGGTACTCGTTCGTCACCCCGTTGACGCCCACGTTGGCCAACTGCTCCTCACCGTGCGCCACGTCCGCCGCGCGCCCCACCACCGGCGACATCGCCGTGATGAAGGTGGACTGCGAGCGGATCTGCTCCAGCTGCGGCAGGGTGAAATCCTTGCGGTTGCGGTACAGCCACCAGTCCCCCTTCATCACCCAGGGGAACTTGGACACGTACAACGTGTTGGCCCCAATGCTCGCCAGCTGCCGATCGAAGCTCGCGTTGAGCCCCTGGATGATGCCCACGATGGCCAGCAACGTGGCCACGCCGATGCCGATGCCAATGGTGGTGAGCACCGTGCGCATCCGGTTCGCCTTCAGCGAGTAAAGCGCGATGCGGCCGCCCTCCAGCACATCCACCCGGAACCAGCTCATGTGCCACCCACGGCCTGCTGCACCGGCGGCAGCTCGTAGTTGCCCATCGCCACCTCGCGGCCAGGCCCGTCCGCCACCACGTTGCCGTCGCTCAGCCGCACCGCCCTCGGGCAGCGCGCCGCCAGCTTCGGCTCGTGCGTCACCAGCACCAGCGTGTGCCCTGCCTTGTGCAGTTCCTCGAACAGCCGGACGATCTCCTCGCCCGTGGCCGAGTCCAGGTTGCCCGTGGGCTCGTCCGCCAGCAGCATCGAAGGCTCGGACACCAGCGCCCGGGCGATCGCCACGCGCTGGCGCTGGCCGCCCGACAGCTCGTTGGGCTTGTGGTGCATGCGGTGGCTCAGGCCCACCTTCTGCAGCGCCGCCTTCGCCCGCTCCCGCCGCTCTCGCGCACCGGTGCCCCGGTACACCAGCGGTAGCTCCACGTTGGCCAGCGCCGTCTCGCGCGGCAGCAGCTGGAACGTCTGGAAGATGAAGCCGATCTCCTTGTTGCGGATGACCGCCAGCTCGTCATCGCTCATGCGCGCGACGTCTTTGCCGTTGAGGAAGTAGCTGCCGCTGCTGGGCGTGTCCAGGCACCCCAGGATGTTCATCATCGTCGTCTTGCCCGAACCGGACTGGCCGATGATGGCCACCCACTCCCCGCGGGAGATGCCAAAGGAGACGCCGCGCAGCGCGCGCACCTCCTCGCCTCCCACGTGGAAGACGCGGGTGATGTCCTGCAGCCGGATCAGCCTGTTGTCACCCGCGTCGATCTGCGTGCTCACGACTTGCGCCCACCCTTCCCCTCGGCGCCCGGCCCGTCCTGCTGGGGCTCGCGCACCAGATCGCCGTTGTTCAGCTCCTTGGACAGCGTGCGGTACGGCCCCTCCACCACGCGGTCGCCTTCATTGAGCTTGCCCTCGATGATCTCCAGCTCGGTGTCCGAGGCGATGCCCGTGCGCACCCGGCGCACCTGCACCTTGTTGTCCGCGTCCAGCACGAAGATGACCTTGGCCAGCGCCTCCGTCTTGCGCTTGGCCTTGAGCGCCCCACCCTCCACCGGAGGCTGGTAGTCCGGCAGGCTCTTCTCCGCGCGCACCGTGACGGACTGGATGGGCACCAGCAGCGCCTCGTTGCGCGTCTCGGCGGCAATGCGCACCTCGGCGCTCATGCCCGGCAGCACGCCCGGCGGCCGCGTTTCCAGCGCCACCGTGACGGGGAACGTCGTCACCTCGGCCTCGGTGCCCGGGTTCTTGATGGTGGCCTTCTGGGCGATCTCCACCACCGAGCCGTTGAAGGACTCGCCCTCCAGCGCGTCCAACGTCACCTCGGCGGGCTGGCCATTCTTCAGGTGCACCACCTCGTGCTCGCCCACCTCGATCTTCACCTCCATGGCGTTCAGCGCGGCGATCACCATCACCACGTCCTCGGAGAAGTCCGAGCCGCGAACGCGCTCACCCACCTCGCGCGACAGCTCAATCACGTTGCCGTCGATGGGCGAGGTGAGCGTCGTCTTCTCCAGGTTGCTGGCCGCCTCCTCGTACACGGCGGACGCCTGGGCCAGGCGCTCACGCGCCGCCGCCACCCGCGCCTCGGCCGTGTCCTTGACGGCGCGGAGCTGCTCCAGCTCCGCCGCGGACGCCAGCCCCTTGCCCACCAGCCCCTCCACGCGCGTGTACTCGGCCGCGCTGCGCTGGGCCTCCACCGTGGACACCTGCACCTCGGCCTTCGAAGCGCTCTGCGAGGCCAGCGCCTGCTTCACCGTGGCCTCGAAGCGCTTGCGATCGATGCGCCCCAGCACCTGCCCCTTCGTCACCCGATCGCCGTCCTTCACCAGCAGCTCGATCAGATCGCCCGACAGGTTGGACGAGATCTTCACCGTGGTGGACGCCTGCACCTTGCCCGCCCCGGTAATCGTGCGGGTGATGGAGCCCTTGCGCGCCTTGGCCACCTGCACCTCCACCGTGGCCGGTGGCCGGACCTTGAGCCCCTGCACGGTGATGCCCAACGCACTGAAAAACAGCAAGCCGGCGATGATCGCCTTCCACCACGTCATTTCGACTCTCCTGGGCTCAGCATGCCCATGGCCCGCGTGACCGCGAAGCGGGCGACTTCCACATTGACCCGGTTCTCCAGCAGCACCAGCTCCGATTGCGTCAGCTTGAGCTGCGCATCGCGCACCTCGAGCGTCGAGCCGGCGCCCGCCTTGAAGCGCTCCTCGGCCAGCGCCAGGCTCTGCAAGGCTGCCTCCCGGTTGTCCGCCGCCAGCTTCGCGGAGGAGATCTGCACCTGCAGTGCCTCCAACGTGCGCCGCACCTCGGCCTCCAGCTCGCGCTCGGCCTGAGCCAGGTTGAGTTCCGCGGTGCGAATCGACGCGTCCGACCGGCTCACCCGAGCGCCCGTGGACAGGCCGGTGAAGATGTCCCACTGCAGCACCACGGCGCCGGACAGCGTGTTCTGCAGCCGGGGCTCGGTGAAGACGAGGTCCGCGGTGGGATCGCTGCGCGAGTAGGAACCCTGGGCCAGCAGCCGCGGCAGGTATTCCGCGCGGGCCACGTCCCGGGCCAGCGACGCGGCGCGCACCTGCTGTTGCAGCGCCTGGATGAGGGGGCGGCGCTGGCGGGCCTCGGCCACCGCCGTCTCGAAGGCGGGCACCGGTGCGGGCTCCGCCGAGAGGGTCTCCGGCGCCTGAGCCTCGAGCGGCTCGGCGCCGGGCCGGGCCAGCCACACCGCCAGCTGCGCCTGGTCCAGCACCAGCTGGGCGCGGCGCTGCAGCAGGTTGATGCGGTCATTGCCCAGGTTCACCAGGGCGGCCAGCTCCTCGCCCCGGCCCACCCGGCCGGCCTCGAAGAGCGCCCGGGCGCGTTCGAGCTGCTCCTCGCTGCGCTTCACGGTGGCCTCGAGCACCTGGATGGTGGCCTGGGAGCGGTAGAGGGCGAAGAAGCGGCTGATGGCCTCCAGCTCCGAGGCATCCGCCTGCTCCTGGGCCTGCCCTCGGATGGCCTCGGCCACCGCGCCGCTCTGCTCCAGCTGCTTCCAGCGCCCCCGGTCATAGAGGATCTGCGTGATGGACAGGGACAGCTCGAAGTTGCCGAAGGTGTTCGGGGGCACTTCCACCGGCCGCTGGATGAAGCCGTCTCCATCCGGGTTGGGGATGGTGGAGATGATGCGCTGCCGGCCGAAGTAGGCCCCGCCCGCGCTGGTGGAGAAGCCCACCTGGGGCAGCAGCGTCGAGCGTGACAGGCGCACGTCCTGCTCGGCGCGATCCACGTCCAGCAGCGACAGCAGGGCCTGGGTGTTCTTGCGGCCCTCGGCGCGGGCCTGCTCCAGAGAGATGGGCGTGGCGGCGGGCACGGCCGCCATCAGCGCCACCAGCATCAGCGCGCTCATCGTCCACCTCGCATTCCCGGTCCACCCTTCCCACCCGGCGGCCCGTCCATGATGGCCGGCAGCCCGAGGTGGAAGACGCCCACGTACATGGCGTAGAGCACCACGACCAGCAGCAACGCCCGGCTGCGGCGCATGCCGGTGGCCGAGGCAAAGCCCAGCCCCATCAGCGCCACGCTCCACAGGTTGAAGAAGTCCAGCGCGGCCAGCGCCGGGTGAGCCTTGGGAGACAGCCCCTGGAGCACCGCCAGGTTCGAGGGCACCAGCGTGGCCACCTGCTCCAGGGTCACCGAGTGCTGCGCCACGGCGCACACCGCGAAGATGAGGTGGTACAGGGCGATGGGCAGCATGGCGATGGCCGCCACCGCCATCATCTTCCCGAACGCGCCGCGCGCGCCCAGCAGCCACCCGGTGAACCAGAGCACCGCCGCCAGCAGCAGTACCGTGAGCGGCATCACGAAGACGCCCCGGGCGAGACCGCCCACCAGCGCCTTGCGCGAGGCGGTCTGAATCTCGTCGGCCAGCTCGCTCTCGGAGTACCGGCTCAGCTCACCGGACTCCTGGAGCTTCTGGACGACGGCGGGCGCCGCTTTCCACCGCAGGGCGAACGCGCTGCCGGACAACGACACGCACAGGCACAGCAACAGCAGGGGCCATACCCAGCGGCGCGCTTCGATGGCAGCCCCCATGCCGTCGATGGGATCGACGAGCACACGGGCCGGTTGAGCAAGAGAGGTCATAAGGAGGGGTGAGGGATTCCGGACACTTTACGACGAGGTCGGTCAGCTCATTGCCTGAAGCCGCTCGATTTGGCGCCCCAACAGGCAAGCAACCTGGCGCATTCCGTGGATTCAGGCGTTTAGCCCTACCTTGTAGCGGGCTGTAGCAGAAATTTTGCGGCAGGGATCGGGAGGGTGTATTTGCTCGGCTGCCCGCTAGCCGGAGCTTCAATGGTCGATAGCACGGACCTCGCGCAGGTACTCCACGAGGCGAAGGACATTGCTCAGAGCGTCGCACAGAAGCTCAGCTCAGCCCATGTGCTGTTGGCGCTCTTCACCGTGGACAACCCCGCTCAGGTGCTCCTGAGGGAGCGGGGCGTCGACGAGGACCGGCTCCTGGAGCTGATGACGGGCTCTCCCTCCGAGGAAGAGTACCTCGTGCGGGACCTGTGCCAGCGCGCCCGCGTCATCGCCCAGCAATGCGACTCGCGCGAGGCCGACTGCCTGCACCTGCTCATCGCCTTTGCCCGGGTGCGCTGCGCGGCCAATGACCTGCTGTCCCAGGCGGGCGTGGACCTCATCAGCCTGCGCACCACGGCGCTCTCCTACTTCACCAGTGGGCGCATGCCTCGCAAGCTGCAGGCCAGCCGGCCGCAGCAGCCCCAGGCGCTTGGTGGCCGCTATCCGCTCGGCCGGCCCCTCGGCGCGCCGCCCACGCCCCTGCCCTCCTCTCACTCGGCCGTGGCGCTCAGCCTGCCGCGCACTCCCAGCCGTCCTTCGATACCCGCGCTCTCTCCGCGCGATCTGATCGATGAGGACGAGGGCCGCGACGAGGCTCCCGCCGCCTCCGAGTTCGCGCCTTCCCAGGCTGCGGTGGCCCGGGCCATTCCGGTGCCCTCTTCCGTGCCCGCGTCCCGCCCCGCGGCGCCGACGCCCGCACTGCTGCAGACGGCGAAGCCCTCCTCGCTGGCGCTGGATGCGAAGGCGTTCCCGCTGCTCACCTCGTTGGGCCGCAACCTGAGCGTGCTCGCCCAGGACGGAAAGCTGGACCCCGTGGTGGGCCGGGCCAAGGAGATCGAAGAGGTCATCGACATCCTCGGCAAGCGCCGCACCAACAACCCGTGCCTGCTGGGTGAGGCCGGCGTGGGCAAGACGGCGGTGGTGGAGGGCGTGGCGCAGCAGCTCGTGACGCTGCGCGGCACGCTGGGCTCCAAGGTCCTCATCGAGCTGGACATGGCCTCGCTGGTGGCGGGCACGCAGCTCCGGGGCTCGTTCTCCGAGAAGCTCAACGCGCTGAAGGACGAGGTGAAGCGGGCCGACGGGCGCGTGGTGGTGTTCATCGACGAGATTCACACGCTGGTGGGCGCGGGCTCCACTGGCGAGGGGCCGCAGGACGCCGCCAACGAGCTGAAGACTGCGATGGCCCGGGGCGAGTTCCCCTGCATCGGCGCGACGACGCATGACGAGTTCCGCAAGTTCATCACCCAGGACCCGGCGCTGGAGCGCCGCTTCACTCCGGTGGTGGTGAACGAGCCCTCGGTGCCGCAGACGGTGGAGATCCTCAAGGGCGTGATTGGCCGCTACGAGGAGCATCACGGGCTGCAGTACGCGCCCGAGGCGCTGGAGGCCGCCGCGTCGCTGGCCTCGCGCTACGTGACGGACCGCTTCATGCCGGACAAGGCCATCTCGGTGGCGGACCTGGCGGGCTCGCGCTGCCACCGCGAGGGCAAGTCCACGGTGGAGCCGGCGGACGTGGCGCGGGTGGTGGCCAAGCTGGCCGGCGTGCCCGAAGAGCGGCTGCTGATGAAGGACTCGGCGCGGCTCTTGAGCCTGGAGACGGACCTGGGCGGCCGTGTCATCGGCCACGAGGAGGCGGTGACGCGCATTGCCCGCGTCATCCGTCGCAACTACGCGGGCTTCGCCTCGCGGCGCCCCATGGGCTCGTTCCTGTTCCTGGGCCCCACCGGCGTGGGCAAGACGGAGACGGCGCGCGCGTTGGCCGAGGTGCTCTTCGGCAACCGGGATGCGCTGGTGCGGCTGGACATGAGCGAGATGTCCGAGGCGCACGGCGTGTCGCGGCTCATCGGCTCCCCCGCCGGCTACGTGGGCTATGGCGAGGGTGGCCAGCTCAGCGAGCCGGTGCGCCGGCGCCCCTCGTCCGTGGTGGTGCTGGACGAGATCGAGAAGGCGCACCGCGAGGTGCAGATGCTGCTGCTCCAGGTGCTGGAGGAGGGCCGGCTGACGGACGGCAAGGGCCGCCACATCGACTTCTCTAACACCGTCGTCATCATGACGACGAACCTGGGCGCGGAGGCCTTCTCGCGCGCGGGGCGGCCGCTGGGCTTCGGCGCGGACGCGGCCGGTCCTCAGGCGGACACGGAAGCGGCCAGCTCAGCGGCGCGCAAGGCGCTGCCTCCGGAGCTGTGGAACCGCATCGACGAGCGGCTGCCGTTCCGGCCTCTGCGCGAGGCGGAGGTGGCGCGCATCGCCACGCTGCTGCTGGGAGAGAGCAGCAAGCGGCTGTCGACCGAGCGCGGCATCGAGTACGTGGCCGGAGAGGACGTGGTGGGCCACCTGCTGAAGTCGGGCGGGTTCGATCCGCAGTTGGGCGCGCGGCCCATGCGCCAGGTGATGCAGCGGTTGGTGGAGGCCCCGTTGGCCGAGCGCATCCTCGCCGGGGAGTTCGTCGCGGGCGACCGCGTACGCGTGGCGGTGCGAGAGGGCCAGCTCACCTTCCAGCTCGAGAGCCTCTAATGTTGCACACCTCCCCTCTCCCCTCGGGAGAGGGACGGGGTGAGGGTTCCGTGCAGCACCCGTTCAACGCGCTTCCGGCGGGCTCGAGGTGGGCTGCGGCTTCTTGGGGGGCGGCTGCGCTGGGACAAAGCACCTGCCCTTGAAGAGCACGTAGCTGTTCGCCGTGCATTCCTCGGGGCTCATCGGGAGTAGTTCCAACCAGCAGCCTCCATTGATGGCCACCTGCCTGGGTCCTGGACACCGGCCTTTCTCGTCAGGCCTGGGCTGTCCTGGCCGGGGTTCGGGAAGAGGTGCTTGGGCCAGAGGCTTCTTCTGCTCAGAGGAAGGAGTGGACGCTCGAGGTGCCGTGGGCGATGTGTCTCCTACGGCTGTCGTGCCCGCATCTGGGGCCTGCGGGTCTGAAGCCCCAGGCATGCCTGGCTGTGAGAACCAGACGAGCACAGCACAGGCTGCCGCTGCCGCCAGCGCCAGCCAGGGCTTCCAGGCCCGTGTCCGCTCAGCGGGCATGGCACGCGCGGGAGCCTCCGCACCACCCGCGGCAGCCTCCAGGGCCTCGGCCACCTGCGAAGCCGTCCCTCGCGCCTCGGGAGCGTCCGACAGCAAGCGGGCAATCACTTCGCGCAGCGGCGGCTCCACCCGGGGGTTGCTCTCCAACAGGGGCCTCGGGTCCGGGCGCGTCGCCTGCCAGCAGCCCTGCTCATCCTGTCGCGCATCGATACGCGGAGGGTACTGGCCCATCACCAGACGATAGGCCGTCACTCCCAAGGCATACAGGTCATCCGCCGGAGAGGGCGGGTAATAGCTGTCGGGATGGTGCTGCAAGCGGATGTAGAACAGCACCGCTTGGGGAGACAGGTACTCCGGAGTCACCGGAGGCAGTGACTGCCAGGTCAGCCGCTGTGTCTCGGGAACGTGGCACGAGCCGAAGTCGACGAGCACCGCGCGCCTGTCCAACAACTGGACCAACACGTTGTCGCCCTTGACGTCCCGGTGTACCGCTCCCACGGCATGCACCGCCTCCAGCGCCCGCGCCAGTTGGGCCACCACCCGGCACACCTGCTGACCCGAAGGTGCGTGTTGCTCGGCCCAGGCATACAGCGGCAGGCCCTGCACCCACTCCATGACGAAAAAGGGATACTCACGGCGCGAAGGCCGCTGCGACCCTCCCCTGTCCAACAGGCGCGGGATGCTGGGGTGGCTCAGCCGCGACAGCAGCTCCACCTCGCGTTCCATGCGCCAGTTCCACAGCCACAGCGACACCTTGAGCGCTCCGGGCTCCGAGCGCTTCCACCCCACCCGCTCGGCTCGGTAAACGGCACCATAGGCGCCCTGGCCCTGCCAGGCCTTGACTCGCCACGCTCCAACTCGGGTGCCTGGGGCTAATCGGTGCAAGCGCTCCTCGGAAGGGGGCTCCTTCGCTCTGACGATCCGCCCAGCCTCTCGCGGCGCCTCGCCCATGGCCAGCACTATCAGCGCAGCCTCTGGTTGGCGGCCTGAGCAGCCCGATAGCCGAGCGTTGCCATGGCTCCGATCGCGCCCACCTCCATGAGCATGACGCTGAGCGGCAAGGCTGACTCCGCTGAACTCAATGCAGCGGCGTCTATCCAGACGTTACACGGATTTCACTTGAATCCGAGTATTGTCGGTTTTATATGGTTACCGCCTAAAACAATCACACCGGAGAAATCATGCGTAATCTTACTTTCGTGTTGGGACTCGTGCTCGCGCTGTTCGGAACCTCGTCGTTTGCCCAGAGCAGCGGGAACCCGTTCTCCTACAGCTCGTGGCGGGACCAGCAGCTCGCCTGTTACGGCATCTCCATCAAGTGGTCCTCCAACTGTCGCGACATCGTGAACGCGGATGACCGGCAGATGTGCTACGCGCTCTCCGGCCAGACGCAGAGCCCGTGCACGACGATCACGGATCGCAACCTGCAGCTGGCCTGCTACGGGATGTCGATCAAGTGGGCGTCCAACTGCCGCGACATCACCAACGCCAACATGCGCAACTTCTGCTACGGCGTGTCGGCGCAGGACCAGAGCTACTGCACGAGCATCACGGACCGTGACACGCAGCTGCTCTGCTACGGCATGGCCGTGGCGCCCAACTATCCGTCCAACTGCTACGACATCAGCGACACCAACGCCCGGAACTTCTGCTTCGGCGTCGCCGGGCAGACGCAGTCTCCGTGCACCTCCATCCAGCCGTAGCTGAAAGGCCAGGAAGACGAGCCTGGAGAGACAAGGCGGCGCGCCATGTCGCACAGACTCTGGGCTCCTTCCCTCCGCCTGACTCGAAGGGGAGAGTGCTACCCCGCCTCACCGCTGCAGCTTATCGAGCACGCTCTTCACCTGGGGCACACCGCACTCGGAGCCTTTTCCCGCAGGCTCCGATTCCATTTCGCACCGCCACACAAGGTGAACGAGCGGGTGCTCACAAGGACGAGCGGGTGCTCACAAGGCAGTGGGCTCAGGCCAGCAGACCCCCTGCTGCTTCCGATCCTTGGTGCCAACCCAAGCCACCTGACACCGGTCGAGGACCGGGCTCTCCATCACCATTCCGCGCGACACACCTCGCATCGCCACGAGCTGCCCCTTGCTCAGCTCAGCGACGGCGGCCAGCTGCGCGTCCTCCACACGGCACAAAACGGCACGCAGCATGTCGCCTGCTTCGAGTGCAACCAGCGCGGTGCCTGTGACGTCCTTGCGGATCTCACGCACCAGCCCTGTCACTTCCAGCAGGCGCTTACCGCCGTACTTCATATCGGCTGCGACCTCGTTGTCCTGGTACGTTTCCAGCAGCTTACGAGGCGATACGCGCACGACTTCAGGCGCTGCGGGTGCGGGGGGAGGAGCTTTCGCAGCCGTCACATGGTCCAGCGAAGGAGACGGGTTCGCGGCTCGAGCGGCCTGATAGACGAGCGTTGCCATGGCTCCGAGCGCCCCCACCTCCATGCCCAATGATCGTCCGACGTTCCGAAAATACGCACGGATCGAGCACGAGCGCCGTTTCCTGCTGACCACCCTGCCCGACGGTGTGGATCCCCAGGGATACGAGGTACTCGAGGATCTCTATGTCCAGGGAAGCCACCTGCGCGTGCGGCACGTCTACAAACCAGAGGGTGAGTGGGTCGCCACGAAGTTGGGCCAGAAGATTCCTCACCCCGATGCACCCTCGGATCCGCGCTTGCGGCAGATGACGACGATCTATCTGCCACACGCCGAAGCTTCCGCCCTGGAACCACTCGTCGGCCTTCGTACTCGCAAGCGGCGCTACCGACTGCTGGAGCAAGGATGGACGTGGTGCATCGATGTCTGGGAGGTACCGGCGGCCGCTGCCGGGATCATCGTGGCGGAGGTGGAAACGCACACGCTCGCCGAACTCGAAGCATTGGCCGTTCCGAGCTGGGCCATTCGCGAAATCACCGCAGACGAGAGTTACTCCGCCATCCGCCTTGCGATGCGTCAGGATCGCTGAGGGCGGAGTGCCATGGATCTGTGGTTGCAGGCGGGTTCGATTGCCGCTGCCTCAAAGCAAAACAACCCGCCGCTTTCAAAGCGTCATCCCAGCGCTGCGCCATTCGCTCTGCCCTCCCCCTGCCCCGTTCTCGGGAGCTGCCGCCAAATGCCGCAACCTTCGGAATCGCTACCCTTGCTCATTGCGTGGCGAGGGTTGGCTGTGAGAGCTTGCGCCCATGCTGACTCTGCTCCTGGCGCTACAGGTCGCCGCCGCTTCTCCGACCGGCCTTGGTGGCCGCTGGATTGTCGATCTCGCAACCGATCCGGCCAAGCCCTACACGCAGCCCATGGAGTTGACGCTTCGACCCGATGGAACGGTGACGGGATCGTTCTACAACAGTGAGATACTCGCCGGGCGCTGGAAAACCGACCGAGGCCGGACCTGCGCCAGTTTTCGCACCACCGACGGGGCGGGCCCGTACCATACGTCCGTCTGCCTGGCCGCGGGCAAGGCGGTGGGCCAGACCTGGGCAGAGCACCGCAACTTCCTCTTCAACTGGACCGCCAGTAGACCCTAGAGCACCGATCAGTTTGAGATCGAGTGGTTGCGGGCACTTACGAGCGGGATCGACAGCGGCAGAGAGGTCTGATCTGGTGGACACCCTACCTGATACGTCGTCAGGAGCCGAGGTGACCATGGGGATCAGGCGATGGACACCGCCGCAGGAGGTGTCCGAGCAGGAAGAGCTTTTCCTGGGGCGTATGAAGCAAACAGGCAAGTTGTTCGCGTTCCTGCGACGGCGCCGCCATGAG
>DASVVJ010000456.1:0-12325 GCA_036389955.1 Myxococcaceae bacterium
CGGGGGCGTCAACGAACTCGTCCGCATGACCTGGAGAGTCACACTCTCCGTGGCGGAACGAAAGTCCCTGGCCTCACAAACCGTGAGCGCCCCGTGGACGCGGCGCGTCACTCAGGAGCGGCCGAAGATGATGCGCTCCTCGGCCAGCAGGCGGGTGGTGAGGGTCAGGCACAGGGCGGCAGCAGCGGCGGCACCCAGCAGGGCGAGGAGGAAGGGCAGCACGCCCACGGCCTGTCCGCGCAGCACCTCGCCCACCAGGAGCTGCTGGCTGAAGACGGGGATGACGTACATCCAGGTCTGGCTCTGCACGGGCGAGATGGCCATCACCATGCCGGGAATCATGGGCAACAAGAGCAGCAGCTGAATGTACGTCTGCGCTTCCTTGAAGGAGCGCGCGTAGGTGGACACCAGCATCTGCCCCGCCGAGGCGAAGAATGTCAGCGGCACCACCGCCGCGAGCATGCCCAGCACGGCGGGCAGATCGAAGCGTGCCTTCACCCCCAGGTCCTGCAGGGGTACACGGTTGATGACCAGGAGGAAGGCGCCCAGACACACCAGCACGGCGGTGCAGGCGATCACCACGGTGGTGAGCCACTTGCCCACCACCACGGCGCCGCGGTGCACGGGGTTGATGAGCAGGGGCTCCAGCGAGCCGCGCTCGCGCTCTCCGGCCATGGCGTCGATGGCGACGTTCATGCCGCCCATGAAGGCGGCGAAGACGACGAAGATGGGAATTGTCTGCAGGGCGTTGGCGGCCATGCGCTCGGGGGTGGCCAGGTCCACCTCGTCCACGCGCACGGGCATGGCCAGCTCGGGGGACACGCCCCGGGCCCACAGGCGCTGGCTGCCGAGCATTCCCGAGTAGCCCTCGAGCAGGTTGCGCACGCGGCGGATGGTGACGCGGGCCTGGTTGCGCGAGTTGTCCACCACGAGTTGGAGGGAGGCGGTGTGCCCCGCGGTGAAGTCCTTGCCGTAGTCCTCGGGGATGATGAGCACCGCGTCGAGCTTGCCGGCCTGGATGAGGGCCTCGTAGTCGGCGGGGACCTCGGTGAGGGTGGCCCCGTGACGCTGGAGGAAGGCGATGAGGCTGGGGGCGTGCTCGCGGCCCACCACGGGGAGCTCGAGCGGCTTGGCCTCGCTGTACCAGGAGGCCATCAGCATGAACAGGATGCCGGAGATGAACGGACCGATGAGCGGGCCCGCCAGTGCGCTCACCACCGAGCGGCGGTCACGCAGGTGGTCTTTCATCTCCTTGCGGAAGACGGTGGAGACAAGCTTCCTCATTGCATCAACCCCTGGTCCGTGCCGATGACGGAGATGAAGGCCTCTTCGAGGCTCTCCTTGCCGGTGCGCGTGCGCAGCTCGTCCGGAGTGCCCTCGGCCACCACGCGGCCGCGCGCCACAACGACGATGCGGTCACACAGGGCGGCCACCTCCTGCATGACGTGGCTGGAGAAGACCACACAGTGGCCCTGGGACTTGAGCCGGCGGATGAGGGTGCGCACGGCGCGGGTGCTCATCACGTCCAGGCCGTTGGTGGGCTCGTCCAGCAGCACATTGCGAGGCCCGTGCACGAGGGCGCGGGCCAGCGCCACCTTCATGCGCTCGCCCTGGCTGAAGCCCTCGGTGCGCCGGTTGGCGATGTCCTTCATGTCCAGCAATTCGATGAGTTCATCCACGCGCTTCTCCAGCGCGGCGCCGGACAGGCCGTGGAGCTCACCGGCATAGCGGGCGTGCTCGCGGGCGGTGAGGCGCGGGTAGAGGCCGCGCGCATCCGGCAGCACGCCAATGGCACGGCGCACGTCCATGGGACGCTCGGCCACGTCGATTCCATCCACCAGGGCACTGCCCCGATCCGGGCGGATGAGGGTGTAGAGCATCCGCAGCGTCGTCGTCTTCCCGGCGCCATTGGGGCCCAGCAGGCCGGTGACGACACCATCGGCCGCGGAGAAGGACACATCCTCCACCGCCGTCACCGCGCCGAAGCGCTTGTGCAGGTTGCGCACTTCAATCATCGAGCGCTCTCCCCATCATCCTTCAACCAGTAGTGGCCTCCGCAATCACTGCGGGCTCTCTCTACCGTCATAAAGCCACCATCTCATGGACGAGAGCGCGCAGACTCGGGTTTGAGTCGAGAACAACAGCACGCAAGGAGGCATCCCGAGCTATCTGCCCAAGGAACTGTGGACCATGGATAGCTTTGTCGTACTTGCGGTTCCGGAGGCGTCGAAGCCGCTGGCTAAGATTCTCCGCCGCTTGGCGCTCTCCATAAACGTCATGCACAGCGTCGCCCAGTCCCAACCGGTCTGCCACCGGAAGAATGAGAGACTCACGCTCCCAGACGAGCACATGTGGATGGAATCCCTCCGCGATACGTGCCCACTCATCCTGGGTACGTAAACCACGCCCTATAGCCTCCATACCTTTCTTCATTTTATCAAGAAAGGAGGGCAATGACTGGCTGAGAGGAGGCTCTGGGGCACTGACCCCAAGTTGGGGCAACCGCCAGGCATTGCGTGCATCGATCACGTAAAAGACATGATCGAACCGAGGGGAGTAATTGAAGCGATAAAGTTCGTACTTCTCGCACTGCTTGAGCAACTGCGCCGCGCCATCAACATTCCCCTTCATCCGGGAGAAGCCGAGAGGGCCTTTGCCCGATTCAGCGCGCTGGGCCTGGACACAAGCCTGGACCACTTCATCCAGCCCCCCTCCGGTCCGGTCCTCAGTGATGAGGTGGACGCGAATCATGATTCAGGGCTCCAACCTTCCAATTCTCTGCGCATTTCGCGAAGGCTGAACGTCTTGAGCCACTCTTGAAGCTGCCCTGAATCAGGGCGCACCAATATGGAGCCCCCCGGTCCGCGGCTTGCGACAACCACGGATTCAGGGGCGTCATCCAACAGGCCAATGAGCGCATCCGATTGAGTCGTAAAGAGAATAGGCTGGCGATCTGAAAGAGAGCGAGCAGCTCCAACAAGACGCCGTAGTGCATCGGGGTGCAGGTGCTGCTCAGGTTCATCCACGGCAATGAGCGCGCTACCTGGTTGAAAGAGGGCGCAGAGAATGGCCAAGAAGCTAAGCGTACCGTCTGAGAGTTCAGCCGCATCGAACGATTGTCCTGAGATGTCATCCCAGAAAAGCTGAACGGAACCACGGCTGACCGCGGGCATGCGCAAATCTTTAAGGTTGGGAAACGCGAGTCGAACGATTCCTAAGTATTCGTCCCAGTCTTCAGGGCGCTCATCGCGCATTGAGAAGAGGGCTGCTGCTAAATTATCGCCTGACCGATTCAGACGGGCGCCAGGCTCCAGACGTGCTGGTCGGCGCATAGGAACAGCCTCAAGGTCTGCCCAAGCAGCACCTGTTCGGAAGTAGGGATAAATGGCAATGGCGGCCAAGGAGGTACGAATGACTTCAATGAGCGGATGGGTGATACCGAGTTGGGAGAGCATGGATTCTCGCTCGTTTGGGACAGAAAGGGAGACACCAGCCAGAGTGGCTTGATGTCCCCTTCGAACCAAAAGCGGTTCCCATCGACCATCCACTTGCTGAGAAAGTTGTTCGTCGGCTACGGTGAAATCATAAGATCCCACCGGGCTGACAGAGAGCCGATATCGCACCGCAGGGGTTTCAGGAGTTCCGAGGTCGGCCTCCAATGTCACGGTTGAGTTTCGCCCTCCCCTAGTCAGCACCGCCCCAAGCCCTCCCCTACGCCTGACCAGAGCTTCGGAAAGTTCGCCCTTTGCTGCCTCTGAGAGAAGCTGCAGCGCCTCTAAGACCGAACTCTTCCCACTCTGGTTGGGACCAACAATGACAACGAACGGCGGAGCCCACTTGAGTTCAACCGACTGAAGCAATCGGAAGCCGGAGACCCTCAGTCCTATCAAACGCGAATCTTGATGTGCCTCAACATGTTGAGGCTCCTCACGAGGCTGATGAATGCCATGCCATGAGACAGACTCAAGCAAGTCTCTGACTGGCGAAGAAGAAATTGGCGCTTCCTCCCGACGAACATCAGCGCGCAATTGGACAATCGGGACTTTGGCTACATAAAAATTTACCGCAGCGGGCTCACTATCCTCCACATCGAATCGCGTTGTATATGTCGCCTTATCACCGGCCGCAGCAGCAGCTATTTGCCACCGCAGGAGCGTCGCATCCAATTTATGGTCTTTGTGCCCACCCTCCACATTCAAAATGAATTTTGATGAATCAAGCCCCGTGATTCCCTCAACTACCACCTGTGTAGTGCTTCCCAAGCGATTAGCCGCTATCGAATATATTGGCCATGGCACAACACACTCGATTTGGCACTGCTGATTCCAACCTGAACGCCCAACCTGAAGACCGGTAAATGCCTTAATGACGCGCGCAAGAGATGCATAAGCATACTCCGACTCTTCTGCGATCAACGTATCAGTCAACTCATCGAACTGAATGATACCTCTTAAGCGATTGCCGCTTGAATATACCTTGCAGGAAGGTCCGAAGATAAAAGACGAGCTGCGGTCAAAGTACCAACTCCCCTCCTTCATCATCTCTGTTGGCACAACCAGTACAGGTGCGAACTCTACCTCTTTACCGTCAGGCGTTCTTATCCGTTCGAGTTTACCCTGCTCCAGTTGATGCAAGAGCGGATGCAACTCCCTCATCGGGACGTGGAGTTGAAATGCCGTGATAGGTCCCGCATTGAGCGTTGGAAGCGGTGTGGATTCTAGCGCGCCTCGGGTTAGCATCGCACTTAGGGCGACGATGATGCTCGGATTAGCAGTGGTATTTGTGGCAACAATACCTAGCCGGATGACGTCGAACCGCGCCACACCCGCGATTTGGTCCGCTGCCTTGAGGAACTGCTCCAGAGCTGTGTTCACAATCAGTGGACGCTACCACATACCTACACCAGGGTAACACCTTCGCTCACGGCACCGGCCCGGCGAACGAGGTGAAGAACGGCGGGCGCTTCAGCTCCGGGCCACAGGAGGGCTTCAGTCCCTCCAGGCTGCCCTGCTTCACGAACTCCGCCATCAACGACTGGATGCAGCCCAGCCCCGACGTGTTGTGCCCCACCCCGGGCACCACCACGTGCAGGCTGTTGGACAGCGTCTTCTTCGCGTCCTCCCCCCACACGGGCGGAGTGATGGGGTCCAGCTCTCCCGACAGCAGCAGCGTGGGCACCCCGGACTTCACCGGCTCGCGGTAGCCCTCGGGCAGCGTGCCCTTCGGCCACACCTTGCAGGGCTCGAGCATGTTGCGCACCATCTGCTCGCCGAACCACGTGCCCGCCGCCGCGCTCTGGATGGCCTCGTCGGTGATGAACGGCGCGTCCTCCGCGCAGACCACCGAGAAGAACATGCCGTGGCTGATCGTGTTGCTCAGCCCGCCCGAGACGCCCTGGCTCAGCGCGACGAACGGCGCCCAATCTCCCTTCGTCGCCCGGTCCAGCATCAGCGGCACCAGCATCGCGACCTCCGGCGAGTAGAGCTGGCCGAACACCATCTGCAGGAACACCCGCCGCGTCAGGGTGATCTCCTCCGGCACGCCCGTGAGCGGGTGGTCTACCGTCACCTTCACCGGCTGCTGCTCCATCTGCTCCAGCAGCGCCTTGACCCGAGGCCGCAACTCCGGGAACGCCTTCGTGCAGCTCGCGTCCTTCTCACAGTGCTCGAAGAGCAGGTCCAACGCCCGCTGCGCATCCCGCGGCATGTAGAGCGGCAGATACAGGCTCATCGGCGCCACCCCATCGAGGATCGCCGTGCGCACGCGCTCCGGGTGCTGGCGCATGTACACCAGCGCCGCCCGCGTGCCGTACGACACGCCCCACAGGTTGAGCTTCGGGTAGCCCAGCGCCTCGCGCACCTCGTCCAGGTCGTCCATCGCGATGGGCGTGGTGTACAGGCGCGGATCCGCGTCATAGCCCGCCACGCACTTGCGGAACTCCTCCTCGCGGTACGCGTCGTCGTACTTCGCCGCCAGCCCCGCGTCGGGCGAGTCCGGGTTGCACTTCAGCGCGTTGGAGCCTCCCGTGCCCCGCTGATCCACCAGCAGGATGTCCCGGTTGCGGTGGATGCGATCCACCATCTTCATCAGCGCCCCGGTCTCCGAGGCCGCCTGCCCGGGGCCTCCCGCCAGCAGCACCAGCGGCTCCGGCTCGGGCGTGGAAGCCAGCGCCGGCACCACCACCACGCGCAGGGGAATCTTGCGCCCCTGCTTCGCCACCCGGTCCTCGAATACCTCCAGGGTGCCGCACAGGGACTGGTACTCCAGGCCTTCGACGCGGCACGACGTTAGCGCCAGCCGGCGCTCGGTCTGCTGCGAGCCACCACGGCTACAGGCCACCACCAGGCCCACCACTGCCAATAAGAGCGCACGTGTGCGCACGCACATCCTCCATCGTTCTCGAAGCCCGGACTTACCACCCCGGGATGCCCGGCGCACCTCGCACCCTCTATTCTGAGGCGTTGAATCCCATCCCCGTCCGTCCCGTCCACTGCTAAGCCCATGCTCATGATGAAACGACCGCTCCTCGTCCTGCTGGCCCTGAGCCTCCTCACCCTCACTGGCTGCGCCACGCTCAAGAAGCTCTTCAAGAAGCCGCGCCTCACCTTCAAGACGGCGCGCCTGTCGAGCGCCTCGCTCTCGGACGCCACCGTGGACGTCGTCTACCAGGTGGACAACCCCAACACCTTCGGCCTGTCGCTGGCCAAGGTGGACTACGCCTTCTTCGTCGAGGGCAAGCAGGTGGTGGCCGGCGCTCCGCGCAAGGGCCTGCAGCTCAAGGCACGCGACAGCAGCGAACTCGTCTTCCCCGCCAACGTGAAGTTCGCTGACATCGTCCCCGCCGTGGAGACGTTCCTCACCAAGGACGCGGCCAACTTCAAGGTCCAGGGCAGCGTGGGCATCGACACGCCGATAGGCGTCCTCTCCTTCCCCCTGGAGAAGGAGGGCACCTTCGAGATTCCGAAGCTGCCCAACGTCCAGTTCGAGTCGCCGCGCATCAGCAACGTCACGCTCAGCGGCGCCACCGTGGAGTTCCCCCTCACCATCACCAACCGCAACAGCTTCCCGCTGCCCATCGCCGGCATCGCCGGGGACCTCAAGGTGGCGGGCGCCAGTGTGGGCACCCTGTCCACCGGCGATCTCGGCCTGCTCGAGGGCCGGGGTAACCGCCAGGTGACGCTGCCGCTGACCATCAACTTCCTGAAGGCCGCCTCGGCCGCCAGCGCGCTGCGCTCGGGTGGCAATGCGCAGGTGCGGCTGGATGGGCGCGTCACTTCCGGCGCCCAGAGCCTGCCGCTCAACCTCAACCAGCTGCTTCAGTTCCGGAAATAAGCCCGCCCCGGACAGGAGGGCGCGCTTTACCCCCCGGCGCGCCCTCTGCCATGCTCGCCTGCGTTCAGATCAGCAGGTGGAGCGGCTGCTCCGGAGGAAAAACACGATGAGGAGGATGTGGGTGGTTTCTGGGTTGCTGGTCGCCGGGCTGGGCTGCTCTTCCATCGAGACCCGGCGGGACCAACGCGACGAGGACCCTCTCTTCGGCTCCAACGTCCCTGTCTTCAAGGCTCCCGAGAACGACCGGTGCAAGGCGCTGGGCAAGTCCTCGCCCCGCCCCGGCTGCGAGGACGCGCGCTACCTGGGCACCGAGTACACCCGGCGGCTGGCCGTGGGGGACGAGGTGTGCATCGAGGGCGGCTACGGCGATGAGCCCGGCTCGGCGTGCAAGGCGCGCGCGGCGGTCATCGACACCGGCACCAACCGGGTGAAGCTGGAGATCCGCGGTGCCAAGCCGGACTCGCGCTGGTTCAACTCGGAGATGCGTCACGCCTGGTACGAAGAGGGCGCGCTGGTGGACCTCTATCTGTCCGAGCGGGGTTATTAAGAGACCATGGCTTTCTACGACTCGTTCCGTGAGCGCATCTCGAGCCTCAACGAGAGCTTCAAGCAGCTCAACCCCGCAGAGGCGAAGAAGCTGGCCGGGGCCAAGCTGTCCGACATCGTGCTGCAGGAGATCGCCCGCTCACGCCTGCGCGTGGACGAGTTGCAGAAGCGCTACCCCTCGGCGGGCCCTAAGGAGCTGGCGCAGCACCTGATTGACGGCAAGAAGGCGCTGGCGGGCATGGCCGGCGGCGTCAGCGGCGTGTTCGGCCTCATCTCCGTGCCGGCGGATCTGCTCTTCATGGCGTGGCTGCAGATCATCCTCCTGGTGGACGTGGCCACCGTCTACAAGGTGAACCTCAAGAGCGAGCGCGCCCGTACGGAGCTGTTGGACCTGTTCGGCTACGCCAACGGCATGGGTCCGCTGCAGCGCTCCAGCCCCAAGGTGCTCGGGGGGCTGGTCGCGAAGCTGATGGTCAAGGGTGGCCTGCCCACCCTGGGCCGCGCCATGCCGCTGGTGGCCGCCCCCATCACCGCCTACCTCAACAACCAGCACATCCAGGCGGTGGGCGAGCAGGCCGTGCGCTTCTACGAGGGCTTCGACAAGGCCCACGCCAAGGCCCGCTCCCGCGAGAAGAAGACGGGCTGAGCCTGAAAAATACGGGCGAGAATCTTTTTCGGGACCGCCCAGCCTCTCAATACTTTCTACGGCGGCTCGGGATTCGGTATTGTGGAGGTGTCGCGTCCGGCAGTGTAGTTCGTCGCCGGATTCACGCCGCGCAATCGGTTCCTCCCCCTGCCGATTGCGCGGCGTTTCTTATTCAGGCCCCCGCTTGCGGCTGACGGGGCAGCACGACGTGGAAGGTGCTGCCCTCTCCCGCGCGGCCAGCCGACTCGGCCCAGATGCGCCCGCCATGGCGCTCGACGATTCCCCGGGCGATGGTCAGCCCCAGCCCCAGGCCTCCGTACGCGGTGCCATGGGCCCGCCCGAAGCGCTCGAAGATGACGGGCAGCTTGTCCTGAGGAATGCCCAACCCATGGTCCCTCACGGTGATGTGGATCTGCCCGTGCTCCTCTCGCGCCTCCACGATGATGGGGCCACCCTCGGGCGAGTAGCGCAGGGCGTTGGACATCAGGTTGGTGAAGACCTGGTCCAGCCGCTCGCGGTCTCCCTCCAGCATCAGCCCCCGGGGTGCCCGCACCTCGATGCGCCGGTTCTCCTCGAGCGGGCGCAGGTGCTCGGCCACCTCGCTCAGCAGCCCAAGCAGGTCCACCTGTCGCGTCTCCAGTCCCAGGTCGCCGCTCTGCAGCCGGCCCACATCCAGCAGGTTCTCCACCAGCCGGGCCATCCGGTCCACGCTGCGTGACAGGCCCTGAAGAGCGCGTTCCACGCCAGGCTCCACGCGGGGCCCGGCCTTCTTACGGGCCAGGTGAACGAAGCCGCGCGCGGCCTGCAACGGGGTGCGCAGCTCATGCGCCGCCATGGTGAGGAACACGTCCTTGGCCTCGCTGGTGGCGCGCAGCTCCTCGATGGCGCGCCGGCTGTCCTCGATGTCCGTGGCGGAGAGCACCCAGCCGCTCAACGCTCCCTGCTCGTCCCGCTCCGGCAACATGCGGCCGAGAAACCAGCGGTACCTGCCGTCCTGGCTGCGGCGCAGGCGGTACTCCACCTCGACGGGGCGCTCGGTGCGGTACGCATGAGCCCAGGCGTCGCGCGCACGCGGCAGGTCCTCGTGGTGGAAGACGTTGTCGATGACGTCCCAGCTCCGGCCCTGCTTGGCGGTCAGCCCCGCGTACTCCAGCCAGCACCGGTTGGTGTAGGTGATGGCCCCATCGGGCAGCATGGCCCAGACGAACAGCGGCAGCGCGTCCACCAGGGTGCGGAAGCGCTGTTCGCTCTGCCGCGCGAGCACCTCCCGCTCGAGCTCCCACAGCGCGGCCTCTTGCTGCTGCAGCTGCTTCTGCTGGAGCTGGAGCGTGACGAAGACCTCCACCTTCCACCGCAGCACATCCGGGTTGAACGGCTTCACCACATAGTCCACCGCGCCGAGTTCGTAGCCGTGGACCTGGTCTGCCTCGTCGCGGCTGTAGGCGGTGAGAAAGATGATGGGGGTATAGCGCGAGCGCTGCCGCTGGCGGATGAGCTTGGCCGTTTCGAAGCCATTCAGCCCCGGCATCTGCACGTCGAGGAGGATGACCGCGAAGTCCTCGGTCAGCAGATGACGCAGTGCCTCCACACCCGAGGTTGCCCTGACGAGCCGCTGCCCGAGTGCCTCCAGGATTGCCTCCAGGGCGAGCAGGTTGGACGGGTGATCATCCACCAGCAGGATGCTGGCCTGCTGTGGCTGGATCTGCGGGAAGTGTGTCGTGCTGACAAATCCTTCCACAGCCAATCCACCTCCAATGAAGGGACAGTCATCTGGCACTAACGTATGAACGAAGCTGAATTCGTCTGTCTGCCTGCCTGCCTCACGAGGCGCTTCGTCTGACCGATGGAACAAGGTGACGCGATGAAGTGACGAGCGGCGGACACATCCGCCGGGAAGGCCGTCATCGAGGTAACCCTCGCTCCCGGTGGGCTTGCCCGCACCAAGCGCCCTCTTTACGGTCGGTTACGGGTTCATCCGTCTTCTTGAAGGCGCTCACGATTGATGCGTTCTTTCCTGTCTGCCCGGCTGAGCACGATGGCCGCGGCCCTGTTGTGGCTGCCCGGCTGCTTCAGCCTCATCTCCTCGCGCGGAGGCGGTGAGGCCCAGTTCACGCCACCACGGCGCGTGGAGCCCGCGGATGTGGCGCTTCCACCGGGCTACCGCCTGGAAGTGGTGGCCACGAGCCTCACCTACCCCACAGGCGTGGCGTTCGACGCCGAGGGCCAGCCGCACGTCATCGAGTCCGGCTACAGCTACGGCGAGGACTTCACTGAAGCGCGGCTGCTGCGCATCGAGGCGGATGGGCGCCACACAGTGGTGGCGAAGGGCTCGCACCCGCCGTGGACGGGTGTCACCTTCCACCAGGGTTCTTTCTTCATCGCCGAGGGCGGCGAGAAAGAAGGAGGCCGCATCATCCGGGTGACGCCAGACGGGCAGATCACCCCTCTCGTCTCGGGCCTGCCGAGCATGGGCGACCACCACACCAACGGGCCAGCCATCGGTCCGGACGGCTCGCTGTACTTCAGCGTGGGCACGGCGACGAACTCGGGAGTGGTGGGCGCGGACAACGCGGACATGGGCTGGCTGAAGCGCCACCCGAAGTTCCACGACATTGCCTGCCAGGACGTCATTCTCAACGGCATCAACTACACGAGCGACAACCCGCTCACGCCCGAGCCGGACGACAAAGCCACCACCGGGGCCTTCGTTCCCTTCGGCACGGCGACGGAGTCGGGCCAGAGCATCTCCGGCCAGGTGCCCTGTTCGGGCGCCATCTTCCGGCTGGCACCGGATGCCACCACGCCTGAGTTGGTGGCGTGGGGCTTCCGCAACCCGTATGGCCTCGCGTTCTCACCGAGCGGCCGGCTGTATGCCACGGAGAACGGCTACGACCTGCGGGGTAGCCGCTCGATCTACGGGGCTCCCGACGTGCTCTGGGAGGTGAAACCGGAAACCTGGTACGGCTGGCCCGACTTCTCGGGTGGCCGGGCGGTGAACCAGGAGTGGCACAAGCCCCCGGGCCAGAAGGAGGCGCCCCGAGCGCTCTTCCAGGTGGCTCCGGGCACACCGCCCCAGCCCGTGGCCAGGCTGGGCGTGCACTCGTCCTCCAATCGCTTCGACTTCTCGCGCAGCGAGGCCTTCGGCTACGTGGGGCATGCCTTCATCGCGCAATTCGGAGACCTGACGCCGAACACGGGCAAGGTGTTTGGCCCGGTGGGCTTCAAGGTGGTGCGGGTGGATGTGGCCACGGGCGTCATCCAGGACTTCGTGGCCAACCTGGACAAGGGCAGTGGCGGTCCCGCGTCTCGCCTGGGGCGAGCGGGGCTCGAGCGGCCAATGGACGCACGGTTCGATCCCAGCGGCGGCGCGCTCTACATCGTGGACTTCGGGGTGCTGACGCTCGATGAGCAGAAGAACATGAAGCCCTTCAAGGAGACGGGCGTGCTCTGGCGCGTCACCCGAGTACCGGAGGGCCAGGGGCAATGAGAAACCTCGTCCGCATCGCCGCAGTGCTCGGGGTCGCCACGGTGGCGGCCTGTGGTCCCGCGCGGCGAGGAATTCCCTTCGGCCCGCCGGTGCAGCTCACCGAGCAGGAGCGGCAGGGAGAGCAGCTCTTCATGGCGCAGTGCCACCACTGTCACCCGGGAGGAGCGGCGGGCCTGGGCCCTGCCATCAACAACAAGCCGCTGCCGGGTGCCGCGATGCACCTGCAGATCCGCAAGGGCATGGGCGCCATGCCAGCCTTCCCGGAGAGCCTGCTGTCGAACGCCGAGGTGGACGCGATCGTCGCGTACCTCAAC
>DASVVJ010000457.1:0-2566 GCA_036389955.1 Myxococcaceae bacterium
GTGAGCCCCTATGGCCCGAAGTGAAGGGAGGCACACCATGAACAAGAGTGCTCATGACTTCGCCCGGGAGCTGACGGCCATCGTGGACGCCAGCGCCAACGCCCTCAGGACGTTGAACCTCGTGCTCCAGCAGCAGCAGCAGCACATCCTCACGCTGGCCTCTGCGGGAGGCGTGGCCACCTCCAGCCCCGCCACGGGCAAAGCCCCTGCCTCCGCTGCCACAGCGGGAACCCCTCCGGAAGCAGCCCCCTCACCCGTGGCAGCCCCGGTGGTGGCGCCCTCGCCCGAGGCCCTGCTCACTCAGGCCGAACAATCCTCCAAGGCATTGCTCGACCATGCGCCCGACTTCGCCATCGCCAACCTCTACCAGGCCTCGGTGCATGCCGTGGGCCTCGCCTTGATGAACACGGTGGCCGCACAGCAGCAGCTCCACATCGTCGCTCAGGCCGTGGTCACCCGAGGCGCCGCCAACCACCTCTCCGCTCCCCAGGTCCCGGCATCCGCGCCCGCCGAGAAGCCCGTCCGTGAGGCCCCTCCGGCCTCTCCTCGTGAACAGGCGAAGAACGCCCGCGCACGCTGAGCGCCCATGACTGACGCGCTGGCCATCGCCCTGGACACGCTGGCCCAGGTTCTCCGAAACCGCGTCATCGAAGCGAGGAATCTGGGCCCGTGGCTCGAGGCTTACGTCGACGGGCTCGAGGCAGACCTGTGGACCGTCGAGGACGGACAGCCCTCCCCGCGCGACTGGGACGAAGTGAAGGCCTTCGAGCGCGTGCGCCTGCCGAAATTTCCCCGGGAGCTGCCGTGTGATGCCGCCGCGCTCTGGCTCCCATCGGCTGGGTGAGCCCAGGCGCTCCACTGCCTGGCTGCTCTGCGGCTGCCGGAAGGAAATGATCCTCTGTTTTCGCGGGGTTGAACCATAACCGCTGGCGCGGCGCCCGGAACCTCTTCCGGCGTGTCCCCCGGTTGCGAGTGGCTCCGGGCCGCTCCACCCAGGGCGCTCGCGACGCCAGGAGGACAGGACCATGACAACCGAACTGACCGCACAGATTGAAAAGGCGGCGACGTGGATCGCCGCCAGCAAGCACCTGGTCGCCTTTACCGGCGCGGGCATCAGCACCGACTCGGGCCTGCCGGACTTCCGGGGGCCGGATGGGGTGTGGACCCGCCGCGACGCGGGGCTGCCGCCTCCGGCCTGGGGCAAGGCCCCGTCCGAGATTGCTCCCAACCGCGCGCACTACGCCCTGGTAGAGCTGGAGCGGATGGGCAAGCTGCCCTTCCTCATCTCGCAGAACGTGGATGGGCTCCACCTGGAGTCGGGCTTCCCGCTGGAGAAGCTGGCGGAGCTGCACGGCAACAGCAAGCTCATGCGCTGCCTGGAGTGTGACGGGCGCTTCCCGCGCAAGCAGGTCGGCTGGGACGTGCGCAAGTGGGGCGAGGGCTACCGCACGCAGCGCGTGAAGAAGGGCCAGCCGGTCTGCCCCGACTGCTCGGGCCGGATCATCTCCTCGATCGTCAACTTCGGGGATCCGCTGCCGGTGCGCGAGCTGGAGCAGGCCTTCGAGCACTCCGAGCGCAGCGATGTGTTCTTCGCCATCGGCTCCTCGCTGGTGGTCTCCCCCGCGAGCCACATGCCGCTGCGCGCGCTGGAGTCCGGCGCGCGGCTCATCCTGCTCAACCGCGGAGAGACACCGTTCGACAAGGCGGCGGACCTGCGCATCTCGGCCGGCATTGGCGAGGTGGTGCCCGCGGTCATCCAGCGCGTGAAGGAGCTGCTGGGCTCCGGGGCGCGGCCGCGTCCGGTCTAGCTCACGCCCGGCGCAGGGTGATGACCGCCAGCTCGGGAGGAGCGCCCAGCCGCACCGGCGGCCCGGTGGTGCCCACCCCCCGGTTCACATAGAGCCACGAGCGGCCCTGGCGGTACAGCCCCGCGGTCCACCGGGTGATCAGCCGAGCCAGGGAGAGACGGCGGATCCCCGGCACCCCGAGCTGGCCACCGTGGGTGTGCCCCGAGAGCGTCAGCTCGACATCGCGCGCCTGCGCCGCGGGGAACAGGTCCGGGTCATGCGCCAGCAGCACGGTGGGCACTCCGTCGGGCCGGTCCCGGAGCGCCCGGGACAGATCGGCGCGTGAAGTCCACGTGTCGTCCACCCCCGCCACGTACAGCCGGGCCTCGCCCCGCTCCACCACCACCCCGCGATTGCGCAGCACCGCCAGCCCTTGCCGCTCCAGGGCCCTCACCAGGTGCTCGCCGTCGGTGAAGTAGTCGTGGTTGCCCATGCACGCATAAGCCCCATCCTTCGCGCGCAGCCCCCCGAGCGCCCGCGCCACGGCCTCCACGTGCGAGGAGCCATGGGTGATCAAATCGCCGGTAACGGTGACCAGATCGAGCTCCAGCGCGTTGAGCCGCGCCACCCACGAGGACACCCGCTCCTCGGGCACATGCGGCCCGCAGTGCACGTCGGAGATCTGCCCGATGCGGTAGCCGTCCAGCTCCGGCAAGAGTCCCTCCACACGGACCACCCGCTTCCGAAGCCTCGGCCGTCCGAGGACCGCATCAACGCCC
>DASVVJ010000458.1:0-18096 GCA_036389955.1 Myxococcaceae bacterium
CTCCGACGACTGGAAGAGCGAGGGCGTGTCCACCTCCACCGCGCCCGAGTACAGCGCGAAGCCAGCCACCGTGGCTCCACCGGGCAGCGGGTAATAGAAGGTGCCCTCCAGCGTGCGCGGCGTCTCGTTCTCGAACAGGTAGTCCACCACCGTGCGCGCCCGCGCTCCCTGGATATAGGTCACCACGCGCACCGCCCGCGTCTTCAGCGGCTGGTAGCGCCCGGACTCATCCGTCACCAGCACCTTGGCGGCCCGGGGCGCCGCCTCCACCTTCGGCAGCACCGGCGTGGGCAGCTCATCGTCCTCCTCGCTGCCCTTCGCCTTCTTCTTGTCCGCCAGCGCGGGTTTGGGCTCAGCCGGCTCCCCAGCGGGTGCCGCCACGGCGGGGGCGGCCGCGCTCTCGGACTGACCGCCAACCCTGCCGCCGAGCACGCCTCCGACGACGCCTTCGACGACGACGCCCTCGGCCGTTTCCGCTTCCTCCCTCATCTCCATGGCTGTTTCGGACGCACCCCCGGGGCCCTCAGCCGGGGCCTCCATCAGCAGCTCCTCGAGGCTCCGGGGCTGCTGCTCCTCGAGGCTCGGGGGCTGCAGCTCCTGAACCTCCTCATCCGTGAGCACCTTCGGATCCGCCACCGAGTCCCGCAGCTCCGCGAGGTCCACCGTGCCGGTGTCCGTCTGGCCCGGCGCCGTCGCGGGCGCGGCCAGCCCCGCCTGTTGGAAGCGGGCCACCTCTTCCGGGGTGGGAGCACGGGGGGCCTGAGGCGGCACCGGAGAGGTGCTACGGGTACAGCCCACCGTGAGGAAACACAGGAGCAGCAGGGCAGTGGACTCGCGCATCAGGTGCATGGCCTGGGACGTTAGCCCATTGCCACCGCGGCGAGGCGTCAGTCCACGTTCGTGCTGACTCCCACGTGGCGCGTGCGCAGCACTTCCAGGTGACGGCGCCGGGCATCCGCGATGGACATGTGCCAGGCGGCCGCGAGCAGTCCCACCAGCAGGCAGCCTCCCCACAGCAGGGAGCCGCCGTGGTGGTCCAGCACCCACGCTCCCACCGCGGGCGCCACGCAGGAGGCCAGCCCCCAGCTCATGGCGTACGCCCCCTGGTAGCTGCCGCGCAGCTCCGGCGGCGCCAGGTCCGCCACCACCGAGGGGGAGACCGCCGCGCTGAGGATCTCGCCCAGCGTCCACACCGCCACCGCCACCATGGCCAGCAACATGGTGAATGACAGGCTGTGCAGGCCGAAGCCCAAGCCGGTGAGGGCCGCCGCCGCCACGAGCACAGTGGAGCGGCGCCACCGGCCGACGCCGCGCCCGACGAACGGTTGCAGCGCCACGATGAGCACGCCGTTGACGGACATCACCAGGCCGAACTCCGAGGTGCTCAAGCCGCGCTGGCCCAGGTCCAGGGCGAGCGCCACGTTCGACTGGAAGAACATGAAGGCCACCAGGAAGCTGGGCAGCCAGAAGCTCAGGAAGGTCTTGTCCTTGAAAGGGGCCAGCGAGGGCAGCCCGGAGCGCGAGGTGCCGCGCTGCGTGTGCGTCTCGGGCAGCTTGAGCCAGACGATGAAGCCGTAGACGAAGGTGGTGAGCGCGTCCGCCACGAAGAGGATGATGAAGCCCGCCTTGGCCAGCATTCCCGCCAGGGGAAGCGAAATGGCGAAGCCCACATTCACCACCCAGTAGAGCAGTCCGAAGGCGCGCGTGCGGTCCTCGGGGCGCACCACGTCCGAGACGGCCGCGAAGACGGCGGGCCGGTACAGGTCTCCCAGCACCCCGAGGGTGAAGGCGGCCACGCGGATCCACATAATGTCCCGCGAGAAGCCCAGGAAGAGCATCGCTAGGGAGCCCAGCCACAGGCCCAGGCACAGCGCGGTGCGCCGCCCGAAGCGATCCGCCAGCGCGCCACCCACCGGGCCGGCCACCACCACGCCGGCACCGTGCAGCGCGGCGACGAAGCCCGCCTGCTCCGCGGTGAAGCCCCGCTCCCGGGTGAGGTAGAGCGCCAGGAACGGCATCACGAAGGTGCCCAGCCGGTTCACCAGCGTGCCGACCCACAGCAACCAATAGGTGGAGGGCAGCCCGCCCGCGGTGATGCGCACCTGTTCCACGAGCTGGGCGCGAAGCGTGCTGAGGGAGAGCGAGGCCATCGGCGCCGTGCAGCATGCGTCAGCGGGCAGCCGACTTCCAAGCGCTGGCTGCTGTCTGGAGGGCAGGAGAGCACCCAGGGCCTCGTTTCCGCGCCTGGAGTCATAACGGGCTGGTGGTCCGCCGCGATTTGCAGCACAACGCGCCTGTGCGCGCCGTCTTCCAGGCCGGGCCCGGCTCCCCCGGAGCCCCGAAGCGATGATTCCGGTCATCAGCCTGCTGGGCGTGTGCCTGGTGCTCGGGGTGCTGGCCCGGCGCAGTGGGCGCTTTCCGCCGCAGACCGCCCCGGCGCTCAACGCCTTTGTGCTCTTCGTGGCCCTGCCTGCCCTCATCGTGCGCGTGGTGCACCGGCTGGAGTTCCGCCCCGAGCTGCTGGCCGCCGCCGCGACACCGTGGCTCGTTTTCCTGGGGGCGACGGTCTTCCTCCGGGGGCTCGGCCCGCGTCTGGGGCTGAGTCAGTCTTCGGTGGCGGCGCTCGTGCTCACCGCGGGGCTGGGCAACACCGCCTTCGTGGGCCTGCCCATGGTGGAGGCGCTGCTGGGCCGCGAGGGGCTGGCCATCGCGGTGGTGGTGGATCAGCTCGGCTCCTTCCTCGTGCTGTCCACGCTGGCCACCTTCTTCGCCGCACGCGCTTCCGCCGGAGGACAGCGCCTGCGGCCCACTGGACTGCTGCTCAAGGTGGTGACGTTTCCGCCGTTCCTGGCGCTGGTGTCCGGGCTGGTGCTGCGCCCCTGGGACTTCCCGGGCTGGCTCGAGACGCTGCTGGAGCGGCTGGGCTCGACGCTGACGCCGCTCACGCTGTTCTCGGTGGGCTTCAGCCTGCGGCTCTCGGGAGTGCTCGCCCGCAAGGGCGCACTGGCCCTGGGGCTGGGCTACAAGTTGGCGCTGGCCCCCGCGCTGGTGATGCTCGCGCTGTGGACCTTGCCGGAGGTGGCGCCCATCGTCCGGGAGACCACCGTGCTGCAGAACGCCATGGCCCCCATGGTCACCGGCTCCATCCTCGCCGCCGAGCATGACCTGGATCCGGAGCTGGCCGCGCTGATGGTGGGCCTGGGCATTCCCTTGAGTTTTTTCACCGTGCCGCTGTGGCTGTCGCTGGTGCGGTGAGAGCAGGTCCACCTCAGGTGGCAGACAGCGCACTCGTGGACTTTCTCACAAGTCGAGCTGTTGGCTTCCAACGTTGGGCAGTGCTCTCCAGCCTGGAGGCAATAGACAGGGACACCCACCCGCCTAACCCTTCTGTGTGGACTTTGGAAGGGAAGCGACCATGCGGAAGTGGTGGGCGGCACTGGTGGTGGGGGGCCTCGCGGCCGGGTGTGGATCGCAGTCGCTGGACGAAGCGTTGCCCGGAGACATGTTCGTGGCCGAGGCGGGCGAGATATCCGCTCAGGCGGCGTGCGAGCCGGTGGCGGGAGAAGCCCAGCGCGTCAAGACCATCCTCCCGCCGTCCACCTTCCCCCCACGGATGGCGGCGGCGCCCGGGCCCATGGTGGAGTTCCAGGGCCAGCTCTTCTTCGCCGTCAACTTCGAGGATGGCCGCCGGGCCTTCTGGAAGAGCGATGGCACCGAGGCTGGCACGGTCGAAGTCCAGGCGTTTCCTCCGCTGCCCCCCTTTAGCTTTCCCTGGCTGCGAGAGCTGACTCCCGCGGGAGACAAGCTCTTCTTCCTGACCAGCGAGCCGGACTTCGGCAGCGAGCTGTGGGTGACGGATGGCACGCCCGGTGGCGCGCATCGGGTGGCGGATCTCACGCCCGGGCCCGACAGCTCGTCCCTGACGCACCTCACGCCGATGGGCTCCTCGCTCGTCTTCGTCCGGGAAGTCTCCTTCGAGCCCGCCCGCTATGAGCTGTGGCGGAGCGATGGCACCACCGCCGGCACCGTGCGGCTGCTGGCGCTGCCGGCAGGAGCGTCGGTGAGTTCCCGGAGCCTTCGCCTGGGCGGCGAGCTGCTCTTCTTCGTCTCGGGAAGCGGCCGCGGCACCGAGCTGTGGAAGACCAATGGCACCACCGCCGGCACCGTGCGCCTGCGGCGGCTCGACTCAAGTGTGTCGTTCGTGTTCGACGTGCGCACCTCGGGCGGCACCGGCTTCTTCACCCTGCAGGACGAGAGCAACCTGACCGAGGTGTGGAAGACGGATGGCACCCCGGGTGGCACCGTGCGCATGCGCACCTTCGGGTCGAGCGCGGTGCTGCGGCTGCTCAACACCATTGGGCCGCACCTGTACATCACGCTGAGCGACCTGGCGACGTATCGGATGCACCTGTACCGGATGCACGTGAATGGCGACGGCAGCCGCGAGTACGTGACGTCGCTGCCCAACCCGTACGCGGATCAGCCTGACTCGTTCCCCTTCCCCTTCCTGGAAGAGGTGTCCGTGGCGGACGGCCGCATCTTCTTCTCCATTGGCATCAGCACCCCGGGCCCGGCGCCCCGCGACACCCAGCTCTGGGTCACCGATGGGACCCGGCTCGGCACCCGGCTCCTGCGTCGGCCGCTGAGCCTCTCGGACGAGTACGGCTCACCCGTTGACGCCGTGAGCGGACGGCTCGCCTTCTTCAGCGCCTTCGAGCTGGAAGGAGGGGGCATCGAGCCCTGGGTGACGGATGGAACCGTGGCGGGCACCCGCCGCCTGCGCGATATCGTTCCCGATGGAGGCAGCTCGTACCCGGGCCCGTTCCTGCGCGTGGGCTCGCGCGTCTTCTTCAGTGCCTATGACGAGACGATGGCCGGGCAGCTCTGGTCGGTCCCGCTGCTGCAGACTTGCATTCCTGGGGTGAGGTGAGCTCGGCGCGGGGACCCGGGCGCGGCTCGGAAACCCTCACCCCGGCCCTCTCCCACGGGGAGAGGGTGGGTGGGGGACTACGCTGCCGCGCTGGTGGGAAACGCCAGCTCCAGACCGTTGCCGCGCACCCGCATCTGCGGACGCGACAACCAGTGGCACGTGGGACAATAGCTGTGGGCACCCGCCTGCGTCGCACGGATCGTCACCGTGCCTCCGCACAACAGGCAACCCTCGGCCAGGGTAAACTCGGCGAACCGCTCGCCGTTGTTCTCTGCGGTCGTTGTATTCATGCTCTTTGACGTAACGCAGGATTTGGACATCACAAGGTGTCCTGAGGTCCACCCTTGCCCACAGCCCTTGCCCACAGCAGGCAGCCAGGCGGGCGATCCTGAATTGCTTACCGCGTCCGGGCCTCTGCTCACCTGTGTACACCCCAACCGGGCCAAGTCCCTGCCACCGGCTGGCACGCGTCTTTCAAGGAAGAAGGCCTCACCAGGGGGGAATGGGGATGGTGGAAATCGAGCGGGTGTCGCTTCTCCAGGATCAACGCGGCTGGAGCGTGAAGGTGTCGTTGAAGCGGGGGAAGGCCCGGCGTTACCACTATATGAGCGAGGCCCAGGCGCGCTATTTCGCCGCCGTGTTCGGGCTGGGCCCGCGCGTACTGCCTTCCAAATTTCCGCTACCCATGCGAGCGGGATTCGGAGAGGCTGCGCGGGTTCGCAGGAGACGATCATGAGTGACGCAACCAAGCCTTCTTTGGTCATTCCCCCCAACCGTCAGGAAGTCACCTCCGAGCCGGATCCCGGTGGGCGCTGGTCCGACCAGTTCCCCGACATGATCGGCTACAAGAGCCAGGGGGGTGGCAAGGTGCCCGCCGACTTCGGGTGGAACACCAACCCCAAGCAGTGGCAGGAGGAGCTGACGCCGCAGACGCTCGCCGAGCGGTACCAGGAGCTGCGCGTGCTGCCGCCCAACCGGACCACCGCCGCGCTGCCCGAGGGCACGAAGAAGGAATAGGCCCCCACGCTGTCAGGCGGGCCCTCTCAGTGGAACGGCAGCGCCGCGAGCCGCTCGCGGAATTGCTCCAGCGTCTCGCGGAGCTGGGCGTCCTCCATGCCTTCGCCCTGCTCCTTGCGGCACTTGCGCAGAAAGGTGTCGAAGGCAGCCGAGCGGCCGTAGAGCTGGCCCGCCCGCTCCACCGCCTCCAGCAGCACGCGCTCGGCGCCGTGTGAGCCCAGGTACAGGTGCATGGCGGCCTGCTCCAGCCGGGCGCCACAGGCGGCCCACACCGCCCGGTCGTGCCCGGTGAGCACCTGGTGGGTGAGCTCCTCGGCCACCCGCTCGAGCTGAGCGAGCAGGGGCTGCAGCAGCCCCAGCAGCTCCTCGTCTCCCAGGCGGGGCTGGTGCGACAGCTCCTTGAGCTGGGCCCTCTTCTCCACCAGGGCCTGCTTTTCCCTCGTGCGCAGGGTGAGCGAGGCGGGCATCGTCGCGAAGGAGGCCAGGCTCTCTTCCACCTGGCGCGCCAGCGAGGGCAGCCCTTCGGGCCCCGTGCGCGCCGCCCGTTCGAGCTTGCCCTGGAGCGAGCGCCGCAGCTCCGTCACCGCCGCCCGCAGCGCCGAGGCCGCGCTCACCTGGATGCCGTAGCCCGGCACCACGTCCTCGCGCCGCACGTCCTCGAAGGCGGAGGCGGTGAGGTACACCATGTCTCCAATCCGCGCGCGGAAATCCAGGCGGAACGCCTGCAGCTCCGTCATCAGCGCCCAGCGGTCGCTCACCACCTCGGGGCGCCGCACCCGCTCGCCCAGGTCCGCCACGCGCTTGGCCAGCCGCGCCGCGCTCTCGTGGAACACCACCTCCACCTCTTCCGCCAGCCGCTCGTCCGCGCTGGCCGGCGGAGGCCTCCAGCCCCCGTCCTTGTCCGCCGGGCGCTCCGGGGCGGGGAACTGCTCGCGGATGACGGAGATCAGATGGTTGACGTCCATCAGCGTGTCGCGCAGCGCCGGCGCCATCGTCTCCCACAGCGAGAGGTCCGCCCCATCCGGCTCCACCGTGGTGGGCTCGTACTTGACGATGTTGAGGTGGCTCAGCCGATCGATGGCCTGCGCCGCCGAGCGGTAGACGCGCTCCAGCCGCTCGGCGAGGTGCCGATCCGTCAGCTCTTCGAGCAGCGCCTCGAGGCGCGAGGGCAGGGCATCCTGAGGAGTCCGGGGCGGCACGGCGTGCATGAGGGCTCAACCACTGAGGGGAGAGAGGAAACCGCACGCTAGCGCATCTTCGCGAAAACCCCTCGATCCTGGCCTCACCCGGGACTAGACACCTCCAGCCGTCTTCTCCCGGGAGCCCGCATGCGTCTGCGCCTCATGGCCCTCCTCGCCGCTTGGGTGGCTGGCTGTTCCTCCACGCCTTCCGCGCCTCCGCCGCCGCCCCCGCCGCCCCCGTTGTCTCCCGAGGCCACCGCGGTCTTCACCCGGGCCGAGACGCCCGGCCCGGGCGCCGCGCTGGTGGTGAACCGGGACGCGATGGAGCAACTGGGGCTGGCCGGGAAGGGCCCGACGATGCACCAGCTGGGCGGCGTGGCCATCACCGTGATGGCCCAGCTCTCCGCCGGGAAGGACCCCCGGGAGGCGAGCCTGTTTGCCCGGAGCGCGGTGCTGACGGCCATGCTGCGCCAGTGGGCGAGCTGGCCCGGGGTGCGCCGCTTCGCGCTGATCGTCCCCACGAGCCAGGCCTTGCGTCAGCCCTCGGTGCTCCCGGATCAGTTGGTGGGAGCGCTGGCGGTGGAGGGGGGCTCACCGGACAACCCGGAGCTGTTCGCGGGGATGGCCGCGCTGGTGCGCGCCTCGGTCTGGGAGCTGGTGCGGGAGGACATGGACACGCACGTCGTCATGCGCGGGCAGGACCTGTGCATCGAGAGCCGTGAGCTGGGCATTCCCGTGTGCCTGCGTCCCCGGCGGGGGTTGATCCTGTTCGGCACGCCGAAGGCGCTGGACTCCTTCGAGGCGCTGCCGCCGATGGCGGCTCCGGCGGGCGTGGCCGGTGAGGCGCCGCTGCTGCTCGGGATGCGCGCGGACCTGGGCTCCGAGGGGCGCGGGCGCCTGACCATGACGGGCCGCGACGCGGTGCACGTGCGCCTGAACCTGGAGGAGGCTTCCCCGAAGCACGTGGGGATGCTCGACGCCCTGGTGAGAAAGGGGCTCACGGAGTACGACGCGCACCAGGCCCAGGTGCGTGAGCGCATCGCCGCCGCGCTCGCCGAGACGCAGCGCGCGCTCGCGCAGGACCCCGCCGCGCCGCCCTCGCTGAAGCAGACGGCCACCGGCCTCACCGCCGACAAGGTGGTGGACGAGCACGGCTACTGGACCCAGACGCGCCAGTCGCTCCAGGTGACGTCCACCCAGAACAGCTTCTCGCTGGCGCTCACCGTGCCCGCGGGCGCGGTGAAGGAGCTGTCGGAGCAGATCTCCACCGGGGGCGCGGCGGTGCCGGTGGTGGGCACCCTGTCCGCCGTGGCCATTCCCGGCTTCCTCAAGCTCGCGTTCCGCACGGCGCAGCCCGAGGCGTCGTTGAACCTCAAGGCGGCCTACACGGCCCAGAAGGCCTTCGTGGCCGAGAAGGACCGGTGGGGCCGTACCTTCGAAGAGATTGGTTTCTCACCGGAGAAGGGCCGCAAGTACACCTACTGCATGGACAAGCAGTGCCTGCCGTGTGACCGGGAAGGGTGCCGGGTGTCTCCGCCGCCCTCGCCGTGCCAGGGGCTCGCGTCGGTGGGGCAGCGGGTGGACGAGGGGTTCACGATTTGCGCCTACGGCAACCTGGACGACGACGAGACGTGGGACGTGTGGGTGATCGACGAGGAGGGCACGCCGCAGCACCTCAGCAACGACGAGTCGGACTAACCCACCCTCTCCCTTCGGGAGAGGGACGGGGTGAGGGTTCCACGAGGGCCCCAGGTTCAGAACCCAGGCGGGCAAGCGCGCGCCCCCCGACCCGGCGTAGAGTGGAGGGCGGGGAGGCAGACATGAAGGTCAGGTCCCGCTTCTGGCTCATCGCCGGAGGCCTCGCAGTGATTGCCGCCGGGGTGGCTGTGGCCATGCTGGCCTCGGAGCGATGCCTGTCCGCCTGGCTGTTCCAGGATGTGACGGTGGCGCAGTGCCCGGATGGGCGCTTCCGGCAGACGGTGCGGCTGCAGGTGACGGAGCTGGCGCGCGAGCGCACCGGCACCGTGCGCGTGTGGGCCATGGCCCACGGCATCACCGAATTCGGCTATCCCCTGCAGGCCCAGCTCCAGGGCGCCGAGGCCCAGCTCTTCCTGGTGGACGCCGCGGGCAAGGAGACGCCCCTTCCCCCCGAGAAGACGTGGGAGCGCAGTGACGACGGCACGCTCACCGCGAAGGTGAAGCTGCCCGGGGTGCCGGACGGGGACTACAAGCTGCTGGCGCGCGTCACCACGAAGCTGGGGCCCGGCTCGGTGGAGGCCGCGCTGCCGCTGTACTCGCCCGCGCGGATCCACGTCCTCACCGACCGGCCCCTGTACGAGCCGGGCCACCGCGTGCAGTTCCGCGCCGTGGTGCTGCGCTCCAAGGACCTGAGCCCGCTGGACGGGCGCCCCGGCACCTGGATGGTGGTGGATGCCTTCGGAGAGACGCTGCTGGAGCAGCGCGCCCCCGCGGGCCCGTGGGGCGTGGTGTCCGGGGCCTTCCCGCTGGACCGGGGGGCTCCGGTGGGCAACTGGCGGGTGAGGTGGACGAGCGGCGACGCCACCGGCGAGGCCACCTTCCGGGTGGAGCCCTTCACCCTGCCGCGCTTCCGCGTGGAGACCTCCAGCCCCCGGGCCTTCTGGCGCGCGGGCGACTCGCCCACGGTGGAGGGGCAGGTGCTCTACAGCTCGGGCGCGCCGGTGGCCGGAGCGGACGTGTCCTTCGACTGGCAGACCTCGGGCGCGTGGCCTCCTCCCCGCGAGTGGATGAGCGGTGAGCTGCCCACCAAGGCGAAGGCGGACGCGGCGGGGCGCTTCAAGGTGAGCCTGCCCCGCGTGCCGGCGGACTTGCGCGGCCAGGCCACGCTGTCGGCCCAGGTGACGGCGGTGGACCCGGCGGGAGATGCCGTGCGCGGCGACGTGGCGCTGCTGCTCTCCGAGGATGCGATCGCCGTCTCCGCCGTGACGGAGCTGGCCGGGGGCCTGGTGGAGAACTACAGCAACCGCGTCTACCTGCGTGTCACCTCGGCGGACGGACAGGTGTTGCCCGGCGCCGAGCTCACCGTGAAGCGCGCGTGGGATCCGAAGGATCCGGGCGTGCGCGCGGTGGCGGACGAGGACGGGGTGGCCGGGTTCCAGTTCGATCCCGGGGTGCCCGTCAACGTCGTCGTCCCGCCCATGCCGGTGCGCCGGCCGCCGCCTCCTCCGCCGGTGAGGCTGTCGAACGTCAGCGAGCTGCTGGCCCGGGATGATGCGCCCACGCTGGCGGACCAGGTGGCGCTAGAGCAGTGGCTGCCGTCCTTTCACCCGTGCGCCCGCTTCGTCCCGGCGGAAGAGAGCATCGCCGAGCTGGAGCTGGGCGTGAGGGTGAGCGCCAGTGGCGCCATCTCCGATGTGGTGGGCGGCAAGGGCCAGCTCCAGAAGTGCTTCGCGGAGGTGATCCGCGGGCGCACGCTGCCGCCGGGCCGTGAGCGCATGATGAGCCTGGGCTTCGCGGTGCTGGACCCCAAGCTGCCCACGCTGGAGGTGCGCAGCGAGGCGTTGACGGGAGCGCCCCCCTCGCTGATCGCGGCGTTGCAGGAGGCGGCGCTGGACGCGCGCACGTGCCTGCCGGCGAAGCTCGAGGAGGACCAGGAGTCGCCCATGAGCCTGCGCTGGCGGGTGCGCCCGGGCAAGCGCGAGGTGGAGCTGGGCTGGGTGCCCCTGGCGAAGGAGGAGGGCGTGGCGCAGCTCTCCGGCGCGGTGGTGTCGTGCCTGCAGGCGCGCTTCTCGCGCATCACCTTGCCGGCCACCCCGCGGGGCGAGGAGGACGAGGACGGCGAGGCCTCCGAGGACATGATGGGCGTGGCGCACTTCGCCGCGCGGCCCGCCTACGCCGAGGAGCAGGAAGCGGAGGCCCAGGCCACCACGCGGGTGGGCTACGAGCTGGTGGTGAGTGCCACGGTGGAGGGCAAGAACACGGGCACGACGAAGCTCTTCCTGCCGCCCACGGAGATTCCCGAGCAGCGGCTGCGGGCCACCCCCGTGCTGGCGCGCGCGGGCGACGAGGTGCGGGTGGAGCTGCTGCGCGGCCCGGACTTCAGCGGCGACCTGCCCGAGAAGCTGTTCATGAACGCGGGGCCGAAGCGGTTGGAGTCCAAGGTGGAGAAGTCCTCGCGCGCGGCGAGCTTCCGCCTGCCCGAGGACTTCGAGGGCTGGGCCGAGGTGCAGTGGGGCGTGGCGGTGGCGCGGGTGTACGCGGCGCCGCGCGCGCAGCTCGCCCTGGAGGTGTCGCCCGAGAAGCCGGCCTACGCGCCGGGAGAGCTGGCCCGCCTGCAGGTGCGCACGCGGGTGGATGGCAAGGAAGGCCCGGCCGCGGTGGGCCTGTTCGGCGTGGACGAGGGCATGGCGCAGCTGGCGCCGCTGCCCGGGCCCACGGCGCTCAGCAACCTGAGGCCCCTGCCCACCGTGGCCAGCCCCGCCTTCGGGGTGCTCGATGCGCAGGCTCTCACCATGGGGCGCATCCGCGGCGCCAACGCGGCGGCGGCGGCGCTGCTGCGCGTGAGCGGCGTGCCCACGCCCGAGTCGGCCGAGCCCGCGCTGTCGATGACGACGCAGACCCCGTTCGAGCCGGAGGTGGAGCTGACCGAGCCCTTCTACCGCGCGCTCGCCGAGCTGAACGTGCAGGTGCGCGCCTGGGAGGAGAAGGCCCCCGCGGGCGAGACGCTGAGCCCCGCGGGCATGGCCCGGCTGTGGGAGCAGGCGCTGGCGGCGTGTGAGAAGCGCGGAGAGAACGTGACGGACGCCTATGGGCGGAAGCTGAGGCTGTCACGGCTGCCGAAGGACCTGCTGTCCCTGACGGATCCGCGGGTGGTGGTGGTGGGCGGGACGAGGCTGTCCGAGGACGTTGAGAACTGGGGCGCCTGGGTCGCCCGGGAGTCGCCATGAAGAGCGCACTGAAGGTGGGTGGAATTCTGCTCGCGGGGTTCCTGCTGGGCCTGGTGTTCAACATCACCGGGCTCTCGTCGAAGAGCGCGCCCATGTACAGCCGGGAGGCCAATGCGTATGCGGCGGCACCGCCGGCGGGGGTGGCAGTGGAGGGGGAGATAGCTCCGCAGGAGGAGTACGCCCAGGCCTCCCGAGGCGCTCCCCCTTCCATGCCCAAGCCCATGGCGCCCAAGCGCAAGCCGTCGAACCTGCGAGGGGGTGGCGGCATCGGCGGCCTGGGAATGCTCGGCTCGAAGAACGCGTACGAGGCGGGTGCCGGTGGCGATGCGGAAGGGATGACGGTGGGAGACGGAGAGGTGGACGCGGCGCCGAGCCGGGCCTGGTTCCCCGAGACGTTCCTCTTCGAGCCGCTGGTGGAGACGGACGCGGCGGGGCAGGCGACGGTGCCGGTGCGGGTGCCGGACCGGCTCACCCGGTGGAGGGTGCTGGCGCTGGCGCACTCGCGCTCGGGGGCGCAGACGGGGGCGGTGACGAGCTTCGCGGGCACGCTGCCCACGTACGTGGATCCGGTGGTGCCGGCCTTCCTGCGCACGGGAGACGCGGTGCGGCTGCCGGTGCAGGTGGTGAACACCACGGGAGCGGCGGTGGAGCAGTCGCTGAAGCTGACGGCGGAGGGGGCGGTGGTGGAGGGCGCCAGCGCGCGCACGGTGCGGGTGCCGGCGCAGGGCAGCGTGGTGGAGTACGTGGTGGTGAAGGCGACGCAGCCGGGCCCGGTGTCGGTGAAGGCGGCGCTGGGCAACACGGACGCGGTGGTGCGGGGCTTCGAGGTGGTGCCCACGGGCAGGCCGGTGGAGCAGACGCGCGGAGGCTCGCTGGCGGCGCCGCGCACGCTGACGCTGGAGGGCCCGGCGGAGGTGGAGGCGGGCAGTGAGAGGGTGCGGCTGCAGGTGTACCCGGGAGCGCTGGGGGTGCTGCGGGCGGAGCTGGACACGGCGAGCGGGCGCGGAGGGGTGGCGGAGGATGCGTACGCGCTGTTGCTGTCGGGCCGAGCGCCCGCGTTGCTCAAGGCGCTGGGCGAGACGGCGGAGCCGGAGAAGCTGCAGGCGCTGACCTCGATGGTGGGGCAGCGGCTGGTGCGGTCGGCGCGCTCGCCGAACGTGCCCACGGCGGCGCTGGTGGCGCAGGCGGCGCTGAGCCATCCGGACAACCCGGTGCTCTCGCGGCTGGGAGAGCGGCTGGCGGCGCAGGTGGCCCAGGCCCAGCGCCCGGACGGCACCTGCCAGGGTGAGGACGGGTGGACGCTGCAGCGGCTGCTGGTGGCCACGGCGGACTGTGCCCAGGCGGTGCGCGCGGCGACGGCCACGAAGGACGGAGCCCGGCGAGCGGCGGCCTTCAGCGCGCGGGCGGCGGGCGCCTTCGAGCGCAACCTCTCGCGGGTGCAGGACGGGTACACGGCGGCGGCGCTGCTGGCGAGCGGCATGGTGACGGGCTCGCTCCAGGAGACGCTGCGCACGCAGGTGCGCGAGGCGCTGAAGAAGCGCGAGGACGGGGCGGCGTACCTGCCGGTGGAGCCGGGGGTAGTGCGCGCGGACGGGACGGCGCCCTCCGAGGTGGAGGCGACGGCGCTGGCGGTGCTGGCGCTGACTGGGGACACGAAGGCGCCGATGGCGGACCTGGGCACCTCGTTGCTGGCGGGTTACCAGCCGGGGTGGGGCTGGGGAGATGGACGGGCGAACCTGCTGGGCCTGCAGGCGGCGATGGCGCTCTTCTCGCAGCCACTGCCCGCGCAGGTGCAGGTGGTGCTCGAGCGGGACGGCAAGGTGGTGACGGAGGGCACCTTCGACGCCAAGGCACTGCGCAACGTGCTGTCGCTGGAGGCGGCGGCGCCGGGCTCAACAGGGTCGCACACGTGGACGGTGCGCGCGGAGCCGGCGGTGCCCGGGCTGGGCTACTCGCTGACGTTGGGCGCGTACGTGCCGTGGAAGGCGGAGAAGGGCCAGGGCCTGGAGCTGGCGGTGAAGGCACCAGCGGAGGCGAAGGTGGGCCAGCCGGTGGAGGTGACGATGCAGGCGGCCACGCCGGCGGGCATGACGCTCAACCTGCGCTACGCGCTGCCCTCGGGCGCGCAGGCGGACATGCAGAGCCTGGAGCGCCTCAAGTCGGAGGGAAAGGTGTCCTCCTTCGAGGTGGAGGATGGGGCGGTGACGCTCACGCTGCCGCCGCGCGGGCCTGGAGAACTGTTCCAGGCCAGCTTCCGGGTGGTGCCCACGCTGGCGGGCACGCTGCAGGGAGGCGCCTCCAGCCTCTTCCCCAAGGAGCGGCCAGACTTGGTCTCCTACGTGCCGCCGTCCACTTGGACGGTGCGCTAAGGGGCTTAGGAGCGAAACGGGCGGCAGGTTCGATTACCGCCGCTCACAAACAGAGCAACCCATCGGGTCGAGCATATAGGCGCATACTGCTCAAGGCGGCGAACTAGATCCTGCTTGAGTACGCTACAGGGTCTGCTCCACGTGAGCAGCCTGCACGAGCAGCCCCAAGACAGGGGCTTTAAGGCCCGCTACCCAAGTTCCGCTTCTACCGAAGAAACCTACGTCAATGGAGACGCCCGAAAGAAAGAAGGCTTGACATCCTTCTTTCCTTCTTATTATCCATCTTAGTAGGAGGTGCGCATGAGCGTGAAAGTGGTGGTGGCCAAGGGGAGCGCTCGGATCGAGCTCGAAGGGCCCGAAGACTTTGTGAATGGGAAATTAGGGGAACTCCTCCCTTGGATTGAGGAATCCAAGGGAGCAAATGGCATTGAAGTTTATGACTCCCCTCAGACAGGTGAGGACGAAGATGCCTCTGATGAAGCTTCGAAGCCTGAGGAGCATAAAATCACCCTCGGCGCCTTTATTGCCAAAAAGTCTCCTCAAAATGTGTATGAGGCTATGGCTTGTGTATTGTTCTTCTCTCGGCAATTTAGGGATCGGCCTGAACTGTCAACAGAGGAGATTCGGAAGTTGCTGATTCAGGGAAAGTTTCGTCCGCCCGGAAGCATGGCTCAAGCAATGACGGACGGCAGACGAAAATACGGATACGTAGATGCTGGCTCAAAAAAGGGGCTGTGGAAGTTGAGCCGTGATGGAGAAGTAACGGTAGAGATTGACTTGCCTCGTACGGGAGGTAATTCATGAGCGTATCTGTGGCCGAGTTGCTCGCCGAGGTCCCGCGAAAAGCACGTACGGATAGGATGAAGGTGCTCGCTGCGCTGTATGTTCTTGGTGCTACGGCAAGAGAGAATGCTGTTCTTGCGTCAGAAATAAAGGCCTTGCTCAAGCTGCATTTACGAAGTGCTGCTCCTGATAATGTCCATGAAGTCCTTCGTCGAGCAGCGACAGACGTGGAAGCTGTTTCAGACGGAGAGTCTGCACTGAAATGGCGTTTGACCAAGTCTGGATTGAAACGCCTTGGCGAGAGTACAAAAATGGAACTCCTCCAGGAGCAATGGGATACAGCTGCAGCGGGGTCTCAAAAGGCAGCCAAAAAATCCGCCGCAGTCATGGCTGTAAGTGAGAGTTCTGTCTTCATAGTGCATGGTCATGATGACGGAGCTCGAGATGCGGTGGCCCGGTTTGTTGAAAAGCTGGGGCTGGAGGCGGTGATTTTGCACGAACAGCCAAACAAGGGCCGCACGATTATTGAGAAATTCGAGGCGCATGCGGCTGTAGGTTTTGCGATTGTGTTATTGACCCCTGATGATGTGGGGGCACAGAAATCCAAGGCGGCATCACTTTCCCCAAGAGCTCGGCAAAATGTTGTGTTTGAGCTTGGGTATTTTATTGGAAAGCTAGGACGGGAAAGAGTCTGCGCACTGCACAAAGAGGAGGTCGAGTTGCCAAGCGATTTCTCTGGTGTGGTGTATGTTAAAATGGATGATGCGGGTGGATGGAGACTGAAGCTTGCTCAAGAGATGAAGGCGGCAAAGCTGCCTGCAAAATTTGATAAAGCAATCTGATAAGGGGTGGTTTAGCGAGGTGAAGACAAGGAGGTATTCTTGAAAGATCAGTTGGATGACCTTGAGGCCGTACGTAAGCTTGTAGAGATTCTTGAGCCGTTCGATTCCGTTGCCAGAGAAAGAATTCTGCGGTGGAGTTGTGAGAAGCTGGGAATGCCAGGCATGATGCCTGGCACAGCCGAGAAATCAGTAGCGACTGTCGAGTCAGATGTAGAGCAGGCTTCAAAGACCAACAGAACTGCCCCAAGCATCAGGGCTTTCGTTCATGGTAGGAAGATTAGCGATCGGCAGTTTGCAATCGTTGCTGCATATTTTTATCGATTCGAAGCATCAGATGAAGAGAAAAAGGTATCAATCAGTGCAGAGGATGTTGTTGAGGCTTGCCGGAAAGCTGGTCGTAAACGCCCCGCTCGTGCTCGGCAAACCCTAGTCAATGCCGTGACAGCGGGCTACTTGGATAAAGCTGGGCGAGGAAACTACAAAATAAATTCCGCAGGGGAAAACTTGGTGGTTCAGTTGATGAACGATGTTGTCGAGGCTCATCTTGGTCAGGAAAAGTCAAAGAGAAACGCCTAGCAGGCTGCTGAAAAAGAGTCGGAGCGGCCTTCTGGCCTACGACCTATGGGGGCGGGTGCCAACGGCTTATCCATTGGGTAGTGGGTCGTTAGGGCTTCGGAGGACTTTTTCAGCAGCCTACTAGCTCTAAAAATCCCATCGAGATCGCAAGTAGCTGTTGAACTTCTGGGCGTGGAGAGCACCCCAGTCTTCTACGCCAAGCTGGCTCCCAATGTTGGTAGGCTGGCTCCCAATGTTGGTAGGGCTGGCTCCAGACAATGTGCAACTCAATTCGACGGGCATTGAGGGCCAACTCGCTCAGAACCTATTCCTGGTGGCCACTTGGCTGGCTCATCTGCGGCATTGCCAACAAAGCGGTAAGGCTCCTCAGCTGGATCGCAGTGCCTGGAATGCCGCACAAGGTTGGTAAGAGCGCCTAACAAAAACAAGATTTGAGTCTACCCCTCAAAGGGACGAGCCCCTTCAGACCAGATTTTTGTTGGGCGCTCTAAGTATTGTGATGGGCGGGACATGCTTATCGACAAGACGAAGGCGACAATGCCAAAGTCATGTGTCTCGACGAGCGGTTGAACACATTATGGGTTGCCAAGGAACCAAGAACGTCCTGAAGCACATGATCCCTTTGGGACGAAGTTCGAGAAGGTGTCACCCGTTCAATCAAGCGAAGTAACTCAGCGAGCGTCCCCTGGGGCCGAGGTTGGGACAGCCTTCTGGGGAATCTCTAGGACAGGAGCGTAACACCTGCCCTTGAGGAACATGTAGCCGCCGGTCAGACAGTCCTCGGTGGTCATGGAAGCCATCTCCATCCAACAGCTTCCGTTGAGGACCACCTGCTTACGTCCTGGGCACCGGCCCTTGGCGTCGGGGCTGGCCCGCTGTAAGGGCTGCTTGGGGTCAGGAATGAATGGCTCGTCCTGGGAAATGGACTGCTCTCCGGAAGAAGGTGGGGCTGATGGGGGAGAAGAAGGCACGCTATCTCCCACGGCGGCGGTGCCCGCATCCGGAGCCTGGGCCTGAGCCTGCCCCGGAGAATGATCCGGCCCATCCCCCGGTGAGACGGAGAGGGACCAGGGCTGGCTCCAGAGCATCAGCGCTAACCCCGCAGCTGTAGCCAGCGCCAGCCAAGGCTTGAGGTCCCGCAGTCGCTCGGAAACTCGGGAGCGCTGTGGTTTTTCCCCTGTGCTCGTGGCTGCTGGGGCCACCGGGGGCTGCGGCTTGACGACCTGAGCTTGATCGGGCCTGGGGACCTTCCTGTACTGTTGTGCCCCGGCCTCCAGTGCCTCGGCCAGCTCCGCCGCGCTGCCACGCTGCTCAGGCACCTCGGAAAGCAGCCGGAGGATCCAGTCGCGTAGCAACGGCTGCACCTGAGGGTTGAGTTCCAGCAGGGGCCTCAAGTCAGGGCAGGCCACGCGCCAGTGGCCCTCGTCGTTCTGTTGAGGTTGCAGCTCCGGAGGATAGCGGCCCATCACCAGG
>DASVVJ010000459.1:0-7726 GCA_036389955.1 Myxococcaceae bacterium
GCTCAGCCGGTAGACGAATCCCGTGCGTGTGAAGAGGTACAGCGTCGACTGGCCCTGGTCCGTGAGCACCGTGATGCGCGCCCCCTCCAGATCCTCCGCCGTGAGTCCGTCCGGCAGCGTGAGTGGTTCCCACTTCAGCAGCCCGGGCTCTCCGTTGCTCTGCTGCGTGGGCATCGTTCGGTAGAGCCCCTGCTCTCCCAGCGCCACCGGCCACCCGGCCAGTGAGGCGTAGTCCACCACCCGCTCGCCTTCGGGCAGCTTCTGCGTCAGCGGCAGCCCCTGTGGCAGGCGCAGCACCAGGCCATCGCGCAGCCCCAGCCGCCCGTAGCTGGTGCTGCCCGCCTCGCGGTTCCACACCTCCACCGGCTCACCGTCGCCTATCGGCAGCGGCGTCAGCGTCCAGCCTCGCGTCTGCGCGTCCTGCTCGAACTGGAACACGCTGCGGTCCGTCGAGGCCCACCCGCGCACCCGTACGCCCGTTTCCGCGCTGGTGCTCACCGTCCGGTCCCGCGCCATCGAGCGCACCGGGAAGCTCGGGTCCGGTGTCAGCCGGGGCGTCAGGCTGTCCACCCCCGCCTGCTCCTCCTGCAGGTCCGCCTTCTTCAGGTCCACGTAGTAGAGCTGGTCGTTCGCGGCGAGCATCAGCGACACCCCGTCCTGGGTGGGCGTGCCCTGCCCCAGGAAGGGCCCCGTTGCCGTTCCTCCGCTGGGCGCCACCAGCGTGGGTCCATAGCTGGGCGTCAGGGTGACTTGCTGGTCCCAGGTGACCTCGACCTGGACGATCTGCCCCGCCTTCCCCAACAGCCAGTTCGGTGTGCCCTGCACCACGTTGCCCACGCCCAGCGAATCCGTGGTGGCCGCCTCCGGAGGCCCGTTCAGCGCCACGACCATCCCCGTGCGCTGCTGATCGCTCTCCGGAGCGCCCACCGCGACGAAGTCCGGGGTGAAGGCCAGCACCCTGCCTCCATCGAAGGACTCCACGGCCACCGGCGTCCGGTCGAGGAACACCGGCCGCATCCGGCTGAGCGGGTAGCCTCCCCAGATCTGCCCGTGCGAGCCGCCCATCACCAGCGACGTGCCCCGGGAGTCGTCCACCGCGTAAGACCTGGGCTGAGGAGGGCTCAACGAAGGAGGCCGGCTTGCCAGCTCCGTCAGCTCGAAGGGAGCCTCCAGCGGCTGGAGCAGGCACGTATCCCGGGGAGCCACCACCGAGGAGCCCACCACGCGCACCAACGAACGCACGCCCCGGGATGACTCACACAGCACCTCGACACCCAGCGCGCCATCGGTCACGGGCGTGAAGGAGATGATTTTGCCCTCTCCACACGGAGAGCAGTCGTCCCACGCCAGCGACATGGCGGGCCCCGGGAGATTGGGCGCGCGGGACACCTCGAAGGTGCTCAACACGTCGCGATCCATCTGCGGCCGCTTCAAGGCCCACAGGTTCGCCCGGTCACTGTGGCGCAGCATCCAGTAGAACATGCCGGCCCCGCCATCGCCCATCCCACCATCCGGTGGCGGTCCGCCGGACACCTCGCTGGTGTAGAGCACCTGCCACCGGCCCTGGCTGAGCGGACTGTCGGGAGGCCGCTCGCGCCAGAGAATGTGCGAGGCGGTGGCCACCACGGGCACGGGCTCGGAGCGCAGCTGCTCCGGTGCTTCGTCCTGCTGCCGCCGGGTGGCGAGCTGCGAGTACTGGACATGCCGGGCCTCCCCGTAACGGCCGACGACAACGCCCTGCATGGGGCAGCCTCCGTCTCGCGGGGAACATGGCGTCACGCCTCCGTCCGAGAGCGTGGCGAAGCCCTCCGGAAAGGAGGTGTACCGCCCGGTCACCGGATCCACCTCTCCGGCATGCCCGTCGGCGCGCACCACCGCGAACACCACGCGCTGGTCGTTGGGTGGGCCGAACGTGAACGTCCGGATGGACTCCACATCGGTCACCGGGCGCATTGCCTCGTCCAGCACCGGGCGCTCCGCCGACAAGGCCCCGGTCATCGGGTGGCGGCTGTAGAGCCGGAGCCTGACGGGCATCTGCCTGCGCTCGCCCTGCACCAGCAGGTATTGGCCCGCCATGGCCACCAGGCGGACATCGGTCAGCCCGGTCACCGGCTGCGCGCCGCCCATCCGGGTGCTGTAGACACCTCCGTCGTCATAGCCGACGAGCACCGTGCGCTCATTCGGCTCGCCAGCGATGAGGCGCGTGTCTCCGGTGAGCACCCGGGGGAAGCGCCGCGCGCCGTTGAAGGTGGGCGGCGTCACCAGCGGGTTCTGCTCGGCCGTGGCCTCGTGGCAGCGCCCGTCGATGCCACAGCGCCACCCCGGAGAACACTGCAGGTCCCTCACCGCCTCTTCCTCGCGGAAGTCGCATGGGAAGGCGTTGCCCTCCTCCACCTTCAGCCCGCCCGAGCACGCCAGCCACACGCTCAGCGCCGCGGCCAGTGCCACCAGCACCCTCACTCCTGGCGTTCCACTCATGGCAGCACCCCCACCACGGCCATTCCGTTGCCCGAGGGCACCAGCGCCACCCGGGGCCCACCCTCCGGAGGCGGCATCAACCACAGCCCTGCTCCCACCAGGGCCGCGCCCGCTCCCATCAGCACCAGGGACACCGTCTTGTCCCGCCCCAGCCGCGAGTTCTCCTGCTGGTAGTACGAGAGCTCGCGCAAGGTGGCGGGAGCGCACTGGCCCGTCTCGGAGTCCCGGGTAGGGCACAGCTCGTCATTGAGCACCTTCTGCCGCGACAGGGTGATCAGCCCGAACACCCCACCGCTCACCAGCGCCGCGCCGCCTCCGGAAATGAGCGAGTAAGGCACCACGCGCGAGGCCGGTGGAGGCAGGGGCGCGCCGCTCGCCTCCGCCGCGGCCCACGGCATGAGCTGGCGCAGCGTCTCCACGTCCCTCGCCAGGCGCGTGCTGCGTCCCACCGGCTGGCCCTTCACGCTGTCCAGCATCTGGAGCGCCAGCTCGTAGGTGTTGCCCAGCCGCGACAGCGAGCCCGTCAGCACGTAGCGCGTCTGCAGCAGCGAGCCCACGTCCACCGCGCAGCGCGAGGGGTCCTCGTTGCACACGCCCATCAACTGCCGCCGCCGCTCGGCGCTCAGCATCGTCTCGGCGTCGTCCGCGGAGAGCACTTGAAACAGGCCCCGCTCGCTCAGCGTCTGCACCAGCGCGGCAGTGAGGGCGGCGGCCTGCTCGGGCAGCGCGCCCTGGGCCTGCAGATCCGTCACCAGCAGCTTCGGCTTCTCTTCCTGGCCCACGGCCGTGGTGGGCCCAGGGCCCGCCGCCAGGGCCTGGAGCGCCCAGACCCCCACCAGGAGTGCCAATGTCGCTCGCATGCCCCCTCCTTCGTGCCAGCCCGAGGCAAGAACCCAGGCAGGCACGTTCCGTTGCGGGGAATGTTAGCTGATTTACACTCCGCGCGCGGAGGCGGCGGCGCGCGCGGCCTGGACGAGCCCGGGCAGATCCTTCAGTCCCGTGTCCACCTCGCCCGTGGGCACGGCAGCCCGGGCCGGGGAGAACAGCCGCGCCGGCGTGCGCGCCTGGCCCCGCAGACGGATGAAGAGCAGCAGCGCCTCGCGCAGGCGCTCCACGTCCGGACCTGTCTCGGCGCGGGCCCGCTGGGCCGCCGCCCACAGCCGAACCCAGGCGGCCTCCTCGTTCCACACCCCCGTGGGCCGGACGCGGGAGAGCTGCGCCAGCTCCGCCGCCAGCTCGAAGAGGCCCGCGCGTCCCTCGCTGAAGGCCTCGCCCGCCGCCAGCCGGGCCTCCGGGGAGGACTCGCTCAGAGCCAGCCACACCAGCAGCCCAGGCACCTCCGCCTCGCGCGGGATGACGGGAGACAGCCGCGCCTCGAGCAGTTCCGCCAGCCGCGCGCGTGCCACGTCGTGCCAGAAGGCCGCGTGCAGCAACAGCTCCGGGCCACTGCGCGGCGTCCTCAGCGGAGCACGGCGCACGCGGCGCTGAAGGAAGGTGCGCACCCCGCCGCTGGGATCGAACCGCTCCAGCCGCTCCCACAGCGCGCGCAGGGCCGCCTCGGCCAGGGGCAGCGCGCGGCCCAGGGCGTCCGCCTCGGCGGGATTGAAGGGCAGCACACCCTCGGGAGTGGGGCGCTTGAAGAGGCGCTCGAACACCTCGGCGGCGGTGCACGCGGCGCGCAGCTCCGGCAAGTTGCGCGGCAGCACTTCCACCGCCCGGGCCCAGGCGCGGCGCCCCAGCAGCGGGCCGGTGGCGAGCACCTGCTCCTCCAGCCGCAGCAGCGCCTCTCCCAACGAGCCGGGAGGCGGCTCCTCCACCGCCAGCCTTCGCTCCACCGCGTGTGCCACCGCCTCACGCAGGTGGTGCACCTCGGTGGCCAGCTTCAGCGGCACCGAGTCCCGAGGCCAGCCCTCGGCGGCGGCGCGGCGGCGGATGGCGGCCAGGGTGGCATCCACCTCGGACTGGGCCAGGGCCACCTCGCGCAGCAATTCGAGATTTGCCCGCACCCGGTCCCGCCAGAAGAAGGCGTTCAACATCCCACGCAAGGCGCGGTAGCGCAGGCGCGCGGCCTCCAGGAGGTCCGCACGGTCCTCGAGCCGGGCCCGCAGGATGTCGGGGTGAGTCGCCACGGTCCCTCCACTATAAGGAGGAGCCCGGCCGGTGGCAGGCCCGGGAGGCCGGGAATCGACCCGGTGAACGGTCCGGGCCCACTTGGCAGGAGCCCCCCGCTCGGCCATCGTGCTGATCCGCACACGAGGCCCACCATGAAGCCGCACCTGCCCGCTCTGGCCACCTTCACCCTTTCGCTGCTGACCGCTGTGCCAGCGTTCGCCATGGACAAGCGGCAGGCGGATGCCGCTTGCGCCGCCTGGACGTTGACGTGCCCCGAGGGCGCCACCTCCACCCCGGGCCCGGCGAAGAAATCCGGCCCCCTGGAGTGCAAGGCGAAGGACAAAGGCCGCGTACTGAAGGAGGGCCCGGCGGTGGTGTGCAAGGACGGGCAGGGGCAGGCCTTCGGCGCGTGGAAGGCGGGCAAGAAGCACGGCCGCCACGTCACCATGCGCCCGGATGGCTCCTGGCTCGAGGAGGACTTCGTGGAGGGCAAGCTGGAGGGGCGCCAGGTGGAGTACAGCGCCGACGGGGCGTTGCTGAAGGACACGCGCTACCAGGCCGGGAAGAAGCACGGCGCGGAGCGCACCTACGGCGTGAACGGGCGCGTGGCCTCCGAGGAGTTCTGGGACAAGGGCATCAAAGGCAAGAAGCCCGAGGTGGCCAAGCCCGCGGAGCCCACCGAGCCTTCCGAGGCCGCGGCGCCCGAGGGCGAGCAGGCCGCTGCCAAAACCGAGCCCACACCGGTTGATCCGCCGGAGAGCGCTCCGCCCGCCGAGGCGGACGGGGAACAGGCCCAGCCGCCGGCGCCGTAGCGCCTCAGACGCGCATGGGCATCACGACAGCGGTGAAGCTGCGGTCACCCGGCGCGTGGAGCACGCCCGGGCTGTGCTCGTCGCCCAGCTCGAACGACACCTCATCCGTCTCGGTGACGGTGAGCACGTCGGTGAGGTAGCGGGCGTTGAAGCCGATGGTGATGTCGCCGCCGCGGTAGGCCACGTCGAGCACGTCGCGCGCCTCACCCAGGTCCGGGTTGTTGGCGGTGATGAGCAGCTGGTTCTCCGCCAGGCCGATGCGCACCGCGTAGCTCTTGTCCGCCGACAGCAGGGCGATGCGCTTGAGGCTCTCGAGGAAGCGCGTCTTCGAGACCTGGATGACCTTCTCGCCCTCCTTGGGGATGACGCGCTGGTACTCGGGGAACTGGCCGTCGATGAGGCGCATCACCATGGTGAGGCCCGGCTTCTTGAACAGCGCCGAGTTCTCCGCGAAGCCCAGGTGGCACTCGGCATCCGGAGCCTCGTCCAGCAGGCGCTTGAGCTCCATCAGGCCCTTGCGCGGGATGATGACGCCGCTCTTGAGCTTGAAGTCGCCGGGCAGCTCGCGCTCGATGAGCGACAGGCGGTGCCCGTCAGTGGCCACCATGCGCACCTTGCCGCCCGCCTGCGGCTCGAAGAACACGCCGTTGAGGATGTAGCGCGTCTCGTCCGAGGAGATGGCGAACTGCGTCTTCTTGATCATCTCCAGCAGGGTGTTGCCGGACAGCTGTACCAGGGGAGCATTCTCCTCCTTGGGCAGCTTGGGATACTCCTCGGCGGCCATGCCGACGATCTTGAAGTGCGCCGAGCCGCTGGAGATGTCCACGTAGTTGTTGGCGAGCTTCTTGAGCGTCACCTGCGCGTCCGGCAGGTTCTGGACAATGTCGAAGACGTACTTGGCGCTCAGGGTGACGGCGCCGGGCTTGGAGACCTCGGCGGCGTGCTCGGACACGATACCGATGTCCAGGTCGAACGCGGTGACGGTGACGCCGCCTTTGGTGGCGTTGACCAGGACGTTGGCGAGGATGGGCATCGTCGTCTTGCGCTCCACGATGCCTTGGGCACGATACAGGGCCTTCTTCAGCTCGTCGGCGGCGATGCGGAATTCCATCGGGGTGCGTCCTCAGTCCTCGGTAAACGGCTGACCCGAGCGGGTGTAGCCCGGGGAAGGGGGTGCGTCAACGAACCGGCTCGTGGCGAATGTGCGCCAGTCGCCGGGGTCGGCTGTCGCTTGTACCTATGTCCAAGCCCCCTGCTCAAGCATTCAGGTGGGCACTCACGTCTGGTGCTGGTGGGTTCCCCTGCGAGTCCGGGATTCCGACCCCAGGGGTTGCCCGCGCTATCTACTCCCTGGGTAGTAGGGACGGGAAGCACGAAATGTTCCTTATTCAGCAGAAGGCCTGAAACCCGGGTGGAGGCAGGGCCGACGGGGTACTGGCCTCTGGGGCGCCGGGGGCACAGACTGGCGGCCCTTTTCGAGGGCCTCTGACCATGAACCTGCGTCTGCTGTCGCTGAGCGTGCTGTGCCTGGGCCTGGTGGCCGGGTGCGCGAAACAATCTCCTACTCCCGAGGGTGCCGTGCCCGATTCGTCGAAGCCTGCGCAGACTGACAGTCCTTCGGGCGGTACGCCGGCCACGGGAGCGGCGGGCCAGGGCCAGCCGGTGGCGTACGTGGTGCGCAACAGCGGCATCCAGTGCATCGCGCCGCCGTGCCCCACGCACCTGGCGGTGCCGGTGGCCAACCCGGGCGCGGAGGCGATTCAGATTCACGAGATCGACTTCGGCGCGGTGGGGCTGACGCAGGAGAAGATGGACGAAGCGATGCGCAAGGCGGATCAGACCCCGGACGGGTTGAGGGTGGAGGCGACGATCGACAAGCAGGCCAACGCGGGCCCCGCGGGCGAGGCCACGGTGCTGCGGGTGAAGAAGTTGCTGCAGTAGTCCGCTGACGGCCAAGTGGCACACCGTTGCACAGTGCTGCCCTTGCTGGGGCTCCTGCTCTGTCTGTCCACGACTGCAGGAGCCTCGATACCGGTTCGCCTCGAAGTCACGGTCCTGCTCACGCAGGTCCCCCGGAGCGCACCGGGCACCGTGGCGCAAGCTGTGCCCTCCATCATGGAGAGCACCCGGGCCAAGGTGCTCGCCGCACTGGCTCGGGGCGATGTCCCGGCGGCTATCTCGGCCTATGAGGTTCATGCTGGGAGCCGGGCGCCAGAATGGCTTCGTGCCCTTCAGACCGCCTTCAGCGCCAAGAGTCAGGAGGTCGGCAAGTGCCAGGAGGTGGCTCGCATCCTCCACGAGGCCTACTCCAAGCTCGGCAAGAC
>DASVVJ010000460.1:0-1535 GCA_036389955.1 Myxococcaceae bacterium
CCAAGGCGCTGGACTTCGAGCGCACCGTGAACGTGACGCTGGGGCTGCCCGTGCCGCGCACCTCGCCGGACCACGGCACCGCCTATGCCCTGGCGGGCACGGGCAAGGCCAGCCGCGTGCCCATGGTGGAGGCCCTGCTCAAAGCGGCACAGCTCGCTTCAAGTGTTCGTCGAGATCCTCGCCGTCCCGCTCGGGGTCGATGAGCTTCACGTGCGTCTCGTCGAGCGCGGCCGGCCGGCGGATCATCACGCTCACCAGCCCGATGGGGCAGTAGGCCAGGCACCCCGTGGGCCCCACGCGGGCGCGGCCCTCCAGCCCATGCGCGGCGAGCGTCTCGCGGATGCGGCGCGGCAGGTCCGCGCCTCCCAGCGCCGTGTCGAGCCGGACGATGCAGCGGTAACAGACCTTGAGTTCGATCTCCGCGGGCCCTGCTTCGCTCATGCCGAGAGGGCGCTCAGAAGATGAAGGGGAAGCGGATGGGCTCCTGCTGCTTCACCCGGTGCTGCGGGAACTTCCAGGTGGGCACCAGGCGCTCGATGCACGTGCCCAGCGCCGTCCCGCGCAGCTCCTTGGTCTCCACCCTCTGCCCATAGGTGGAGCCGTCCGGGTGCACGAACCAGCGCACCACGAACTTGCCTCCGCTCACCCCAGGCACCGAGTCTTTGAAGCGCTGGATGCACGAGACGATCGCCGGCTGGTTGGCCACCACCACCTGCTGGATCTGCGCCGGCGTGAGGCTCTCCGGAAGCTGGCTGGCCGGATCCGGCGGAATCCACACCGACTTCACTCCCGTGGGCTCCGGCGTCTTGCGCTTCGAGCCCGGCGTGAAGCCCAGCTCCCGGGCAAACGCTTCGTCGAGGTCCTCGTACTCGTTCGGCTTGTTCGGGGCCGGCGCGGGCGCGGGCATGGCCTTCGCCACCGGGGCCGGAGCCGTCGGTGCCGGCTGCTGGAGGAAGGGCGTCTCCGCCTCGGCCTCCGCCAGGTACGGATCCTCGATGAGCCGCCGCTGCTCTGGCTTCGGCTTCACGGCCTCCGCCTTCACACTGGCCGTCAGCTCCGGCTTCTCATTCCGCACTCCCTCGGAGGGGCTCGGGCCAATCGGCCCCACGGGCCCCAGCCGCTGAGAAGCCCTCGCCATGGCGCCAGTCACCTCGCCCAGCCGCGGCATGGAAGCCACCGTCTCCTGCGTCACCGGCTCCAGCTTCGGCGCCGGAGCAGCCACCGCCGCCGGAGCCACCGGCGCGGGCTTCGGCTCGGAGGCCACCGCCACCACCGCTGCCGGCGCCGCCTGGCTGGCCACGGACCGGCCAGGCACCACGGGGCCAGGCACCGGCTCCGCGGCGCGCCAGTCCGCCACGAGCGGCTGCGGCGAACGCTGAAGCGGCGAGCGCTCCACGGAGAGTACAGGCTGGGGCGCGCGCCCCGCGGACGGAGCCGCCACGGCCGTGACGGACACCTCCGGCCCGTGCGCTTCCGTCACCCTCATCTGCTCGGGCTGCGGAGTCCGCATCATCCACAGCAGGCCGGCCGCGAGC
>DASVVJ010000461.1:0-3767 GCA_036389955.1 Myxococcaceae bacterium
ACACCCAGAGGAGACCGTTAATTTTCCGGCCATGGCTACCCACCGCTCATCGATTGATACGCCGATGGCGATCGAGGTCCAGCTCCGTCAGGAGAAGGCCTCCGCTCTGCGGCGCACCGGAGACAAGCTGGAGAAGCTGATTGGCGATGTGACACGGCTGGGGCAGGAGCTGGCCACCGCCAGCGGCCCGGCGCGCGCAAGGAAGCTGGCCGAGTACCAGCAGATGCGGACCGACGCCGAGTACCAGCGCTGGTGCCTGGTGGTTCAGCGCGAGGCCATGGGCCTGTGGGACCACCAGGAAGTGGACCTGATGTACCGCATCCCTCCACCGGTGCGTTGAGGCTCAGCCCCCCTGGCGCCAGGCGCCGAGGGCCAGCAACACCCAGCCCACCAGGAAGCCCAGCCCGCCCAGCGGGGTGATGGCCCCCAGCGCCCGGACGCCGGAGAGCGCCAGGGCATAGAGGCTGCCGGAGAAGAGCACGATGCCGGCCAGCATCGCCCAGCCCCCGGCGGACAGCAGGGGCGAGGGCCGGGCCTGGGCCACCAGCCCCACGGCGATGAGCCCCAGCGCGTGGTACATGTGGTAGCGGGCACCGGTCTCGAAGATGGTCAGCAGATCCGGAGAGAGCCGGGCCTTGAGGGCATGAGCGCCGAAGGCGCCCGCCGCCACCGAGAGGAACGCGTTGACCGCGCCCAGGACAATCCACATCCGCATCGTCGAGCGCCTTTCATCGAGGGTCCAAGTTGCGGCAAGGTACACCGCCGCATTTGAGGCGTCTCGCCCCAGGTTTACTCCCCGTCGTTCCGTTCACGCTCGATGACCGACTCCACCCCGAAGAAGCGAAGCTCCTCCCCGACCACCCTGCCGTTCGAGCTGCGCCAGTCGCCCATTCAGGGGCAGGGCGCCTTCGCCACGCGCCGCATCAAGAAGGGCACGCGCATCATCGAGTACAAAGGTGAGCGCATCACCCAGGACGTGGCCGACGAGCGCTACGACGACGAGTCCATGTCGCGCCACCACACCTTCCTCTTCACGCTGGACGAGGACACGGTGATCGACGCGGCGGTGGACGGCAACGAGGCGCGCTTCATCAACCACAGCTGCGAGCCCAACTGCCAGGCGTTCATCGAGGGCAAGCAGATCTTCATCTACGCCATTCGCACCATCGAGCCGGGCGAGGAGCTCAGCTACGACTACGCCTACGAGCGCATGGAGGGCATGGACGAGGAGTCCGAGAAGCTCTACGTCTGCCGCTGCGGGACGAAGAGCTGCCGCGGGACGATTCTCGCGCCCCCCAAGCCGCCCAGGCGCGCCCGGACGTCCAAGGCCGCGAAGAGCACGAAGGCTGGCAAGTCCACGAAGCGCTCCAGCAAGGGCGGGGCGAAGAAGGGCTCGCGCGCCAAGGAGACGCGCCAGAAGACGGCGAAGCGCGGCAAGCGCGCCTGAGGAAATGCCGCGCAAGTTTTGACCAGAAGTGGGCAGAGGAGGAGTGTGCACAGGGAGTGCTTAATGCGGACTTGGTACTGCCTCCGGGGCACGTCACGTTCCTCGGCAACCCGCGGAGTAGGGGAGAGCATCTAAGAGCGGACGCACAAGAGACCTCCCATTCCGCCTAGGCATAGGACATCCATATTCTTATCCGGACTGCAGTCTTGGCTGGAGAGTGCGCATCCCCTCCTCTACTCTCCCTTTTCTCCCTTCCCCTGCGGCGGAATCGTCGCTTGGTTCTCCCTCGTGCAACTCGCCAGCGCCTGCCGTGTGCACTTCGTTTGAAAGGATGGCTTGATGCCCCTGCGTGCGTTCGAGATCGGCAACTACAGAGCGTTTGCGGAATCTGCTCGGGTTGAACTGCGTCCGCTGACATTGCTGTTTGGCTACAACAACGTCGGGAAGAGCGCGCTTGCGCGTGTTCTCCCGCTCATCCGCGATTCGGTGAGCGTGCGGCACGGCTTGCCGTTCAATCTGGACAGTCCGACCGTTAGAGGAGGTGAGTTCGCCGATCTGCGATGCAAGGCTACTGGGGTTCGCAAGATTGAGCTTGCGCTTGAGTGGGAGGCAGTGGACCCGACCTACATCCGGCTAATCATTCAAGACCTTCCCGAACGACGACAGCACGTCATCGAGTCGATGGAACTCCAGTTTGACAAGCGGTCCCTTCGCGCGAACTGGCTTCCCGAAGATACGGGGAGGGTGTCGCCGCGCCGCTATTTGGTGACCACCTCGCGCGGCCGTAGTGAACTGGAGATTGGCTGGGAAGGACTCCGTCCCCAGTCGCTGTCTCAGGAGACGGATCTTGAGGAGTTCCTCCTTCTCGATTCTGTGGACCATGCGCTAGATCCGTTGTCGGAAACACTATGGATCGGTGCGATACGAGCCGCGCAGCCGCGAATCCAGAAGTTTCCAAGAATGGAGCCGGAATGGATTGAACACGACGGCGAGGGCGCGGCGGACGTTCTTGCTTGGGACAAGAAGTACGGCGGGGAACTCTTCAGCACGGTTTCCAAGTGGTACGGAGAGCATGCTCAGGCACCGCTCGACGTTGCGCTGCGCGGCGACGACTACGCGCTTGTCACCGGCATGCATCAAGTCAGCCTCAGCGATACAGGCGAGGGACTGACGCAAGTGCTTCCAGCACTCGTCGGCGGCGCGCTTGCGCGCAAAAGGGCTCTTGCCGGCGACGACTCCTATCTGGTCGTCGAACAGCCGGAACTTCACCTTCACCCGCGACTTCATGCTCCGCTTGCAAGGTTTTTCTGCGACATCGCAAAAGAGGCGAGCTCGCCGCGAATGATCGTCGAGACGCACTCGGAGAACTTCCTCTTCGGGGTACAGATTGCTGTGGCGAAGGGAGATCTCGCCCCAGAGGACGTGTTGATTCACTGGGTCCGACAGGACGAAGCAGGTCGCGCGACGGTGACACCGATGCCGTTCGATCTTGAAGGGCGGCCTGAAGGCTGGCCGCGCGGTGTATTCACGGAAGAGGCCGACCTCGCACGTGAGTTGCTTGAGGCTCGGAATGCAAGGGTGACGCGATGAAGGTGCTCCTACCCGAGTCATTGTTCGAGGCGCCGCCGTCGTTCTTCGTCGAGACCCTTGTTACGATTGCGCAGCAGCGTGGGCATCGACTGGTTGCGGAGTTCGACTGGGAGACGTCATCAATCTTTGCCCGATGGGTGGCCGGACTCCGGCCGAAGGATGCTGACGCGCTCCGGAGCGCCCTGAGAGCCGGCTTAACCGCCGCACAGCGCGAACGTATCGATGCGGTCGTCCGAGCGCATGCTTCGACTTCGAATTGGCACGACACTCCTCGCACGGTCGGAGGCAAGGAACTACTGGAGTTGTTGACGCACCCGCTCATCATCGTGGTCGAGAACGAGACGCATGACGAGCATTTCATCAGGGCGATGCCGTTCGGCACTGAGCGCGACACCTTCTTTGAGGCAATCAAAGCGGGTCAGATCAAGTTCGACATGGGTGGCGGTTCGTCGCTGCGAGCACTCGTTGAGAGCCGCAGCAGGTCTTGGATCTGGTCACACCGAGCTTGGGTTATCTTCGATAGCGATGCACTCCTGCCGGGCGAGCCCAGTGAGGAGGCGAAGGCTAAGGAGCGGACCTGTCGCGATTCAGGCGTGCATTGCTACTGCCTGAAACGTCGAGAAGCCGAGAACTATCTGCCACCATCTGAACTCGAAGAGCATTTTCGTTTGCATTCGGCGCCGTTGGACCGAAGGAAGGCGGCTGGCGCTTTCGCACGTATGACTCCAGA
>DASVVJ010000462.1:0-3949 GCA_036389955.1 Myxococcaceae bacterium
AGCCGGTGCCCGCCAGCAGATTGGTGGAAGTCACCGTGGCTGGCGAGTAGCTGAGCGTCTGCAGGAATGCAGAGGGGGAGGTACTCCCAGAGGGGGGCAGAAAGGAGCGCACCGCGATGCGGCCGACGCCACCTGCACCACCGGCGTTGCCTGGGGTGTGTTGGGAGCCGCCTCCCGCTCCCGCTGACGCGGTAACGCGATTCGAGTCCAGGGAGAGGGAGTACGCCTGGAGGAGAATGGAGCCGCCTGCGCCGCCGCCACCTCCGCCGGTTTCAGAGATACCGAGCGACCCCGGCCCTCCGTTACTGTGGATGCCGCCATGGACCGCCACGGATTGCGCGGCGATGACGATGATGCCGCCTCCTGCTCCACCACCACCTCCCCAATCCGGGTCATTGCCATCGACTCCTCCGCTGCCTCCGCCAGGCCCCATGAGGAGGTTCGCAAGATCCGGGGTGCCAATGGCCACTCCCCCCTCGGCCCTGTTCTCGCCGAAGGACCATTTCTTGGTACCGTTGTTACACGTGAGCCACTGCGCGCCGCCATTGGCCCCCGGGCTCCCGTGGCCCCCACCGCCTCCTCCCTGCCCAACGGCGCACTCCTCGGCATCTCCGCCACCTCCAGAGCCATGTGACTGGGTATATGTCCGCAAGGACTTGTCGATCGTTGTCGGCCCCTCGCCGCGGAAGCCACCATTCCATGAAGCGAGCGGGGGGGGAGGGGGAGGGCCCATTCCGCCCCGGTAGCCGCGCCCACTCATGTGGATGGAACCGTGTTCCATCATCGTCACCGCGTCGTGTACACGGATGAAGAACACGCCACCCAGGCTTCCATTGAAGCCATTGGCGGAGAGCGTCGCTCCCGCGGACACCGAGACCGAGGTGTAGTTCGGCACTCGCTGCACCATGATCCTGCTTGTTGTGCCGTCGTAGGCATGGGTGAGGTTGGCGTCGAGCGTAAGGGTGTTGTTGGAGATCGACAGGATGCGACGGGTCTCGTGCTGTCCTACGATCGCTCCATCGCCCGCTGGGTTGAGCAGGTTGATGATCAGGACTTCGTCGCCGTCGGTGAGCCCAATAGGAGCCAACTCGAGCGGGATCGTTGCCTGATTAGCCGCCACAGGGGCCGTTACCCGGAATGCCACGGCATCCGCATGAGAGCGGCCCACACATGAATTGCTGGAGAGGTTGAGGTCCCCGCTGACAGAACACGGGCCGTCAGCCCCTGTTCCCCGGTCGACGCCGCCAGAGGAACGCAAGGTTCCACGGACGAGTTCGTAGCCCGATGAGGCAGCGGTGTTGATGCGAGTCGTGTCGTTGAAGGAGTCAGAGACTGACTCTCCGAAGCCACTCTGTGGCAAAAGGACAGCAAGCACACCGGCGGTGAGAATGGAAATCAGGCGCATGGTTTTCTCGTGAAATGTTTGTTCAAGGAGAGCTGGGCCGGCGCCTGCCAAGCGACAGGGCCAGCACCAACAAGGCCCAGGCGACCGGAATGGCGGGGGCCGAGGAGCAGCTCCAGCCGTAATGGCTCACCTGGATGATGAAACGATGATCAGCCGAGAAGGGACTGGTGTTGTTGGCCGCGTCCTGCGCCTGAGCCTTGACTTGATGGGGGCCCTCTCCCAGCTCCTCGGTGAGGGTCACACTCCAATTCCCGTTCGCATCCGCCACGGCTGTTTTATCCATTGCCTCCGCATTCAGCCACACCCTCACCGTGCTCCCGGCCTCGGCCTTGCCACTTAGGGTGGGCCTTCGGGTACTCACCGAGAACTCCGGCTTGAGCACCTCAGGCGCCTCTGGCTGCACGGTGTCGACCGTGAAGTCATGCACCTCGGAGCGGGCGCTGAGATTTCCTGCCGCGTCTCGAGCAATGGCGCTGACCTCGTGGCGGCCTTCGGACAGCTCCGCGGCGACGGTCAGGGCCCAATCCCCGTTCTCATTCGCCACGGCTGTTCCCGCCGACTCAGTGCCATCCAACCATACCGTCACTGTGCTCCCAGCCTCCGCTTTGCCTTCGATTTTGGGCGTCTTGTTGGGGATGTCGCCTTTAGGCTCATTCACCGTGGTGATAGCCAGATCCGGACCTTGCACCCATACCATCTGTCCGCTGTGTATAGCATTGGCCGTGACGGAGAGGACATAATGGCCATCCGGCAGGGTCGCTGGCATTCGGAAGGCCACGCTCGTATCCGAGAACGAGGCATAGGACACAAGCCGTGTCAGCGTTCCTCCCTCCACGGACATCAGGGTGATCAGCGGAAAACCCGCGGTGGAGGACTGCGTGGTACCGCTGCTGGCCTCCGAGACGCCTCGCAAGCCGCTGCCGTGGATGATGAAGTCCTCACGTCGCCGGGAGACACTGGGTGATGTGAGCGTGGAGCGCCACTCCTGGCGAACTCTGATGGCGTTGTATATCTCTGCACGGGCGTTTCCTCCGCCGGTGAGGAGGACCTGGCCATCCGCCAGGAGCGTCGCCGTGAAGGGGTTGGAGCGAGCCCCGGTCAACGAGCCGGCAGCAGTCCATCGGCTTGTGCCCGGGTCATACATCTCCGCACGGGTGAGCGGGGCGTTGCTCGTTCCCAGCCCACCGGCCACGAGCACCTGGCCCCCAGGCAGCAGCGTGGTTGTATGGGAGTAACGCGCCCAGGACAGCGGACCGGTTGCCCTCCACAAGTCAGTAATTGGGTCGTACACTTCCGCGTGGGCGAGAGGAGTTCCGCTCGAGTTCTTCCCTCCGGCGATGAGAACCCTGCCGCCCGGCAGCAGTGTGGCCGTATGGGAATAACGAGCCTGCCCCAGCGGTGCGTTCTCTGTCCACCGATCCGTGACCGGGTCATACATCTCCGCGCGGGTGGGAAGCGTCATGCTTGCCTCCTGCCCGCCCACCACGAGCACCTTGCCGCTGGGCAGCAGCGTGGCCGTGTGGAGGAAGTGGGCCCGGGTCATCGGCCTGATGTCTGTCCATTGACCGGTTCTCGGGTCGTAGACCTCCGCGCTCGCGAGGGGCGCGGGACCTTGTCCGCCAGTCACGAGCACCTTGCCACCGGGTAGCAGCGTGGCCGTATGGGAATGACGGGCCTGCTTCAGCGGCTCGACGAGGGTCCATTGGCCTGTGCTGGGGTCATACAACTCCGCGCTGGCGAGGGGAGTTCCGCTGGAGTCTTGTCCTCCGGCGACGAGCACCTTGCCGCTCACCAAGAGAGTCGCTGTATGGCGGTGGCGAGCCTGCCGGAGCGAGCCCGTGGCGGCGAATTGGCCCACGCCCGAGCCGTACACTTCCGCGCTGGCCAGAGGTGCTCCTCCTGAGTTCTGCCCCCCGGCCACGAGGACATCTCCGGTGGGCAGAATGGTCGCTGTGTGATGCCAGCGATCCTGGGCCAGTGCGCCGGTGGCGGTGAACTGGCCCGCTCCTGGGTCATACACTTCGGCCCGGTCATAGACGTCGACAGAGCCAGTGATGCTGTACCGCCCCCCGATGACGAGCACCTTACCGGTGGGCAACAGCGTCGCCGTATGTGCTTCACGTGCTACCGGCAGAGGGAGTGTCGCGTTCCACTTCCCCAGGTCAGGATCATACAGCTCCGCGCTGGCGAGTTGGCCGCCTGGGCCCGTGCCCCCTGTGATCAGCACCTGCCCCGAAGGTAGCAAGGTCGCTGAGTGCCCGGAACGGGGCGTGCTCAGGAATGTCGTCCTGTCCCACGTATCCTTGAACAGGTCGTACACATCCACCCGGGTGAGATAGCCCGACAGGTTGACGCCCCCTGCGATCAGCACTTTTCCCGAGGGCAAGAGCGTCGCTGTGTGTCCAGAGCGGCGCTCGATGATGGCGGTCACCCTCCATTCGTTCGCGACTGGGTTGTACACCTCGACGTCTGCCGCGAAGCCGCCGTCAGCACTCAGGCCGCCGGTGACCATCACCTCTCCCGAGGGCAGCAACGTCGCCGCAT
>DASVVJ010000463.1:0-15544 GCA_036389955.1 Myxococcaceae bacterium
GGCGCTCGGCCCGGGCGCGCAGCTCCTCTGGCCGCTGGGCAAGCAGGCGCCAGGTGGGCACCGCCTCGGGCCGGCCATCCCGGTAGAGCTCCAGGGTGGCCTCCAGGGCGGCCACTGTCATCTTGTCCACGCGCAGGGCACGGGTGAGCGGATGGGCCTTGATGCGCGAGAGCAGCGCTTTGCGGCCCACGATGATGCCCGCCTGGGGGCCGCCGAGAAGCTTGTCTCCGGAGAAGGCCACCACGTCCGCGCCGGCCTGGACGGACATGCTCACGGTGGGCTCATCGGTGAGCCCCGGGGCCTGGAGCGGCACCAGCACGCCAGAGCCCAGGTCCTGGAACACGGGCACTCCGCGCGCCCGGCCGAGCCTGGCCAGCTCCGCCACGCTGGTTTCCTCGGTGAAACCCACCAGCGCGAAGTTGGAGCGGTGCACCTTCACCATCAGGCCGGTTTCCGGCGTGAGGGCGGCCTCGTAGTCGCTCAGGCGGGTGCGGTTGGTGGTGCCGACTTCGACCAGCTTGGCGCCGGACTGCCGCATCACGTCCGGCACGCGGAAGCCTCCGCCAATCTCCACCAGCTCGCCGCGCGAGACGATGCCCTCCTTGCCCGAAGCCAGGGCGGCGAGCACCAGGAGCGCCGCGCCCGCACAGTTGTTGACGACGATGGCGTCCTCGGCGCCGGTCAGCTGTGTGAGCAGGCCGATGACGGGGGCATAGCGGCTGCCCCGCTCGCCCTCGTCCAGGTCGTACTCGAGGTTGGAGTAGCCCCGGGCGACTTCAGCCACACGGGCCACGGCCTCCGGGGCCAGGGGCGCACGGCCCAGGTTGGTGTGCAGCACCACGCCGGTGGCGTTGAGCACGGGACGGAGGCCGGGCGTGGCCAGCTCGCGCAGCGCGGCATCCACGTCGGAGTCCTCGAAAGGCCGGGCCTCTCCGCGCAGCAGGCGCGTGCGCACGGTGTCCACGGCCAGGCGCAGGGCGGCCACGGCGCGAGCACGAGGCACCGAGGCAAGCCGCTCCGCCAGCGAGGGCCGGTGCAGGAGCTGCTCGATGGATGGCAAGCCGCGCAGCAGCGCGTTCTTGTCACCGCCCTTCTTCTGGGAAGGAGCGTCCACGGGCCCAAGTCTAAGAGACTGGGCCCACACGCGCCAAGGGCTCGGCCCCGGAGTGACGTCTTAAGTCCTCCCGGTGCTTCCGGGACCGCCTCATAGTCCGGAGCCCATGCTCCCAACGCCCTTCCCTTCCAGCACTCCGCGTGCCCAGCACTGGCCGTGGAGTGTCTGGCCGCGAATACTCATGCTGTGGGTAGCCAGCGTTCTGGCCACGGCCTGCGCCGCAGGTCCACGGGCCCGGCCTCCCTGTGACTTCCCCCTGGGCTGCCAGGAGTTCAACGCTCAATGGCGTCAACGGAACACGTCACGGCATCTTCACTCATCCACCGCGCGCGCCGAGCACGGCAGCGGCAACCACGCGGTAGCCGAGCGCCAGAAGCGTCCGGCGGACGCTTGACCCAACCGCTTCAGAAACTCGTCGTGGAGCTCACTCAGTCAGGTAGGGTCTCCCTGAGACGTTCGCCCTGAAGCGTGTCCGCCCGATGAAATCCTTGACCACACGCCTGGGTCTTCCCCCTTCTGGGTTGCCAGGCGCAACGGTTCGGGAGCTGCTTCAGCTGGTTCTTGGGAAGTTCCGCTGGTTCCGCCCCGAGCGTTACGGGTTCGCGGCACTGGACAGCCCAGTAGATCCAGAGCACGTCGACTACGACAGGCTCGTGGCGGCCTACGAAGACCTGAAGGCTCTGACCGTGGCTGGCCGGACGGACAAGGAGTTTCTCCTGCTCGTAGGGACGAAGGAACCTGACTCTTCTTACTCAGGAGCACTCACCTGGGTGACCTCCGCCTCCATGGCTTCTAAGGACTCCTGGCGTGCCAGACACCTCCGAGAAGTTGCCGAGATCATGCGGTTGGTCAATGCACCTCTCGGCATCTCGGCACTCGACGAAGACATCGAGGCTAAGACCCAGCGATGGGTGCGAGACGACGTTGGCGAGGTGCTTACGTTCACTGTGCGCGACTACAGCGAGGGGCTCGCCGGGCTGTTCTGGCGCAACTTCTTCGGCCCACCATTCACGCGCATGTTCGGCGAGCGCCTCAGCTCCCTGCCCGCTCCATCAAAGCAGGACCTCGGCGACGGCATCATCCTGGTGCAGCCCTACGAGTTGCCTACTCAGGCCGGAACACCCGAGGGCGTCGCGGCCGAGCGTCAACTCATCTCCCAGCTAGGCCCCGAGTGCTTCTACGACCACGAGCGCCACCTCAAGCCCACCCGGCGCCCGGAACTGCCGCATTTGCCTCCCAAACCGGGCTGAGCTGTCCACCATGCAGGCATGGCCTTTAGCCAACGCAGTACCTGCTGCTGGTAACTCATGTTTGCTCTGGGACTGTTTGCTGCGAGCACTGTGGGTCGCCAGCGCGCTGGCGATGGGCTGCGCCGCGGGCCCACGGGCCCGGCCTCCCTGTGACTTCCCCATGGGCTGCCAAGAACTCAACGCTCAATGGCGTCAGAGGAGTACGTCACGGCATCTTCACTCATCCGCCCCACGCGCCGAGCACGGCAGCGGCAACCACGCGGTAGCCGAGCGCCAGGAGTGTCCGCCGGACGCTCGCCAGTTGGCGGTAGAGGCTCGGCTGGAGGAGTACCTCGACTGGGCCCAGGCACGCTGGGCGGACACGGCGCGCCAACGGGTACGCCGGATAGCGCCGGGGCACCTGCTCACCGAACACCCTCTGCGTACCCAGTCGCAGGATGCGCTCACCGGCGCCGTCCTCGATTGGGCCTTCACGCACACTCACGACGACGACCTGCTGAAGAAGAGCCCCAGTGAGGTAGCGCTCTATCTGCTGGCGCGCCGCAGTGCCCTGGCGACCGCCATCGAGCTGGGCCGGTACGCACCGCCGCACCTGGACTACACACCCCCGGAGGACAAGAGCCCTCCTCCCGAGGAACTGGTGGTGGAGCTGCTCTTTGGCGTGCTGCCCATCGTCGGCGAAGCCACCGACGCGGGCGGCCTGCTCACCGGCTACAGCATCACCGGTCGTGAGCTGAGCAAGGACGAACGCCTGCTGTGCGGTATCGGCGTGCTGGTGCCCTTCGTTCCGGGACGGGCTCTCTCCAGCGGTGGAGAGGTACTGGAGCGCACGGCGCTGATCACGGGCCGCAGCATGGAGGAGATGAGGGTGCTGCACCGGGTGGCCACCCACCTTCTGCCCGAGGACGCAGCCCGAGTGGAGGAACTGGTACGCCATGCGGCACGGGGTGGACAGCTCAGCGAGCAGGACGTGCTCTTCCTCCAGCGCGTGGCGGCCCGGCTCGAGCAGCCCCTGCTCGAGGCCGCAGACACCCTGCGGCGCGGAGGCAGAGTTCCGCTGGTGGGCTCACGCCTGGGCCAGGCTGGCATCCGCCTGGAGCCAGGGAGCGCCGAGCACATGGCCGCAGCCTGGGTCGATTACCAGTTCCGCCACTCGGACAGATACCCGCGCTTTCGCTACGCCCTCGACGAAGACTGGCGCAAAAAGTACGAGCTGATCCTCAAGAACAAGGAGAAGGGCACCGGCTTCGAGCTGGAAGTCCTCAAGCTCCGCCAACAGCAGAAGAACACCGCGTTGATGATGCCTCCTCCTGGCAATGCCGCGCAGGGCTTCATCCCGGATGCCGTGCCGCGCAATCCCACTCCGGGCGAACTCGTCTGGGGCAGGCCCTACCACTTCATCGAGGCCAAAGCGCGCAAGGACCTGGCACTCACCGGCAATCTCGAAGCCATGCTCGACTACGTCGAAGAGTATGGCGGAAGCATCGATCTGTGGATCCGTTCCGCGAAGCACGTTGATGGGCCTACTCGACTCACGATGTCTCTTCGTAGACGGTTGGAAGTCTTGCAAAGGCGTGGCATGGCCACGATACAGCCCTTCCCACCCTGAACAGACCACCATGAAATACTTCCGGACAGAGTTCAGCTTGCCTCCGGGCGCCCCCCCCAGCTCAGTGGTGCGAGAGTGCTTCCAGCTGATCTTCGAGACTTACAGGTGGTTTCGTCCGGTCAAGTACGGCAGGGCCTCTCTCTCAGAGAGGCTCGATCCAGACCGCATCGACTTCAACGCACTCGTCGCCTATTACGAGCGCTACAAGAACATCACGGTCACCGCACGCACGGATCGGGACTACTTCATCTTCATGCCTGTGAAACCCGATGACCCTCCCTATACAGGAAGCGTCATTTGGGGCACCTCCGCCAAAGCGGCCGAGAAGGCCGCGTGGAGGGCTGAGCACCTGCATCAGATGCGTGAAGTCATGAGGTTGGTCAGAGCACCTCTGGCTCAAGCGGGACTGGATGAGGACTTCGAGAAGAAGACTCGGCGGCTTGTCGCGGATCCAGATGGATTATCCGCGATAGATACGTTCACCGTGCGCGACTACAGCGAAGGGCTCGCCGGACTGTTCTGGCGCAACTTCTTCGGTCCACCGTTCACGCGCATGTTCGGCGAGCGCCTCAGTAACTTGTCCCCTGCGGTGCAGCAGGAGATCGGCGACGGCATCATCCTGTTGCAGCCCTACGAGTTGCCTACTCAGGCCGGAACACCCGAGGGCGTCGCGGCCGAGCGTCAACTCATCTCCCAGCTAGGCCCCGAGTGCTTCTACGACCACGAGCGCCACCTCAAGCCCACCCGGCGCCCGGAGCTATAACCGCACGGAGAGCGCTACTGGCCGGGCTGTGACACCTGCGCGGCCTTCACCACCGGTCCCTTGGCGGGACGGCCGTACAGGAGCTGGTACGTGTTGTAGGAGCGCAGCACGCGCTTGATGTAGCCGCGCGTCTCCGCGATGGGCACTTCCTCCACCCACGCATCCAGCGGCATGCCCTTGCGCTCGGAGCGCCACCGGTTCACCGCACCCGCACCCGCGTTGTAGCTGCCCACCGCGAACGGCGTCTGCCCGTTGAACCGTTTGACCAGCTCTCCCAGGTGGTGAGCACCGATCCGGATGTTGAGCTCCGGGTCGTAAAGGCTCTCCACCTGGAACTTCTTGATCTTCAGCTGCTGCGCCGTCGCCTTCGCCGTGGCCGGCATCAGCTGCGTGAGCCCCATCGCTCCGGCCCATGACAGCGCCTTCGGATCCAGCGCGCTCTCCTCACGCATCAGCGCCTGCAGCAGGTCCGGCTCGATGCCCGCCTCCTTCGTGTGCTTCTCGATCAGCGGCCGGTATGCGTTCGGATAAGCGATCTCCCACACCGGCCTCGTCTGCGGAGTAATCCGCCCGCCCAGGTCCCGCCGCAGCGCCACACGGGCCACCGCGTGCGCCGCCCGCTCATCCCCCGCCATCGACAGCAGGTGGACGATCAGCCGCACCGCCTCGGCCGGCTGACCGTTGCGGTTTACCGCCAGCAGCTCCGACGCCACCGCCTCCGGGAAGCCCAGGCGCAACAGCTCCACTCCCGCCAGGAAGTGCGGATCCTTCTCGATCACTGGCCCGGTGTGCATCGGCCAGGGGCTCTGGGTCTCCGCGGTGAAGACCAGCTGCGGCGCAATGCGCGCCAGCCGCTCCTTGTCCACCTCGCCCAGCTGCGCCCGCGCCATCAGCCCGTAGTAGGTGGCCGGATGCTCCACCGCGATCTCCTCGAAGAGCGCCACCGCCCCCATCGCATCCCCGCGCTCCTGCAGCGTCCGCGCCCGCCAGTACTTCGCACGCTCCACGTCATACGTCTCGTCCGCGTCCGCGAAGCGCTGCTCGATGCGCTTGAGAATCGCCAGCCCCTTCTCGTGGTCTCCCGAGGTGCGGGCAATCCAGTACGCCTTGAAGAGCGCCTCGCCCAGGAAGTCGCCCTGGGAGTAGTTGCGCTCCAGTTCCTCCAGCCGCACCAGCGCCTTCTCCGGCTGTCCCGTCTTCACGTACAGGTCCGCCGCGTAGAAGAGCGCGTCATCCGCGAACGAGTGGCCGGGGAAGTCCCGCGCCAGCCGCTCATAGGTCTCCGGCCCGCGCCGCTGGTCCACGATGGAGCGCGACGAGCCCAGCACGTACATGGCGCGCGGCAGCAGATCCGCGTCCTGGCACTTCTCCACCACGGGGGTGAGCGTCTGGATGGCGCGGGTGTGCTCGCGCTCCTTGCGCAGTCCCTTGCCGTAGGCGAAGTGCGCGCGGCAGGCAATCGGCTCGGGCAGCTTCAGCGTGGGCAGCAGCGGCTCCAGCACCGCCAGGCCCTGCTTGTTACGGTGCAGATCGATCAGCTGCTCCCCGCGCACCACCTGCGCCTCGTCCGGCGCCTTCATCCCCTTGAGCCGGCGCTCGGCCTGCTTCGTCAGCGGCGACAACGGGTACTGCGCCCACAGCTTCCACAGGGCCGCACGCTCGCGCTCGCGATCCTTCTTCTCCGCAGCGATGTCCGCGGTGGCAATCAACGCCTCGGCGCCCACGTTCCGCCCGAACATAGGGGCCGGCCGGGACGCCAGTGGCTCCAGCGCCGCGATGGCCCCGTCAAAGTCCTTCTTCTTGCGCAGCACGCGACCCAGCGTCAGCCGCGCGTCCACGTACAGCTTCGAGTCCGGCGACACGCGCTTCAGCAGCTCCGCCGCCTCGTCGAAGCGTCCCAGAGACTCCAGCGCCACGCCCGCGTGGGTGAGGCACCGGTCCGCCATGGCCGGGTAGTCCTCGGCCAGCTCCGCCATCTCCTTGGCCGCGTACACGTCCGCCCCGGCCCTCACGGCGGCCAGCGCCCGCAGGTAGCGCACCGGCTCCGAGCCACCCTCCTTCTCCAGGAGCTGACGGGCCTTCAGGTAGAAGCCGCGGTCAAAGGCCTCCTTGGCCTCCTTCTTCCGGCCCTCGGCGAAGTACGGCGACAGATCGTCCAGCTCGTACGCCCGGCCGCGCGGCACCTCGATGCGCGGAGGCTCCACCACCGCCACCACCGGCAGCGGGAAGGCGGGGTTGAAGATCTCCACATACCCGGGAGGCAGCGGGGCCTTCTCCGCCTCGGGCCTGGGGGTGAGCAGCGCCTCGGACGGAGCTCCCCCGGCGGTGGCCGGCTGCGGCGCGGGCGCGGCCTCGGAGGCCACGGGCTGCGCGGACGCCAGCGTGGCGACAAAGACGAGAGCGATCAACGAAAGGGCGGGTTTCATAGTCGGGGGCGGGTGGCCCTGAGGGATGCGCTCGGACACGCCCGAGGACAACGGATGATGATCGAAAAATTTCCGGGCATGGACACAGGTTAGACTGTTCGCTCGAACATGGACATTCGGACTCTCAGCGCGCTGTTTGCTTCCCTGGTCGGGCTCGCGCTCGGTCTGTCCATGCTCCTGCGCACGGGCCGGACCCGGGTGGTGACGCTGTATTCCGTCTTCACCCTGACGGTGGCCGGGTACTACCTCTCCCTCTTCCTCCACGGGCTCTTCCCCGCGCCCACCTACCCCTGGATCGGCCGGGTCGCCGTGGGAGCCACCATCCTGCTGGCCTCGGTGGTTCCCGGCACCGCCGTCCCCTTCTTCCTGGAGTTTCTGGGTGTCAGCAAGGGCACCCACATGCTCGGCCGAAGGCTCGCCGTGCTCTCGGCCGTGTTTGGCCTGGCGGTGGCCGTCACCCCACTGGCCGAGCAGACGTGGGCGCGGCTGGCCATTGGCGTGTGGGTGCTCGCCACCCTGCTCACCTCGGTGAGCCTGCTGCTCAACCGGGTGCGCAACCTGGAATCGCGCATCGAGCGGCTGCGGCTGATGTACCTGGCCATCGGTGCTGGAGGCTCCATTCTGCTCACGGCGCTGGAGCTGGTGGGCCGCCGCTACGACGTGCCCCTGCCGCCGCTGGGGACGATCTTCTCCACGCTCTACCTCTTCTTCCTGTCCCAGACGCTGCTGAAGCTGCGGCTGATGGACCTGCACGAAATGCTGGGCAAGCTCGCCTCGCAGATGGTGCTGGCCGTCATCCTGGCCGCCGTCTTCACGGTGCTCACCGCGTGGTTCCAGGGGGACACCTCGGTGTTCCTCTTCGCCACGGTGGTGGCCGCCTTCGCCATCAGCCTGCTGATGGAGCCGCTGCGCGCCAAGGTAGAGGAGCGCGTGGTGGCCATCTTCTTCCGCGAGCGCTTCGAGCTGCTCCGGGCGCTGGGCGCGCTCCGGGGGCGCATGGCCACCGTCATCGACATCAATGAGGTGACGCGGATGATGCTGGACGCGATCCACGAGACGGGCCGCGCCACGCACGGCAGCGTGTACCTGCTCGCGGAGGATCGGCCCGGCTACCGGCTGCTGGACTCACGAGGCCCGCCGCCCGAGGGCTTCCTGGACACCGCGGCGGCGAGGGGCCTGCTGCTCGCGGCCGCCTCGGGGCAGAAGGCGGTGCTGCTGGAGAACGTGGAGAGCCGCGTCCAGGCGCTCCGGGTCCAGGCGGCCGAGGGCCGGCGCCTGCGCGACGAGATCAAGCGCCTGCAGGACACCCGCGCCGCGCTCCTCCAGATGAAGGCCGGCATCTCCGTGCCGCTGGTGGGCAACGATCGCGTCATCGGCTTCCTCAACCTCTGGGACGAGCGCGTGCCGGAGGCCTACGCGTCGGACGAAATCGCCCTCATCCTGGCGGTGGCCGAGCGTCTGGCCACGGTGCTGGAGAACTCCAAGCTCTACGAGAAGATCCGCGAGCGCGATCGCCTGGCGGCCCTGGGCGAGATGGCGGCGGGCCTGGCGCATGAAATCCGCAACCCGCTGGGCGCCATCAAGGGCGCGGCGCAGTGCCTGGACCCGAAGCGGCTGCCGGGCGAGGACGGCGAGTTCCTCGAGGTCATCGTCGAAGAGGTGAACCGGCTCAACGGCGTGGTGACGGCGTTCCTCGACTACGCGCGCCCGCTCAAGCAGAACTTCGGGCCCACGGACCTCAACGAGGTGGTGACGCGCACCATGCGCCTCATCCAGAACGACGTGCCCAAGCAGATCGAGTTGGCCGTTCAGCTCGATCTGACGATGCCCCGGGTGGACGCGGACGCCGAGCAGCTCAAGCAGGTGCTCATCAACCTGGTGCAGAACGCGGTGCAGGCCATCGGCACGGTGGCCGGGCGCATCACCGTCAGCACCGTGAAGCCGGACCGCTTCGGAGACTTCCGGGGAGGCACCCTCAGCGACTTCGTCGAGGTGCACGTGTCCGACACCGGCCCCGGCATCCCCGCCGACCAGCAGCAGCACATCTTCGTCCCCTTCTTCACCACCAAGCAGAAGGGCACCGGCCTGGGGCTGGCCATCTGCCAGCGCATCGTCAAGAACCACGGAGGCAACATCTCCGTGCAGAGCAAACCCGGCGAGGGGTGCACCTTCGTCATCCGCCTGGCGGCCCTGCCCTCGGAGCAACCCCCCGTGGAGTGGCCCACCACCGAGGGTACGCCCTTCCCCTCCACCCGGCCCGCCCTGCCTGCTCCTACCTCGGAGGAGTCCCGGGAAACCCCGTCTCCCAAGGCTCCCGAGCCCAAGTCCAAGCGGGACCGGAAGCGAAAAGCAGGCTGAAACCCAATGAAACGCGGTGAGTCGTAGGCTAGGAGCGTACGTGTGGGGTAGAAATGCCTCACGCCCGGAGACCCGCATGAGCAAGCCCATTCAAGTCCTCCTCACCGATGATTCGCCAACGATGCTCCAGGTCCTCACGCGGCTGCTGTCGGCCCAACCGGACGTCACCGTGGTCGGCACTGCCCGTGACGGCGAAGAGGCCGTAGCCCTGGCCCGCTCGCTGCGCCCTGATGTCATCACCCTGGACGTGCAGATGCCTGGCATGGACGGCCTGGGCGCCACCGAGCGCATCATGGCCGAGTCCCCCTGCCGCATTCTGATGGTGTCGGGAGCGCCCGACACGGACCTGTCCTTCCGCGCCCTGCAGGCCGGCGCCCTCGAGGTGATCGCCAAGCCGCAGGGTGCCCCCGAGGACGTGGCGCGCTTCGGCGTGCGCCTTCTGTCCGCTATTCGACTGTTGGCCGAGGTGCCGCTGGTGACGCAGCGCCACGAGGGGCGCTCCACCGCGCCCGCGCTGCCGCCGAATACGAAGGTGGCGGGCTTCGGCCTGGCCGCCTCCATTGGCGGGCCCACGGCGCTGGCGTCGCTGCTGTGGCTGTTGCCTCGCAGCCTGCCCTACCCGCTCTTCATCGCCCAGCACATCACCCCCGGCTTCACCGCGGGCCTGCACCGCTGGCTCTCCTCGCTCTCGCCGCTGCCGGTGGAGATCGCCCGCGCGGGCGAGGTGCCCAAGGCGGGCACCGTGTACCTGGCGCCGGACAGTCACCACCTGCGCGTGGGCATGCAGGGTGAGTTCGTCATCGAGCGCGCCTCGGGCAGCACCTTCCCCTCGGGCGATCTGCTGCTGGCCTCCATGTCTCGCGCCTACGGCACGCACGCGGCGGGCGTGGTGCTCAGCGGCATGGGCGAGGAAGGCGCCGTGGGGCTGATGGCCATCCGCCGCGCGGGCGGGCTCACCTTTGCTCAGGATCCGGAGACGTGCCTGGTGGCGTCGATGCCCCAGGCGGCCATCCGCAACAAGTCCACCGAGCACCCGGTGTCCCCCGAGGCGCTGGCCACGGTGCTCCGCGCGCTTGAAGGCGTCTCGCCTACACCGTCGCCCCAGGGCATTTGATACGTCCGGCGAGTCCCGCACGGTAAAGTCTGTCTAGGTGTATTTGACGGACAACCGAGGGAACCATGAGCCAGACCATCCGGGTCCTCCTCGCGGATGACTCGCCCACCATGCTGAAGATGTATGCGGGGCTGCTCACGGCGGCCCCCGAGATCCAGGTGGTGGGCACCGCGAAGGATGGAGAGGAGGCGCTGCTCCTGGCGCGCTCGCTTCACCCGGATGTCATCACCCTGGACGTGCGCATGCCGCGCATGGACGGGATTGAAGCCTCTCAGCGCATCATGGCCGAGGCGCCCAGCCGCATTCTGGTGATCTCGGGCGCGGTGGACGCGGAGATGTCCTTCCGGGCGCTGCAGGCCGGCGCGCTGGAGGTGATGCCCAAGCCGCGCGCGGGCAAGGAGGGCCTGGTCAACTTCGGCGCGAAGCTGGTGCAGATCATCCGCTCGATGGCGGACCTGCCCATGGCGCAGCGGCGCCAGATCATCGCTCCGCCCGCGCCCGCGGCGACGATCAAAGGAGGCCGGATCGACGGCTTCGGGCTGGTCGCGGCCACGGGAGGACCGCCAGCGCTCTGCCTGGTGCTCTCGCTGCTGCCGCCCAACCTGCCCTATCCGATCTTCATCGCGCAGCACGTCTCCGAGGGCTTCACCGCGGGGCTGTGCCAGTGGCTGGGCGCGGTGTCCTCGCTCCGGCTCGAGGTGGCCCAGTCGGGCCTCCGGCCGCAGCGCGGCCACGTGTACCTGTCGCCGGATGGGCACCAGCTGGAGGTACTGCCCACGGGTGAGCTGCTCGTGGAGCCGGTGAAGAACACGCCGGCCATGCTGGGCGACGTGCTGCTCGGCTCGCTGGCGAAGGCCTACGGCAACCGGGCGGGAGGCGCGGTGCTGACGGGCATGGGCTCGGACGGGGCGGCGGGGTTGGTGGCCATCCGCCGCGCCGGGGGGCTCACGCTGGTGCAGACCCCGGAGAGCTGTGTCGTCCCCGGCATGCCCGAGGCGGCGCTGCGCAACGGGGGCGCCGACGTGGTGCTGTCGCTCGAGCAGATTGCCTCGGCGCTGCGCGCGCTGACCGGGCCGATGCCCGCTCCTGTGCTGCCACCCAATTGAGACGGTCCGGGCGGCGGCTGTCTGTTACATTACGGCTTGTTTCACCGGGTGCTGGGCGTTACGACACCCAGACCTAATGAGTAGGCCCGAGCGGATCAGGGTGATACAATCCTGGACGTAGGCTCCTCGACGTTTCGCTCCAGGGCTCCAGCGGCCTCCCGAGGTTCCCATGAACAAGCCGATCCAGGTGCTGCTCGCGGATGACTCGCCGACGATGTTGAGGATGTTCACGGGGCTGTTGGCCTCGGCGACGGACATCCGGGTGGTGGGCACGGCACAGGACGGGGCGGAGGCGGTGTCGATGGCGCGCACACTCCAACCGGATGTCATCACCCTGGATGTGCGCATGCCACGCATGGATGGCATCGAGGCCTCCGAGCGCATCATGTCGCAGGTGCCCAGCCGCATCCTGGTCATCTCTGGAGCGATGGACGCGGAGATGTCCTTCCGGGCGCTGCAGGCCGGCGCGCTGGAGGTGATGCCCAAGCCGACGCCGGGCAAGGAGGGGCTGGCGAACTTCGGCGCGAACCTGATCCACACCATCCGCTCGATGGCAGGGGTGCCGCTGTCGCAGCGCAAGCAGGCGCTGACTCCGGCGCCGATCCCGCTGCTGCGCGGCGGACGGGTAAACGGCTTCGGCGTGGTGGCGGCCACGGGCGGCCCTCCGGCGCTGGCGATGCTGCTGTCGCTGCTGCCGCCCAGCTTGCCCTACCCGATCTTCATCGCGCAGCATGTGTCGGTGGGCTTCACCTCGGGCCTGCGCCAGTGGCTGGGAGCGGCCTCGCCGCTGCAGATGGAGGTAGCGCGCACGGGGGTGAAGCCCCAGCCGGGACACGTGTACCTGCCGCCGGATGGGCACCAGATGCAGGTGCTGATGACGGGCGAGCTGCTTGTGGAGCCGGTGCCGCACCTGCACGCGACGATTGGCGACACGCTGCTGAACTCGCTGGCGCGGGTGTACGGCAACCGGGCGGGCGGCGCGGTGCTGACGGGCATGGGGACGGATGGGGCCGCGGGGCTGCTAGCCATCCGGCGCGCGGGAGGGCTCACCTTCGCGCAGGTGCCGGAGAGCTGCGTGGTTCCGAGCATGGCGGAGGCGGCGATCCGCAACGGAGCTGCGGAGTCGAGCCTGTCGGTGGACGGGCTGGCCTCGGCGCTGCGTGCGCTCTCGGGGCCAATGCCGGCCCTGCCCCTGCACCGGAGCTGATGCGCACCGGCGGGCGCGGCGCCGTACAACGTGGATCTGGCGCGGGCGAGCCCGAGCCTGGCGCCCACGGTGGGCACGTACCCGCAGGGAGGCCAGGGCGGTCTGTTCACCGGGGCTTCTGAGCCATGAACACGGGCCACATGCCCCTCAGGTGCGGAGGCACATACCCGCGCATGCGGCGCACGCGGAACCCCGCGTCCTCCAGCCGGGAGGCGATGGTGGCAGGCGGATAGAGCCGGAGCACATGGTGCTCATCACTGCGCCGGTAGCGCGTGCCGATGCGCCGGAAGATCAGGATGTCGCGAGTGAGCCGGGTACCCGCGCGGTTCTCCTCGGTGCGCACGTACATGGTCCAGTCCGAGTGATCATAAAGCGACTGCCGCACCTGGCCTTGCCCGAGCCGTCCCGGTCCGGCGACATCGCACAGCAGGAACCCCCCCGGCTGAAGCGCCGCATGGATGCGGCGGAACATCCGGGAGATCGCCGCCAGGCTATTGCGCGGATCGAAGACGTAATTGAAACATTCGCCAATCGCGCTCACGGCGACACACGGCGGCAGGTCCACGTCGAGCAGCGAGCCGCGCTTGAAGCTGGCCAGCGGCGCACTGCGGGCAGCGATCCGGAGCATCTCCGGCGACAGGTCCACGCCGAGAACGTCGTAGCCGGAGTCCGTTACGACACGGGCGAGAATGCCGCTGCCGCAGCCGAGATCAACGACGAGCCCCTTGCGAAACCCCGCTCGCCGCAGGCCGCCGACCACCATCGGCGCCGCACCGCGCGCCGGCATGTCGAAGGAGCCATGGTGCACATAGGCGAGGTCTTGCGCGTAAGCGGTGCGTTGTCCGTGTCGCATGTATCGTTGATACATTACTGCAACGACGCGGCGGCTGCCGCTAGCTTCTCCTGCGCGGCCTCCCATTCCATATAAAGCGACTCCAGCTCTTCCTTGCCGGCCCGGTGGGTGTCCATCAGGGGCTTGGCCCGGGCGAAATCGTTGTACAGGTCCGGGTCAGCCAGCTGGGCCTCGCGCTGCTTCTGCTCGGCCTCCAGCTTGGCGATGCGCTCCTCGATCCGGGAGATCTCCTTCTTGATGGGCCCCTCGACGGCGCTGCGGCGCTGGCGGGCCTCGGCCTCCAGGCGCTTGCGGTCCTTCTCCGTCATCGCGGCGGTGGGTGTTTTGTCACCCGCCCTGGCCTTGTCCGCCGCCCCGGCGGCCTCCGCGGCCAGACGGAGCTGTTCCTGGTGATACAGGTATTCGTCCAGGTTGCCGGAGTAGGGCACCACCTTCCCGTCCGCCACGTCCCACACCTGCGTCGCCAGCCCGTTCACGAAGGCGCGGTTGTGCGAGACGAACAGCAGCGTGCCCCCATAGCCCCGGAGCGCTTCGATGAGCATCTCGGACGAGTCGAGATCCAGGTGGTTGGTGGGCTCGTCCATCATCAGGAAGTTGGACGGGCGCAGTAGCAGCTTGGCCAGCGCCACCCGGGCCCGTTCTCCACCCGAGAGCACGCCAATGGGCTTGTCCACGTCATCCCCGGAGAAGAGGAACGCGCCCAGCACCCCGCGCACGTAGCTCTGCGGCTTGTCGGCCGCCAGGGGCTGCACCTCCTCGAAGATGGTGTTGTGCTTGTCCAGGGTGTCGGCGTGGTGCTGCGCGTAGTAGCCCATCACCACGTTGTGCCCCAACGTCACCTTGCCGTCGTCCGGCACCAGCTCGCCGGCCAGGATCTTCAAGAGCGTCGTCTTACCGGCGCCGTTAGCGCCGATCACCGCGATGCGCTGGCCCCGCTCCACCCGCGCATCCAGCCCCGAGTACACCACCTGGCTGCCGTAACTCTTGCGGATGCCCTCGAGCATCGCCACGTCCCGCCCGGAGCGCTCCACCTCGGGGAAGCGGAAGTTCATCGTGGAGCGCTCCTCCAGCAGGTGCACCTCCTCGAGCTTCTCCAGCATCTTCGCGCGGCTCTGCGCCTGGCGGGCCTTGGTCGCCTTGGCGCCGAACCGATCGATGAAGGCCTGCAGCTCGGCCCGGCGGGCCTCCACCTTCGCGGCGCGGGCCTTGAGCTGCTCCATCTCCTCGGCGCGCTGGCGCTTGTAGGTGTCGTAGTTGCCCACGTAGGAGCGCAGGCCCTCGATCTCCAGCGAGAGCACCCGCTTCACCTGCCGGTTGAGGAAGTCCCGGTCGTGTGAAATCAGGATCAGCGCCTTGTTCGAGCGGCGCAGGAAGTCGTCAAACCACGTGAGGGTGGGCACATCCAGGTGGTTGGTGGGCTCGTCCAGCAGCAGCAGGTCCGGGTCCTGGAGCAGCAGCCCCGCCAGCGCGGCACGCATCCGCCAGCCGCCCGACAGCGCCCCGGTGGGCTTGGCCAGGTCCGCCTCCCGGAAGCCCAGTCCCTTGAGAATGCGCTCGGCGTGGTGGCGCCCGTAATGCTCCTCGAAGTGGTCCAGCTCCGTGTGCAGATCCGCCAACGCCTGGGCCAGCTCGAGCTGCGTCTCCTCGTCCGGAGCCGCGGCCAGCGCCGTCTCGGTGCTCTTGAGCCGGGCCTCCAGGCTGTCGCGGCCGGGCACCGTGCTGAGCACCGCCTCCACCACCGTGC
>DASVVJ010000464.1:0-12709 GCA_036389955.1 Myxococcaceae bacterium
TGGCCGTAGTGATTGCTGCCCCAGGCCCACAGCGTCCCGTCCTGCTTTACCGCCACGGTGTGGAAGAAGCCGGGGGCCATGGCGATGATGTTGGACAGGCCGGGCACCTGGACGGGGGGGGAACTGTGGGTGGTAGTGCCATCGCCCAGCTGACCGAAGTCATTGCGCCCCCAGGCCCAGAGCGTCCCGTCCTGCTTCAGCGCCAGGTTATAGGAGTCGCCCGCGGCGATGGCGCTGATGCTGGACAGGCCGGGGACTTGAGCGGGAGTGGTGCGTGGGGCGGTGGGGCCGTCGCCCAGCTCACCGTAGTAATTGCTGCCCCAGGCCCAGAGCGTCCCGTCCTGCTTCAGCGCCAGCGTGTGGCCGTAGCCCGCGCTGGTGGCGCTGATGCTGGACAGGTTAGGCACCTGGATGGGGGAGGCGCGATGGGTGGAGGTACCGTTGCCCAGCTGGCCGTAGTGATTGAGGCCCCAGGCCCAGAGCGTCCCGTCCTGCTTCAGCGCCACGGTGTGGCCGTAGCCCGCCGCGGTGGCGCTGATGCTGGACAGGCCAGGCACCTGCATGGGGGAGGCGCGTCGGTTGAAGGTGCCATCGCCCAGCTGGCCGGAGTCATTGTGCCCCCAGGCCCAGAGCGTCCCGTCCTGCTTCAGCGCCAGGCTGTAGACGCTGCCCGCGGCCAGGGCGCTGATGTTGGAGAGGCTGGACACCCGGACGGGAGTGGTGCGTTGGGTGAAGGTGCCATCGCCCAGCTGGCCGAAGGTATTGTTGCCCCAGGCCCAGAGCGTCCCGTCCTGCTTCAGCGCCAGCGTGTGGTAGTAGCCCGCGGCGAAGGCGCTGACGTTGGACAGGCCGGACACCTGGACAGGGGTGGTGCGTGGGGTGGTGGAGCCGTCGCCCAGCTGGCCGTAGTGATTGCTGCCCCAGGCCCAGAGCGTCCCGTCCTGCTTCAGCGCCAGGGAGTAGGAGCCTCCCGCGGCGATGGTGATGATGTTGGACAGGCCAGACACCTGAGCGGGAGAAGAGCGTGGGGTGAAGGTGCCGTTGCCCAACTGGCTATTGCCATTGTCGCCCCAGGCCCAGAGCGTCCCATCCTGCTTGAGCGCCAGGGTGTGGGAGCCACTCGCGGCGAGGGCGATGACGCTGGACAGGCCGGGAACCTGGACAGGAGAGGTGCGTGAGGTGGTCGTGCCGTTGCCCAGCTGGCCGCTTTCGTTGTTGCCCCAGGCCCAGAGCGTCCCGTCCTGCTTCAGCGCCACGGTGTGAGCGTTACCCGTGGCGATGGCGATGATGTTGGACAGGCCGGGCACTTGGATGGGGATGCCGCGATAGCCGGTGTTGCCGTCGCCCAGTTGACCCGAGCCATTGTTGCCCCAGGCCCAGACGGTGCCGTCCTGCTTCAGCACCACGGTGTGGTACTCGTTGGCAGCAATGGCCTGTACCGGGGTGGTGCTGCACGCGGGAAGCCCGGAGACGGTGAAGACGGTATTGGCTGAAAGGCCGAGCGCATTGGTGACGGTGGCGGTGAGCGTCGCAGGGGTGCCGGAGGGGACACAGAGTGGAGCTGTCCACTGCACCTGGCTGGAGGTAGCCGACAGGCTGGGAGGGGCGAGAGCACCAAAGTGGGCCTGCCAGGAGAAAGACAGGGCACTGCCTTGGAGGTCCTGCGCAGCCACGCGGAAGGTGAGGTTGCCCCCGGGTTGCGCGGAGGGAAAGGCCGGGAAGGCCTCGGTGAGGACGGGAGGGAACCTGGCGGTGGGCCTGGGGCCCACGCAGATGGAGAGGGTCCCCGTGGTGGTGCCGCCGCGGCCGTCGGAGACGGAGACGGTCACCGGGCAGGTGGCGCAACTGTTCCCAGCAGGCTGTGCGGAGGGAGTGAACTGCGCGGTGGCCGAGGAGGCATTGAGCCAGGAGCCCGCACAGCCGGCGGACCACTGGTAGGCGGTAGCGTCCCCGTCACTGTCGGTGGCGGTGGCCACCAGGGTGGTGCTCTCCCCTACTTCCACGGTGCTGGGAGAGGCCGTCATGCGCGTCACCTGCGGCCAGGTGTTGAGGGACACCTGGAGCGAGGCACTGCCTCCGCCTGTGCGCACGTTGATGGTGAGGGTGACGGTGGCCGTGGCGCCCTTGGAATCCGTGACGGAGAGGGTGAGTGAAGCCGGCCCCGCCTGCTGGGGAGCCACCCAGGAGGTGGACAGGCTGGTGGAGGCCGAGAAGGAGCCGGAGGACGCTGTCCAGGCGTAGGAGAGCGAGTCACCGGGGTTGCCATCCATGGCGGTGGCCTGAAGGGCAATGGTGCCCCCCGGCTCTACCTCTCCGGGAGAAGCCACCAGGGAGGTGATGTAGGGCACCGCATTCTCGAAGGCAGGAGGCGGGGCCACCTCCTGCAGGGTGAGGATGACGGCGGTGGTCTGGTTGCCGGTGATGGTGACACCGGAGGTCTGGCCCCGGAAGCGCACGGTGCCAGCGGAGTCGAAGGCCTCGGCGAGGAAAGAGCGGTTGAAGCCTGCGGGGATGTGGCCGATGAGGCCTCCCCAGGAACCGTTGGACGGGGCCAGGTCCACGGTGAGGGACGACATGTCCACGGCGGCGACGGTCACCGTGACGCGGGTGACGTCATTGGCGGAGAGCGCCTGTGGCACGGAGGCAGCCAGTTGGACCGAGCCGGTGGGTTGGGAGGTGCAGGCCGCAAGGGAGAGCAGCAACACCGCGGCGAGACAGGGGAGACGGCGCAGGATGGGCATGATTTCCACTTTCTTGGGGCCGAGCAGGCCCCTTCGGGTGGATGGAGCCCCCGAGAAGGGAAATGATGCGCACAGTCTGGAGGCCTCCCGGCCCAGCCGGCTCTTTCTCCGCTACAGCCGTTCGTCGAGCGCCTGCCCCTTGGCGCCCGACTACGGCTTGAGCGTCTCTTCAAGCTGCTCGAAGAAAGCCTCTGCCCAGTCAGGAAGGGCACCCTCCTCCCGGCGAATCCACTCGAATGGAGTCATTCCTTCCATGCGAGGCGATGGGGCAAGCAGATGCTCGGGCACAACTTCGGAGAGCCACCATCCACCGCGCAGCCGATTGGCGCTCACTTCCTCGAAATATGCATACCCTGCGATGTCTTCTTCAAACCATCGAAACCGCGCGAACAGCACGTTGTTTTGCATGGAAGCGGCGGCAATCGAACCCGCCGCTCGGAGCGTCTGGCGAGTGCGATCCAACTCCAGTCGAACGCCGTTTCCGAGCCACCCCAGAACTTGGGGTCCCGAGCATGAAGCTCTCCTATTTCAGGCGGACCTTATGTCGCTCCACCGTGGCGTTGGGCCGCCTCATGAAGGTGTCGAGCAGGCGTTCCTCTACCCCCAACTCTTCCCAGACGGACGAGCGCTCAAGCCCGACACACTCTTGGGGCTCTGCGCTTCTCTCGTTGCCGACGGTGTCGAAGATCGTGCAGCGCCTGAAATCGCCCAAGTCCTGCTTGAAATGCACTATCGGCTGGGAAAACTGCTCCTCCAGTTTTCTCCACCCAATGAGCTCCCACGACCTCTCCTTCATATGCCGGACCATGATCTTGAAGAGGATGGGCTTGGAGGCAATCCGCTCCAGATCGGAATCCGGAGTCTGCGTCCTGTAATCATAATAGGCATCATGCGGCAGTTTGAGCACCCGGCCGTATCCAAAAGAGCCGTCGGCAAGGGGCAGTCTCAAGAACGAGCCCGGCCTGTAGATCTGCGGCATCTCTAGTATCCTGTGTAAGGGAAAAGCTGGCCCCAGAACTCCGTGGCGGCATCGTGGAAGAGTGTCTGGTAAGGTTCTCCGGTATCAGACTGGGCGCCTCCCAGCGAATCCATTACCTGCTGTTCTCTTCCACGAATCCGCCCATACGCGACGTCAACATATCTCTGACGATAGTCGACGGCGGTCCCAACGTCGGATACATCCACCGTCGCATCGGCAAACACCGTGCCCTTGGGCTCGCTGTTCTCGTCCATGTGGTGGTTCTTGTCCCGTAGTAGAACGGCCAGTGCTTCCTGAAGTGAGCGCGACTGCGTGGGATCGAAGATCATGCTGGTTCGCCCCACGTAGTAGCGGTGGGTCACCTTGTTGAGCTTCGTGTAGGTGACATAGATGCGCCCCAGTCTTTTCCCGACTTTCTCGTCGGGATTCAGCCTGGGCGCTCCGCGAGGCGGAGGTGCCACGTCTGGGTATTGGCCTTGAGCCCACCCCTTCGCGTCTCCGAAGTGCGTGCCGTAATACTCGTCCGCAATGTCGATGGGAGTCTTTTCCCCGTTCGCGGCTGCATGGGCCGTCAGGCACACCAGCAGGCCAGCACTATCCGCATTCCCGCTCGCGGGGCCTCCACCGCCTCCTTGCGCGCGGCGGCCGCACCGTTATGGCGCGGGACATAGACACAGCGCTGGGACTGCTCCGGGGTATTGAGGATGCTCGGAGCCGTGCCGCTACATCCCACCAGCACCATGCACAGCAGCACCACCCACCCACTCGATACGCAGCGACTCCAGAGGTTGGCTCCCGCCAGCATGCATTCGAGCTTACAGGTACGCCTCGCGTTCATGTCAACGCGAAGCCCCGAGGCGAAAAGAACCTTCGGTGGTCTTACCAGTAAGCCCTGCGTAGGGCCTGGCGGCGCTCAGGTCTTCCCTGGCCACGCGGTACAGCCGGGAGCGCGGGTGGCAGGCTCACCGCCTGCCTCATGCGCTCCGGATTCGGTCCAGATTGGGTCCACTAAGAACCGTGGAAGCGGCGGCAATCGAACCCGCAGCAAGGCAAGAGCTGCGGGTTGAGCCACGACCATTCCCGTGGCTCAGCGGTCCGAAGAATCCCAATGGAGGCGGTGGGCCACGTCCAGGCAGCGCCAGGTGACAACCATGGCGCTCAGGTCGATCTCCAACTCGTACTCGCCCTTCGAGTAGCTCCCGTCGTGCCAGCGCTCATGGAAGACGTCCCGACTCCGTGCTCATGCTCCTAGCGCGGCGAGGCGCGGGTGGTCATCTGCGCCGGAGCCGCGTCGCGCGCCTTGTGCTTGCGCTGCTTCGGATCCGGCCGCTCCACCACCCGGCCCACGAGATCGTAGTCGTGCGCCTCGGTCACCTCGAGGGTGACGAACTCGCCCGGGTAGGCCAGGCCATCGTTGATGTAGACCTGTCCGTCGATCTCCGGCGCCTGGCCCTCGTGACGGCCCACCAGCAGGTGCTCCGTCTCCGCGCTCGGGCCCTCCACCAGCACCTCGATGCGCTGCCCCACGAGCTTCTTGTTCTGCTCGCGGTTGATGCGCTTCTGGATCGCCATCACCTCGCGCCAGCGACGCTCGATGATGTTCTGGGGCACCTTGTTCGGCATGTCGAACGCCGCGGTGTCCTCCTCGTCCGAGTACTGGAACACCCCCAGCCGCTCGAAGCGCTGCGTCTTCACGAACTCCTTCAGCAGCTCGAAGTCCTCTTCCGTCTCGCCCGGCAGGCCGACGATCATCGAGGTGCGCATCACCAGCCCCGGCACCCGCGCGCGCAGCTTCGCCAGCAGGTCCGTGAGGAACTGCGTGTTGCGGCCACGCTTCATCGACATCAGCAGCTTGTCGCTCGCGTGCTGCAGCGGCATGTCCAGGTACTTGGCGATCTTCTTCTCCGTCGCCATCACCTCGATCAGCTCGTCCGGGAACACGCGCGGGTAGGCGTAGTGCAGGCGGATCCACCGCACGTCCACCTTCACCAGCTCCTTGAGCAGGTCGTGCAGCTTCGGCTTGCCCGGCAGGTCATGCCCGTAGGCCGTGAGGTCCTGCGCCACCAGGTTCAGCTCCTGCACGCCCTGGTCGGCCAGCCGTTCGGCCTCGGCGACGATGTCCGCAATGGTGCGCGAGCGCTGCCCGCCGCGCAGCTTGGGGATGATGCAGAACGCGCAGGCGTTGTCGCAGCCCTCGGACACCTTGAGATACGCGGTGTACGACGGCATCGAGTTCTCACGCGGCGTGCTCGCGTTGTGGATGTAGTCCGGATCCGGAATCACCTGGCGCGGCGAGGCCTCGGCGGCCAGCAGGTCGCCAATCTGCGCGTACGCGCTGGTGCCCAGGAAGTGGTCCACCTCGGGCATCTCTTGCGATAGCTCGCCGCCGTAGCGCTGCGACAGGCAGCCCGTCACCACCAGCGTGCTGCACGCGCCGGACTTCTTGTACTCGGCCATCTCCAGAATGGAGTCCACGGACTCCTGTTTGGCCGGGCCGATGAAGGCGCACGTGTTGACGACGATCACCTGGGCCTCGGAGGGCTCCTGGACCAGGCGATAGCCGCGCTGCTTGAGGGTGCCAAGCATCACCTCGGAGTCCACCCGGTTCTTCGGGCAGCCGAGGGTCATCATGTAGAGGCTCTTGGGTTCTTGCTGCACTCGCGTCTACCGCTTTCCGATTTCGGTTCGCTCGAAGTGGTCTCCACTCCAGGCGAAGTTGATGGTCGTGCCGTTCGAGTAACCGATACTGAGCGCGCCCTCTTCATCCATGCTGACAGAGAGGGCTCGGCCCAGCGCGCATGTGGCAGCCGGCCACTCGAGCGCACGCTGTGCCGTCCTGCCCTTCCCTGTAACGAGGAACAGTCCCAGGCGCAGCTCTACGTCCGCGTCACACTTTCCCTCGACGGCGTAGGGGTTCTTGCCCGAGACGACGGTGAGGATGGTGCGCCCGCCGGGCAGGATGAGCGAGTCGGGGACATTCAGGTCCGCCTTCTCGGGGTCCACCGGCTCGCTGGCCACCAGCTTGCGCAGCGACTCGGAGTTCAGCGGCTGCTCCGCCTCCACCCACGTCGGGTAGTGGAGCACGCCCCAGCCCACCCAGCCGCCCCGGAGCGCCTCGAAGGCGATGACGTCTACTCCCTCGGGGGGCTTGAGCTTCAGGCCCTTGCGGAACTCTTCCGGCAGCTTGAGGGCGTCGCCAATCATCCCCCCGTCCTTGCAGTTGGAGAGGGAGGAACTCTTGTCGCCCGAGTCCCGATCCTCGTAGGTGATGCAGAGGTCGAAGATGAGCGGATCGATCGCCGGGAAGCGCGGGAAAGCGCTGACGGGCAGGGCAATCTCCAGGCCCAGCTTGTCCTCCTGGCGCTGCACGCCGGCCTCGACGCGCTCCTGAGCGAAGGCGGAGGTGTTGTTGTCGGTGGAGGCCCGCTTGCCATCGAAGGCGAAGCGGAAGCTGTTGCCGATGGCGGTGGTGCCGGCGCCGGGGAAGAAGAGGCTGACGGTGACGAGGTCTCCGGCGCTGAGCTGGTCGTCGGTGGCCTCCAGGCCGACGTAGAGCGTCTCCTTGCGCCAGGCCACCCGGGCGGTGAAGGAGGCGGACGCATCCACGGAAGCGGGCGGCCGGATCGTCAGGGGCGAGGAGAAGTCCTTGAAGACGCCGTCCAGCTTGGGCGCCTTGGCCAGGGTGGGCACGGCCTTGCTGGGACGCTCCTGGGCCTGGGCCGGGGCGGCCGCGAGCAGCAGGCAGGGGAGGAAGAGAGCGGCGCGCATGGCTAGTCCCGGAAGTTGGTGAACTGCATGTCCAGCTTCAGCCGGTCCTGCTCCTTGCGGAACAGGGCCATGGCGGCCTGCAGGTCGTCCTTGTTCTTACCGCTGACGCGCAGTTCGTCACCCTGGATGGAGCCCTGGACCTTCATCTTGGTCTCCTTGAGGAGCTTGACGAGCTCCTTGGCCTTGTCCACGGGGATGCCCTGCTGAAGCTTGATGTTCTGCTTCACGTTGTGGAGGCCGGTCTTTTCGATCTCCAGGAACTCGAGCGCGCGCAGGGACAGGCCGCGCTTGGAGAGCTTGGCCAGGAGGACTTCCTTGGCGGCCTGCACCCGGTCCTCGCTGTTGGCCTTGACCGTAAGGACGGTGTTGTCCGGCGAGACGACGACGTCCGCCTGGGTGCCTTGGAAGTCGTAGCGGGTGCTGAGCTCCTTTTTGGTCTGGTTGACCGCGTTATCGAGCTCGGCCAGATCAATCTTGGAGACAACGTCGAAGGAAGGCATGGGCGCCCCGGCCCTTATCACACCTTGACGACCATGGGCACTACCAGGGGGCGCTTGGAGGTGAACAGCTTGAAAGCACGGCGGACTGCCCGGGTCAGTTCCTCTCTTACCAGGGCGTCATCCCCGCGCAGCTGTGGGGAGAGCTGGAGGAAGAGGTTCTTGGCCTCCTCGGCGATGCGGGGCAGCTGCACCTGTTCGTCCAGGGACAGCCCGTGGCCGGAGAGCTGGGGCCCGGCCATCAGCGCCAGCGAGGCCCGGTCGATAACGAGGGCGGCCACCACCACGCCCGTTTCGGCCAGCTTAGTGCGCTCCTGGAGCGCCTCGGGCGTCACCACGCCACCGCTGTACAGGTCCTTATGGATGCGGCCGGTGGGAACGCTGCCGGCGAAGCGGCCCCGGCCCTCCTCGAAGGTGAGCAGGTCCCCGTCCTGGGCCAGCAGGAGCTGCTCGGGAGCCAGCCCCGCCTCGCGCGCGGTGGCCAGGTGGCGGTGCAGGTGGCGCAGCTCGCCATGAATGGGGACGAAGTGCTGCGGGCGGACGATGTCCAGCACGCGGCGCTGCTGGGGTTTGCTGGCGTGCCCGGAGACGTGGACGCCCGGCTCCACCTGGGCGTAGACAATGCGGGCCCCCGTCCAGTGAAGCTGATCCAGCAGGGCGCCCACGGAGCGCTCATTGCCGGGAATGGGGCGGGAGCTGAGGATGACCATGTCCCCGGGCTCGAGCCGCACGGGCCCGTTCCGGGCAGCGATCTGCGCCAGGCCCGCGCGCGCCTCGCCCTGGGCGCCGGTGGCGAGCAGGAGCACGCGGTTGGGCGCCAGGCCCGGCACGGCGTCCAGCGGGACGAAGAGGCTCTCGGGCACATTGAGATAGCCGAGCTGCCGTGCCATCTCCACGTTGCGCGTCATGCTGCGGCCCTGGAGCGCCACTTTGCGTCCGAGCTGCTCGGCCAGCTTGAGCACGGTGTTCACGCGGTGCAGGTTGGAGGCGAAGAGGGCCACGATGATGCGGCCCTGGGCCTCGCGGAAGAGCCGGTCGAAGGTCTGCTCGACGATGCGCTCGCTGCCGGTCTCCTGGGTGAACTCCGAGTTGGTGGAGTCCGACAGGAGGCAGAGCACGCCCTGCTCGCCTGCTTCGCCCCAGCGCTCGAGGTCCGTGCGCAGGCCGTCTATTGGATCCGGGTCCAGCTTGAAGTCACCGGTGTGGATGACGGTGCCCTCGGGCGTGCGGACGATGTAGCCCACGGCATCCGGCACGGTGTGGGTGACGCGGCTGGCCTCGACGGTGAACACCGAGCCCACGGGGAAGGGCGTTCGGGGTTCGATTTCGCGCAGGTCGGCGACGACGCCCAGCTCGTCCAGCCGGTTGCGCGCCATGGCCAGGGTGTAGCGGGTGCCATAGACGGGCACGGGCAACTCGCTGAGCAGGAAGGGCAGGGCCCCCATGTGGTCCTCATGCCCGTGGGTGAGGACGATTCCCTTCAACTGGGAGGCGTGCTGCCGGATGTGGGTGAAGTCCGGGACGATGATGTCCACGCCCGGAGCGGACTCCGAAGGGAACATCAGCCCGGCATCGATGAGGAGCATCTCCTCACGGCAGGCGATGACCATGGCGTTGAGCCCGATCTCGCCCAGTCCTCCTAATGGAATGACGTGAAGCATCGCTTACTCAATTATGGACGGTGGCCCGGCGCCGCCCGAGCACTTTGAACGGATGCTTGCTCCATTCCTGCCGGACTGCGTCCTGGTGAAAAGCGGTGCAACCGGGAGCTTGCCGCCAGGCAGGGGCATCCCCAGCTTGGCCGCCGCACCTGGACATTCCTTCAGAACAGGAGAGGCACATGGTGGCGCTTCAGGCTACCGGGAGGCACTTGTGGCTGCTCCCGCTTTTCCTTGTGGTGGCGGGGTGTGAGGTAGGCGCCGTCGAAGAGACGCGCTTCCCGGCCGCCGAAAAGGCGACTGGCGCCACAGCGATGTGCCAGTGGCCCGCTCCGGTGGAGGCACGGCTGCCCGTCGCCGCCTGTGCGGGGGACCTGTTCGCCTGCGCGGGGGGATGTGTCCCGGTGGAGACAGACGCATCCAACTGTGGTGCGTGCGGCCGGGTGTGTCCTGGAGGCCGGTGTGGACAGGGGCGCTGTGATGTCCTCCCACGCGACTGCCGTCAGGGAGGCACGTGCGCCCCGGGAGAGACGTGCGATCCGGATGCTGGACGGTGTGAGCGGGCCTGTACCGCCGATGCGGACTGCGGCTCGGGAGCCCGGTGTGACGTGAGCGCTGGCCAGTGCAAGTGCCTGCGCGGAACCCGGGCGTGTGGTGGAGCCTGTGTCCCGGACAGCCCCCAGGCCTGTGGCGCGGCGTGCGTCCGGTGTCCCGCGCCGCCAGCGCATGCTCAGGCGGCATGTACCGGAGGAGCCTGTGGCTTCACCTGTGAGCCGGGCTTCCGGCTGTGCGGTGGAGCGTGTGTGCAGGAACGCGGCGGCCCGGCGCGGGCCTGGGTGACGGGAGTGAACCCGCGAGCCGTGGCCCTGGCTGATCTCAACCAGGACGGACGGCTCGACATCGTGGTGGGGCACTACGGCCGTGGCAGCAGGGCCTACACCGTGAGCGAATTCGGCAGCGTCGTCGTTCTGCTCCAGCAGCCGGCTGGCACCTTCAGCGCCCCACGCATCGTGGATGACAGGATCCGGCACGTGCGCCAGCTCGAGCTGAGTGACCACGATGGGGACGGGGCGCTGGACATCGCGGCGAACGGCCACACCCTTTTTCTCTACCAGGGCCAGGGAGATGGCACCTTCATCCGGCGCCAGCGCGGGGCATGGGGTGCAGGCCGCAACCACTTCGCGTCCGGGGACTTCAACGCGGACGGCCGCGTCGACTTCATCGTGGACATGGACATGGACAACTGGGGAGACCAGGAGGCCATCAGCTACCAGCAGCCGGATGGCACGTTCGTGCGCAAGGAGCTGAGCTTCTCCCCCTGGGAAGGCTTCACGGTGGCGGCCTCCGGGCGTTTCAACGAGGACGAGGTCGACGACTTCGTGTCGGCGGGGTTCGGGTACCTCGCGGTGTGGCTTGTCCAGCCGGATGCGAGCCTGGAGGCGCGAGCGCAGGTGCCGCTGCCGGGTGAGGTCTCCGCCATGGTGGCCGCGGACTTCAACCGTGATGGGGCGATGGATGTGGCGGTGGCCCATGCGGACCGGGACCGTGTCGTGGTGCTGTACGGAGACGGCAAGGGCCTGCTGCGCGGGCAGACCGCGCTGGCGGTAGGCGCCGGCCCCTCGGCGCTGGCGGTGGGCGATGCCAACGGAGACGGCTGGCTGGACCTGGCAGTGGCCCATGGGCGGGGAAATTCCGTGGGCGTGCTGCGCAACGACGGGGCGGGTCGCTTCGAGACGGAGCGGCTGTATGGCGCGGAGGGCCATCCCGCGGCGCTGGCGCTGGGAGACCTCGAAGGAGATGGCCGGGCGGAGCTGGTGGTCGCCGAGTCCGGACGCAACCGCGTCCGAGTCATCCCGGTGGACTGCCCGTGAGGGAGCGTACGATGAGCATGCACGGGACGCGATGGCTTGCCCTGGTGGCTGCTGGACTCCTGTCCGCGGGGTGCCCGAAGGCTCAGGAGCCGGGGCCGGGCGCGGATGCGGGGACCCAGGTGGACGGTGGGGTGAGTGACGGCGGCGGTTCCACCCAGCCACCCGACGCGGGACCGGAAGAGGACGCAGGAACCACGACGGCGCAGCTCTGCGCCGTCTCCACCTCCTGCGCGCCGGGACTGACAGAGTGTCCGAATCGTCCGCAGGACCACTTTCCAGGCAGGTGTGTGGACCTGCAGCGCTCGAACCGGGACTGCGGTGCCTGCAACACCCTGTGCGGGGCTGATCAGCAATGTATGGCGGGCCAGTGCGTGGCTCAGGAGATCGACTGTTCCGCGGAGGCACGCTGCCCCTATGGGCTCAGGTGCCAGGAGGGCAGGTGCCGCCCGGCAGCCAAGGAAGCCAGTCAGTGCCTGCCAGGAGAGCGCTTCCATCCGGACTACCGATACTGCTTCTGCCCCGCGGGGACGCAGTTCTGCGACTCGCGCTGTACCTCGCTGGAGGATCCGCTCAATTGCGGAGACCGTTGTGAGGCCTGCCCCGCGCCGTCCAATGCGGAGCCGCGCTGCATGGACCGGAAGTGCGACTTCACGTGCAAGCCGTTCTTCCGGCTGTGTGGAAGCGGGTGCCGGAACGAGGCCGAGGTGACAGTGCGGCCGGTGGAGGTGTCGCTGGGAACCCTGGTGCGCTCGCTGGCGGTGGGAGACTTCAACCAGGATGGCCTGTCGGACGTCGCGGCGGTGACGGGCGACTATCAGAAGAACATTCGCTCGCGGCTCTGGGTTCTTCACGGCACGGCGAACGGAAAGCTCTTCTCGGTCTTCACCAGCCCACTGGAGGACGACTTCTACGAGGTGAGCGTGGCGGACGCGAACCACGATGGTTGGCAGGACGTGGTGGTCGGGCGTTGGTTCGGCGGCCGGATCCAGTTCTTCTGGAACGAGCAGGGCGGGCAGTTCCGCGCCGAGGCAGCGGAGAACATGATGGACGATGCCAAGGCCATCGTGGCGCGGGACATCGATGGAGATGGCAAGGTGGACCTGCTCATCGCCGGGCGAGAGGGACCTGGCGCAGGCGTTGTGGTGTACCGGGGAGATGGGCAGGGGAAGTTCGGTCAGCGGACCTCTTTCCCGAC
>DASVVJ010000465.1:0-4707 GCA_036389955.1 Myxococcaceae bacterium
CTGTAGCTCGGATTGCGGAAGCCGCCCACGAGCAGCACGGAGCTGCCCGAGGGCTCGCGCAGCAGGGCCGGAGCGCGGCGCGGCAGGGGCGCGGTGGTGGGGCTCACCCGTGTCCACGTGTTGGTGGACAGCTGGAACTCCCAGGTGTCGCCGAGCCCGTCACCGTTGTCGATGCAGTTGCGGCCGCCGAAGAAGACGGCCACGCCGTCCGCGGCGGCCATGGCGGCGTCGTACCGGGGCGAGGGCGAGGTGCTCTGCCCACCCGGCACCAGGGTGCGGAACTGCTTCTGCCCCAGGTCCACTGCTTCAATCACATCGTTGTGGCACGCGGTGTAGAAGAGGGCGGCGACGTTGGTCGAGTCGTGGCCGCTCGTCACGATGAGGCGGCCGGAGGTGGGCTCATAGACCGCGTTGCCGAAGACGCGCCCTCCGAACACGGGGTTGGCGGCCATCCGCAGGGTGACGAGCGAGGCATTCACCCGCGCCAGGGTGGTGTTGATCAGCTCCGCGCCGTTGGCGGTGATGTCCACGGTGTCGCTGGTGCCGTTGAGCCCCAGGCCGGTGAAGACGGCCTTGCCCTCGGCGTCGGTGAGGGCCTGCTTGGGAGGCGAGTACTCCTGGCCATTCTTGCGCACGCGCACGCCTACGCCCGGCAGGGCCACGCGGCCGTTGGTGATGAAGACGGTGAGCGTGTTGGTGATGCGGCCACCGGTGGGAGGCATGCCCCGCACCCCGCCCAGCATCAGCGGGCCGGGCCTCATCACCTGAAGGGGAAAGGACTGGGTGGCGGTGCGGCTGCCCGAGTCGGTGACGGTGACGGCGACAGTGTACGAGCCCGCGGAGCCCACCTCCGGGGTGCCGGAGAGGCGGCCCGTGGCGGGGTCGACGCTCAGCCCCTGCGGCAGGCCGCTGGCCGCGAAGGTGGCGGAGCCCACGGCGAAGGGCGCGGAGAGCTGCTCGGGCGCGGAGTCCGTCAGGAGGTACTCCACGCCCTCGGTGGCCTGTCCCAGCCCGGTGGTGGAGACGCGCAGCGCCTCGGCCACCTGGAGCGTGGCACTGCGGGTGGCCCGGGCGCCGTGCACATCGATGGCCTCGAAGTTGAGCAGGGCGATGCCCGTCGAGCCGGGAGCCGAGCCGGACAGCTGCCCGGTGCTGGCGTTGAAGGTGATGCCAGCGGGCAGGTCCCCCGCGATCAGCTTCAGGGTGAGCGGCCCCTTGCCGCCCTCGGCCTCGAGCGTGGCGGAGTAGGGCGACAGCAGGGTGGCCGCGGGGAGGGAGTTCTGCTTGAAGGAGACGGCCGGGTACACCTTGAGGGTGAAGGCCTTCGAGGACTCCTTGCCGTTGGCGCCCTGGACGCTCACCTCCACCGGGAAGTCGCCGGCGGTGGTGGCGGAGCCGGTGACCAGCCCGGTGCCGCTGTTCAGGGTGAGGCCAGGCGGCAGTCCCTGCGCAGCGAAGGTGTAGGGCGTGGTGCTGCCGGTGGCGCTGACCGCGAAGAGGTAGCTGGCGCCTACGGTCGTCTCGGCCAGGGGGGCCTCGGCCAGCGTGGGCGCGGTGCCCCCGTCATTGGACGAAGGGGAGTCGGTGCAGGCGCTGAAGGCCACCAGGGTGGCCAGCAGGCCCGCGGCGAGGCGGGGCGAACGCATGGGCGGGAGGACCTCCAACAGCGCAAAGGCCTCCCCCTTGTAGACCAGCCAACACAAGGCCCACAAATCCACCCGGGCACCCTGCTCGCCAGGTGGGTCGCCTGGCCTCAACCCACGGGAAAGGGGTGGGGTAGGGCGTCCATGCGGAACGGTGGCCGGGCGGCGGGCTGATAGGGTCCGCGCCCGAATGAGTTCGAGCCTCACGTTGTTGGCCGGGCCGGACGCGCTGCGGCGGATCCGCGAGCGGGGTTTTCGCTCGGAAGATGTGGATGTCATCCCCGGCGCTTCGGGCGGGCCCAAGTGGCTGGTGCTGGCGGGCGTGGACCGGGTGCTGTTTGGCGGCTTCTTCCAGGGCCGCACCCGGCCGCTGCACCTGATTGGCAGCTCCATCGGAAGCTGGCGCCTGTCGTGCGCGGCCCAGGCCGACCCGGTGGCGGCGCTGGAGCGCATGGAGCACGCCTATGTGGAGCAGCGCTATCCGCCCCGCCCTCCACCGTCGCTGGTGAGCGCCACCAGTGACGCGATACTCAGCACGGTGCTGGGGGCCGAGGGCGCCGAGCAGATCCTCCGCCACCCGTGGGCGCGGCTGCACATCGTCACCGCGCTGTGCCGGGGGCTGTCGGCTGCGGAGCACCCGCGCCTTCAAATGGTGGGACTGGGACTGGCGGCGATGACCAACCTGGTGAGCCGCCGCACCCTGGGGCTGCACATGGAGCGCGTCATCTTCCACTCGGCGGGAGATGCCAGCCCGTTCGCGGGGCTGAGGGATCTGCCATCCGTGCACGTGCCGCTCACGCACGAGAACCTGCGGCCGGCGCTGCTGGCCTCGGGCTCCATTCCCATGCTGCTGAGCGGAGTGCGCATCCCCGGCGCCAGGCCCGGCGTGTACCGCGATGGCGGCATCCTCGATTACCACCTGGACCTGGACTTCGGCCCTGGCGAGGGCCTAGTGCTCTATCCGCACTTTTACCCGTACGTGGTGCCCGGCTGGTTCGACAAGGCGCTGCGCTGGAGGCGGGGCACGGCGCTCAACTTCCGCCGCGCGTTGATCATCGCCCCCTCGCCCGAGTTCCTCTCCCGCCTGCCCGGGGGGAAGATTCCCGACCGCGACGACTTCTACCGGCTCCCGGACGACGCGCGGCTGCGGGCCTGGAGGCAGGTGCTGGCCGAGAGCCGGCGCATGGGCGAAGAACTCTGGGAACTCATCTCCACCGGGCGCCTGGCCGAACACGTGCGCCCACTTTGAGAGAAAGTTCAATTATTTCAATAATTTGAGAAACCGCTCCGCTTCGACGCGACGGGACGCAACTTGTGGAGGTGTAGGTACGACAATGTCAGCAACACACCGACTTTAGCCCCTACGAGGAATTACGATGACGACGCGTGTGAACAGCCAGCCGAGCCTTCCTTCCATGGCCCGTACGAGCCGTGCGGCGGAGACGACGGTGTCGAAGGAGTCGCGCTTCTCGAACGACTTCCAGAAGTGGCTGCACGCCAACGGGTACGGGCAGTACGACTTCGCCAAGGGCAACGTGCCGGCGTTCGGGGGCAAGAGCAGCGCGGGGGAGAAGGTGACGAAGGAGCCGGTCATCTTCATCCACGGCAACTCGGACAGCGCGGCGGGGTGGAAGAGGTCGATCGAGCACTTCGGCAAGGAGGGCTACAAACCTTCGGAGATGTACGCGATGTCGTGGGGGCCGGGGAACCCGCTGAAGGCCAGTGAGCAGCACCACTCGAAGAAGTACTTGGAGGAGGTGCGGGCGTTCATCGAGGCGGTGAAGCAGTACACGGGTGCGGAGAAGGTGGACGTGATTGGGCACTCGATGGGGGTGACGCTGGCGCGCAAGGCGATCCAGGGTGGGGACGGGTTCGATCCGTACGAGCGCAAGAACTACAACCTGGGCGGGGCGCTGACGGACAGCGTGGACACGTTCGTGGGGATTGCCGGAGCCAACCACGGGCTGGCGGCGGCGAGGTGGACGGGGAACCTGGTGCCGACGACGAACAAGACGAGCGGGCTGCACCCGCAGTCGGAGATCCTCAAGGACCTGAACGCGGTGGACCACGACGAGGGAGAGCACGTGTTCAGCATCTGGTCGCACGCGGACGAGGTGGTGGGCGTGGGGCTGGCGGGGTTCACCTCGCCCATCGAGGGGCAGGACGGACAGAAGGTGTACAGCACGTTCCCGTTCGGTCACATGGGGGTGAAGAACCTGACGGCCGAGACGCAGCTGGCGATGATCCGCGACCACGAGGTGCGGTGAGCGGCCGGGAAGTGGCGCCGTGCGTATACTAGGGGCGTGTATCAGGACACCGATGAGCGCTCCCTAGCCCGGTACAACGCGCTGCTGGCGCGGATGACGCCGGCCCAGCGGCTGGAACTGGCTTCCTCCCTCTCGATGTCGGTGAGGACGCTGGCGCTGGCAGGGCTTCGGCAGCGCCATCCCGACGCGAGCGAAGAGGAGCTGAGGTGCCGGCTGACCGTGAGGCTCTACGGCCGGGAGGCGGGTGTCCGGCTTCATGGCACCATCCCGGATGACGCGGTGTAGCGGATGGAGACACCGATCGATGTCGCGTTCCGGGTGGCGCGTGCGTTCGATGCACTGGGGCTGGGGTATTTCCTGGGGGGCTCCTTTGCCACCTGCCCACTGCGGTGAAGATCGACCTGTTCATCCTTCAGACCTCGCCGTTCGACATGAGCGAGTTCTCGCGCCGCAGGCCCATCGAGATACGTCCCGGTGAGGCGATCGTGGTCAAGAGCGCCGAGGACACGGTGCTGAGGAAGCTGCTTTGGTTCCAGGCAGGAGGCGGCGTCTCGGACCGCCAGTGGCGCGACATCGTCCAGGTGCTTCGGGTGTCAGGGCCCACCATGGACCCCAAGTACCTCGAGAGCTGGGCTGGACAACTGGGGATGGTGGACCTGCTTGGGCGTGCTCGCAACGAGGCTGCCCGGCTCTCACGGTAGTCGCTTCATCCAGCCCTCTTGCCTGCCCCACGGCCTGGGCACCGGCTGACTATTGTACCTTTAGCCGGTGGCACGCCTGAGTGCTCCACCCCACCG
>DASVVJ010000466.1:0-3814 GCA_036389955.1 Myxococcaceae bacterium
CGCCGCTCAGGTCTCCCTTCTCGTAGAGCACCGCGCCCAGGGTGATGGGGATGTTGATCGAGCGCGGATCGTCCGTCTTGGCCTTCTCCAGCTCGGCGATGGCCTCGTCCAGCTGGCCCAGGCGCCACAGCACGGTGCCGCGCTGCAGGCGCCCGTCCTTGAGCAGGTGCGGATCGAGCTCCAGCGCCTTGTTGGAGCTGGCGCGGGCCGACTCCAGGTCGCCCTTGAGCAGCGCCACGCGCGACAGGCCCAGGTAGGCGTCAGCCAGGCTGGGGTTGAGCTCGCGGGCCTTCACGAACTCCTCCTCGGCCAGGCGCAGGTTGTTCTCCGCCAGGGCCAGCTCGCCCAGGCCCGCGCGCACGCCAGCGTTCTCCGGCGCCTTCTTGGCGGCCTCCTCCAGCTGCGGCCTGGCATCCATCGTGCGGCGCAGGCGCAGGTAGAAGCGGCCCAGGTAGAGGTTGGCCTCGAAGAGGTTGGGGTCCGCCTTGAGGGCGCGCTGGTAGTGAGCCTCGGCGGAGGCGATCTGGTCGCGCGCATCGTCGATGCGGCCGAAGAGCAGGGCGATGCGCGGCTCGTTGGTGAAGCGCGCGTTGGCCGCCTCCACCGCCTTGAGCGCACCCTCCATCTTCCCCGTCATCACCAGCGAGGTGATGTAGCCCTCGGTGTACTCGAGGATGCCGGGCTCCTCCTTCATCGCCGCCTCGTAGAGGGGCAGGGCGCCGGCGTAGTCACGGTTGGCGCGCAGCACCCGCGCCAGCAGGGCCTTGATGAAGATGGACTCCTTGTCCTTCTCGATCGCGGTCTTCAGCTCGGTCTCGGCCTCCTTGAACTTGAACATGGCGGCCAGCGCCACGCCCTTGAGGCCCTGGGCGCGGGCGATCTCCGCGGGACCCAGGTCCTGCAGGGCCTGCGCATCCAGCGCCTTCTCCACGGCGGCCAGGCTCTTGGCGGCATCCCCCTTGCGCAGCAGCAGCTCCACCGCGGCCAGCTCCACCGCGGACACCACGTGCTTGGGGTCGGCCTGGAGCGCCGCCTCGTAGGCCTTCACGGCGTCGTCGGGGCGGTTGGCGTCGCGGTGCAGGTTGCCCAGCATGTGCAGCGCCTTGGCCGAGTCCTTCTTGACCTTGAGCACCTTGTCGAGTGTGGCGATGGCCTGCTTCTCCTGGCGCTTGAGCGCCTGGGCCTCGGCCAGCAGGAACGCCATCTCCACATCGCCCGCGTTGGCCTCGCGGCTGGAGGCGTCCTGCAGCGAGGCGAGCACCTCGTCCGCCTGGCGGCGGGCCAGCGCCGAGCCCGCGAAGGCCTTGATGACCTCCGGGTTCTTGCTGCCCAGAAGCTCCAGGTCCTCCTTGGCGGACTGGCAGCGGGTGACATCCCGCGACTCCGCGGCGGCGTAGCGGCGCTGGAGGTAGAAGATGGCCTGGCACCAGAGCGCGCGGACCTCGGGGTACTCCTTGGTCTTGAGCACACCGTCGGTCAGATCTCGCGCCTCCTGGTAGCTGCGGTAGGTGTCCGCCAGCAGGGCCTTCCGGGCGTTCTCCACCTGGGCAGCCTGGGGCGAGCCGGCCGAGACGGTGGGCGGGAAGAGCTTGCGGTGGCCGAAGGCGCCATAGCGCGTGAAGCCGAAGCTGCCGCCGATGAGGGCCAGCACCAGCACCACGCCGCCGCCGATGAGGAACGGCATGCGCTTCTTCCACTTGTCGTAGACGCTGCTGCGGTCCACGACCGAGATGGCCGCCATGCGGCCCTCGTACAGCTTGTTCATCCGGTCCACGGAGGCGGTGGACGGAGCGGCCGCGGCGGTCTGCTCGGCCTTGGGCGCTTCGGAGGCGGGAGCCACCGCGGGCAGGCCGGTCTTCGAGGCCGGGCCTTCCATCAGCTTCTGGATGGCGGCGGCGAAGGCGGCCACCGTGCCGATGGGAGTCCAGTTCTCCGAGTCCGTGGAGACGTCCTCGTTGCCCAGCAGCTGCCCGTCCTCGAGCATCTTGACGATGACGCCCTCTTCGAACGGGCCGAACACCTTGCCCGAGCGGCGGCGCACGTGGAAGCGCTTGGTCTTGGCGGCCGGCTTGGCCGCGTTGCCCTTGGAGGCGTCGTCGATGAAGCTGAGCATCTCCAGGCCGTCCGCGTTGCCCTGAGCGGGCGGCGGCGGCAGGGGAGCGGACAAGTCCACCTCGAGGTCGTCTCCGGCCGAGGCCTTGGGCGCGGCCGTCGGATCGAACTCGAGCGAGTCTCCGGCCGAGGGCGGGCCCGCGGGCGGCAGCGGATCATCGAAGCTCACGTCACCGAAGTCGGTGCCGATATTGGGCGAGGCCGCCGCCGGAGCAGGGGCCGGAGCCGCGGCCTGCTGAGGCGGCTCATTGAAGTCGAGGCTGAAGTCGGTCGAGGCCGCGGGCGGCGGCGGCTCCGCGACATCCACGGCGAACGGATCCGAATCCGAGGAGCCCGAGTCGAACGAGTACTGCTGCGCGGGCGGCGGCTCGGAGGGGGCGCCCATCGGAGGCAGCTCCATCGAGTCGGGCGGCGGCGGCAGGGCGAAGGCATCGGCCTGAGGCCCGGCGGGAGGCGGCGGCAGGGCGAACGGATCCTCCTGCGGCGGCGGCAGGGCGAACGGGTCCGAGTCCTGGGGCGCGGCGGGCGGGGGCGGCAGGGCGAACGGGTCCTCCTGCGGCGGCGGGCTCGCCTGGGTATACGCGGAGGCGTCATACGCGGGCGGGGGCGGCAGGGCGAACGGGTCCTCGGCGGCCCCGGGCAGGGGAATGGCGGCCTGCGCATAGGCCGGCATCGGCTGGGTGATGGTGGTGTCCTGCGGAGCGGGATAGGCCGCACCCGGCAGGGGGATGGCGGCCTGCGTCTGCTGGCCCGCATCGTACGAGGAGAACGGATCGGCGCCGAACGGATCGCTCTGATTCACGTCCTGGGCCTGGCCGTAGCTGGCCACCGCCGGAGCCGGCTCCGAGTCGGAGAAGTCGAAGTCGCGCGCGGTGCTGGGCACCTCGTGCGGGCTGGGGTTGTAGCCCTCGGCAGCGGGCGCCGGGGCCTGCGTGTCCCGGAAGGCCGCGGTGGGCAGCGAGGAGAGGGCGACGACGCGCGTGGACTCCGACTCGTCCCGGGTGGAATACGGGTCGTCGTAGGCGGCGAACGGATCTGCCGCGGGAGCGGCGGCGCCGGGCAGCGGGATGGCGGCCTGAGGCGCGGGCGCAGCGGCACCCGGCAGCGGGATGGCAGCCTGATACGCGGGAGCGGCGGCGCCGGGCAGCGGAATGGCGGCCTGGGGCGCGGGCGCAGCGGCACCCGGCAGCGGGATGGCGGCCTGAGGCGCGGGCGCGGCGGCACCCGGCAGCGGGATGGCCATGGGTGTGGCCATGGTGTCGCCGCCAGGTTTGATGGGGAAGGTGTTCTGGCACCGGGCGCACTTCAGCTTCGCGCCACCAGGCGGGATCCGCTTGTCATCGATGTTGTAGTTCGTCTGGCAAGACGGGCACGAGACTTTCATGGAGTTCCTTCACGGACCTGCGCGAGAGCCCGCAGGCGGGCTCGGGGTGATCCTCACGCGCGCGCAGGCTATCAGAGGCATTTCCACGGCGGAAAGAACGCGAAGCAGGGGGCGCCCGCCAACCCTTGGACACCAGGCAGGGGGGCAGGGGTTCGTGAGCCTGATGCCAGGGAGGTGAACGTGAATGCCCCACCCCTGGCCCAGAGGTGGTAGACCCCGCAAGAATGGACCCCACCGTCATTCTCGGCGCTGGCCTGGCGGGCCTGTCCGCCGCGCACTTCCTCGAGCGCCCCTGGCACCTCATCGAGAAGTCCGAGC
>DASVVJ010000467.1:0-19115 GCA_036389955.1 Myxococcaceae bacterium
CGGGCGGCGACGCTGAGTGGCGCGCGCTACCTGGGGCTGGACGGGGAGGTGGGCTCGCTGGAGGAGGGGAAGCTGGCGGACCTCGTCGTGCTGGACAAGAACCCGCTGGAGGAGCTCCAGAACAGCCGCACCGTGCGCTACACGATGGTGAACGGGCGGCTGTTCGACGCGGCGACGATGAACGAGGTGGGCCCGCAGCCGCGTGAGCGCGCGAAGTTCTTCTTCGAGCGCGAGGGCGGCGAGGCCTGGGCGCCGGGCCTGACGCACACGGACTCGCACGACTGAAGCAAGGTCAGAGGTCCTCGCGGACCTGAGCCAGGGTGAACTCCTGGTGGTGGGGATAGACGGGCCCCGTCTTCTCCACCAACCAGGCAGGCTCGCCTTCCGGCAGGTAGAAGTGCTCGTCGAAGGGCGACAGGCCCAGGTGGTGCAGGTACTCCTTGAGCATGTCGAAGGTGAAGCGATCGCGCACCTTGCGGGCCTGGTAACGCTCCAACTGCTCGAAGGGGAAGGGCTCGCCTGAGGAGTCGAAGACCCAGCGGCCTCCGTCGTTGCTCGCGCCCAGTGCGCGCAGGCAACTGGGGCCTGCTGTCTGGTCCGGGCGGTACATTTCGAGCATCACGGCGCCATAGCGGCCTTTGTCTCCGTGCAGGGTGTGAGGCACTGCGACCACGCGCATGCCTCGGCAACCCAGCGTCCGGGCCATGTGAGGCATACGGCTCGAGGCATCGGTCCCCGTCCACCCGTTGTCGATGAACGCCGTCCAGGGGCTGCGGGTGGGAATGAAGAGGTATCGTCGTCTCTCCGCATTGGTCAGAGGCAGCAATGCGGAGAGGACCTGCTCCAGAGAGCCGGAGACTGGATGCATCTGCACGGCAGTGCCACGGGAGTCCCGCAGCCCTGACATCCATGCGGTAAAGGCCCGCGCGGCATGTGCCGCAGAGGTTTCCAGAAAGCCTAGCTCTGAAGTGACGGGGGCCCAGCGATCCTCTAGCAGCAGTCCCTTCATCTCTTCGGACATCAGGTGGTACCTCGCCCCTCAGGGCACGATCAGGAGGATGACCTCTGCATCCGGGTCGTTGGAGGTGATGCGTGACTGATGACCGGTGCCACGGCCTGAAGCGGGCGTGTCGTATTCCACATGGTAGCGGCGGCCTTCATAGTCAAATTGCAGGTCCGGGCGATTGATGCCCACACGCGGGCGATCGCCATGCTTGAGTTGCTGCTGGTTCACCCGAATGTTATCGGCGCCCATGCTTTCCACGTACTTGATGTCCGCTCGGAGCTGCGCATTCTGGGTAGGGCTGGAGCCGACAGGACGATCTTTAGAGCGCACTCCAGGCGTTTTCGGGCTGACGGTGACATCCTGAGGAAGGCGTGTGCCAGGAGCGACCGCCGGTGTGGGGTTGCGGCCAGTCAGTGCCTGGACCAGGACGGGTGAGGGCGCGAGCGTGTCCTGAGCCGGAGCAGGCGCGGGGGCTGGAGCGGGCCTGGCGGAGTTCGTCACTGGCTGACGCGGGGCATGAGTTTCAACTGCCGGCCTCGCGCTGACTCCCACCACCCGTGAGAAGAGACCTCGGAGAACCTGGGTTCCCGCCAGACTCACCAACAGCACTTTCAACTCGCGCTGAGTGGACTCTGACAGGTGCTGGCGCACCTCGAGCATGGTGCGGGCGATGCGAGGCGTGGTGGCAGGGGAGAAGACGGTGGGCACGATGAGCGTGCCCCCTGCGCCACGGTAGTAAGCGTACGAGGGTCCCGAGTCTTCAGGGGCGTCGTCCTCCAGCGCCTCCATGGCTGTGTCCCGGTCCGGATAGAGGGAGGCGTCGGGTGGCCTGGCGCGCGTGAGCGTCAGGTTGACGTGGGCCTCTGGTACGAGCACCGGCAGCGCCAGCCCCTCGCAGTAGAGCAGGTAGCCCCCGTCGGTGAGCCCAAAGCCCACCGCCGTCACACGCAGGTCGATGAAGTCCCGGTGAGTCTTGGGATCCGCAGTGCTGGAAGAGACGCGGGGTAGGGTGATGCCGCGTCGGCGGAACTCCTCTACCTGCTGAGGAGGAGGGGCCTCGAAGTCGAACTCAACGTGGTGCTGCTGATACCACTGAGGCCTCGTCGAGGAAGGCTGTGCGGCACAGCCCGCGAGCAACACCAGGAGCGCCAGCCCAAGCAGTTCACGAGATCCTTGCCTCTCGGGACCGCGACACGTGAAGAGGATCATGAGGTCCGTCCTGATCAAGGGGCACGAGCGTCGAAGACATGCTCGCGCCGCGCCTTTACCGTAGCGGCTCTCACTACGGGTGTGAACGAGGGTCTCGAAAGCCCCGTCGGATTGACATGGGGGGAATTGTCTTGGTAGCAAATGACAGCAAGACACAAGCCCGGTGAGTGAGGCGCAACGATGCTCGTGAAGAAGACCGAGAGTGGCTACAAGTTCGTCAAGAAAAAGAAGAAGATTGAACTTGGGCTGGAAGACGAGGGGGCTGCTGCACTTTGGGAGCTGTTACGCCGCCTCGAACCGGATATGAGCGAGTGGTCAAAGAGTAGCGAAGGCACTCTGAAGATCCCCAATACGGATAAGCGAGCGCAGCACGCTTTCCTCATTGCGGCAGAGTTTTCCACGCGCAGGCCTCCGGCAGACGCTGGCGCTCCACAGAGCCACAGGATCCGTCGTCTGTGGAAGGAACTACGGCCCAACCACCAGAAGTTGCTTCAAACCCTCGCGACGGAGGGAGAGCTTTCACAGCTTGAGCTTCAGAAGAAGCTCGGTATGGACGACACAACCTTCCGAAGCTGTGTCGGTGGGTTAGCGAAGATCTGTAAGCGGCTAGCGGTTCCATATCCGCTCGTCATGTCCGGCTACAACCAACAGAGTCGAACGTACACGGTCACTTCTTCCGCCAGGAATACAGTCGTGGCATTAGCTCATACTCCCTGAGAGATGAGGTCCTCGAACTGGAAGCTCGGAAGCTCGGGCGCTCTTATGGTTAGAGGTCCTCACGGACCTGGGCCAGGGTGAACTCCTGGTGGTGGGGATAGACAGGGCCTGTCTTCTCAACGAGCCAGGCGGGCTCGCCTTCCGGGAGGTAGAAGCTTTCGTCGAAGGGCGACAGGCCCAGGTGGTGCAGGTAGTCCTTGAGCATGTCGAAGGTGAAGCGATCACGCACCTTGCGAGCCTGGTAGCGCTCCAGCTTTTCGAAGGGGAAGGGCTCGCCCGAGGAGTCGAAAACCCAGCGGCCCCCATCGTTGCTCGCGCCCAGGGCGCGCAGGTATCGAGGTCCCGTTGGGTGCGGGTTGAACACGTCGAGCATCATGGCGCCGTAGCGGCCCTTGTCTCCGCGCAGGGTGTGAGGCACGGCGACCACGCGCATCCCCCTGCAGCCCAGTGTCCGAGCCATATAGGCCATGCGACTGGAGGCATCGGTTCCTCCGCGAGCGTTTTCGAGATAGGCCGTCCAAGGGCTGCGGGTCGGAATGAAGAGGTCGCGCCGCGGCTCTGGGCTGGTCAAGGGTAGTAGAGTGGAGAGCACCTGCTCCAAAGAGCCCGAGACGGGGCGCACCTGCACTGTAGTGCCCCGTTCATCTGGCAACCCTGCTTGCCAAGCGGCGAAGGAGCGCGCGGCGTGCGCTGCACTGGTCTCTAGAAAGCCCATCTCCGAAGTGACAGGGGCCCAGCGATCCTCCAGCAGCAGTGCCTTCATCTCGTCGGCCATTCGGTGGTGCCTCGCCCATCAGGGCACGATCAGCAGAATGACATCCGCCTCGGGGTCGTTGGAAGTGATGCGCGACTGGTGGCCAGCGCCACGGCTCGAAGCAGGCGCGTCATACTCCACATGGTAAAGGCGGCCCCCGTAGTCGAATTGGAGGTCCGGTCGATTGATGCCTACGCGCTGGCTGTTTTCCAGCTTGAGCTGCTGCTGATTCACCCGGATGTTCTTCGCGTTCATGCTTTCCAGGTATTTGATGTCCGCCTGGAGCTGCGCATTCTGGGTGGGGCTGGGGCCGATGGGGCGGTCCTGTCGACGTTGCTTGGGAACCTTCGGGCTGACGGCGAGATCCTGAGGAAGACGTGTACCAGGAGCGACTGCCGGTGTGGGGTTGCGGCCAGTCAGCGCCTGGACCAGGACGGGTGAGGGCGCGAGCGTGTCCTGAGCCGGAGCAGGCGCGGGGGCTGGAGCGGGCCTGGCGGAGTTCGTCACTGGCTGACGCGGGGCATGAGTTTCAACTGCCGACCTCGCGCTGACTCCCACCACCCGTGAGAAGAGCCCCTGGAGAACCCGGGTGCCCGTCAGGCTCACCAGCAGCACCTTCAACTCACGTTGTGTGGTCTCCGCCAGGTGCTGGCGCACCTCGAGCATGGTGCGGGCGATGCGAGGCGTGGTGGCCGGAGAGAAGACGGTGGGCACGATGAGCGCGCCCGCTGCGCCACGGTAGTAGGCGTACGAGGCTCCTCCGTCTTCAGCGACATTGTCCTCCAGCGCCTCCAGGGCCGTGTCCCGGTCTGGGTAGATGGAAGCATCGAGGAGCGTGGCGCGCGTGAGGCTCAGGTCGACCTGTGCCTCGGGTACGAGCACCGGCAGCGCCAGCCCCTCGCAGTAGAGCAGGTAGCCCCCGGCAGTAAGGCCGAAGCCCACTGCCGTGACACGCAGGTCAATGAAGTCCCGGTGCGTCCTGGGATCCGCGGCGACAGAAGAGACGCGGGGCAGGGTGATGCCGCGTCGGCGGAACTCCTCTACCTGCTGAGGAGGAGGCGCCTCGAGGTCGATCTCAACGTGGTGCTGCTGATACCACTGGGGCCTCGTTGAGGAAGGCTGTGCAGCACAGCCCGCGAGCAACAACAGGAGCGCCAGTCCACTCAGCCCCGGCACTCTGAGGAAGCGACATTTTACAAGGCGCATGAGTCCCTTCCCGGTTCACCGGCGCGAGCAGCTTCAGGGGTGAGCTGCTCGCGGCAACGATGCCGTACCGGCGTGGAGCACCGAAGGATGTGAGGGGTAGATCGGAAACGCTTGCGAGCGGGCAGGGGACACCGGAGAGTGCATCGCCCTTCAGGAGCGCCCGTGACCCTCGCAAGCCTTGTCCTGCCCTCCACCCTGGTTGTCAGTCTGCTCACCGCCGCACCCGAAGCGCCCAAGGCGCCTACCGCCGCCAAGCCCAGCGCGAGCCCTGCCGCTCCGGCCCAGCTTCAGCTCGCCGAGCGGCTCGTGGGCCCCGCCCTCACCGAGGGCCATGCCTGGAAGCGCCTGGCCGAGCTGACCGATGGCATCGGCCCACGGCTCTCCGGCACCGAGGGAGGCGAGGCCGCCGTGCAGTGGGCCCTGCGCTCCTTCAAGGCGGATGGGGTGAAGGCCTGGCTCGAGCCCGTGAAGGTGCCGCGCTGGGTGCGCGGCGAGGAGCGCGCCGAGCTGCTCCCCTCCGACCGTTTCCGCGGCCGGCCCCTCATGGTGATGGCGCTCGGTGGCAGCGGTCCCACTCCTCCCGAGGGCATCACCGGCGAGGTGGTGGAGGTGTTCTCCCTCGACGAGCTCGCCACGCTGGGCGACCGGGTGAAGGGCCGCATCGTCCTCTTCAACCACTCCATGGAGAAGCCCGAGGACTACGGCCGCTTCGCCTCGCTGCGCTCGCGCGGGCCCTCGGCGGCGGCCAAGGCCGGAGCCGTGGCCGCACTGGTGCGCTCGTTGGCCACCGCGTCACTGAGCACTCCGCACACGGGCGCCACCCGCTTCGAAGAGGGCGTGGCTCCTATCCCCGCCGCCTCCGTCACCGTGGAGGATGCCCAGCTGCTGAGCCGCCTGCTCGCGGGCGGCGGCCCGGTGCGTGTGCGCCTGGTGCTCGGGTGCAAGGACCTGCCCGAGGCGGACTCCTCCAACGTGATTGCCGAAATCAAAGGCCGCGAGAAGCCCGAGGAAATTGTCCTCATCAGCGCGCACCTGGACTCGTGGGACGTGGGCACCGGAGCGCACGACGATGGCGCGGGCGTGGTGATGGTGATGGAGGCGGCGCGGCTGCTGGCCAAGCAGAAGCCCGCGCCCCGGCGCACGGTGCGCGTGGTGCTCTTCATGAACGAGGAGAACGGGCTGCGCGGCGCCAGGGCCTATGCCGAGGCGCACGCCGCCGAGTTGCCGCGCCACGTGGCCGCCCTGGAGATGGACGCCGGCGGAGGCAAGCCGCTGGGTGTGGCCTTCCGGGCCGGCGAGGGGGCCGCGGAGCTGGTGAAGCCGTGGCTGAGCCCGTTGGTGGGCCTGGGCACGGGCACCGTGGTGGCCCAGGAGGCGGGTGGGGCGGACCTGACGCCCATGCTGCCCGCGCGCGTGCCCTTCTTCGGCATCCGCCAGGATGGCAGCCGCTACTTCGACGTGCACCACACCCACGCGGACACGCTGGACAAGGTGGATCCGGAGGCGCTGGCGAAGACCACGGCGGCGCTGGCCTGGCTGACCTACGCCATGGCGGAAATGCCCGGAACGTTGGCTCGCCCGGCTGCTCCCCAGGCTCCGGCTCCCGGGCCCAGTGCTTCCCCTCCGGCCACGGGGGGAAAGCCCCCGGCTCCCTGATCCTGCCACGCTGATCCAAAGGCCAGGTACGAGCAGCTTGCCTGGGCCAGTGGTCACTGTGTCACGATAGGGTCTATCCCCCAGGCCTCGGTGTGGGCGCTAGCTACTGCACCGAGACGCAGGATGGTTGATGGACCCTGACGTGCTGAGCCAGTCATTCGATCAGCTGGACTGGGGTGTGGCCACCGCAAACCTGCTTGCGCAGCTAGGGGTTCGCGTCGTGGGCGATATCGTGAAGCTCACGCCGCATGACGTGCTGGCCCGGCCCAATGGGACGCGAAGCTCCCTGCGGGAGATTCAGCAGCACCTCCGTGCGCTCGGCCTGGCGCTGTCGCCGCCTTCACCCGGGAAGACCCCTGCGCTGCCGACGGAAGAGGACTCGGGTTGGGGGTGTCTCTTTGCCTGGCAGCCAGGAGTGGACGAAGCGGAGGCGGAGCACCGGGTCCGTCAGGCCCTGCTCGAGGTCTACGCCCGCGTGGGCGCGGAGCCGGCGGCTCCTCCGCAGCCCTTCACGACCTTGCCGCTCGAGCGCCAGACGGCCATCGCGTTGGGAGATGACGAGCTCGTCATCGAGGGCGGCCCCGTGGGCTGGGTGGCGGTGATGAGCCACCGCTGGGAGTGGTCCACCGCGGGCAAGCACCCCCTGGCGCTGGCGCTCTCGGAGCGGATGCCCGTGGTGAGTCTCACCCAGGCGCCGCCCCTGTACCGGGAGATCAGCCATTACGAGGCGGGAAAGCTCGTGGGGATGATCACCCTCGGACCCGAGGCGCCGGACGTTCCGGCCGGGCTGCCCGCGCTGGACCTGGTGCCGCTGGCCAAGCGGGGCGAAGTGCCCATGTCGCTGCTGCGCAAGGGCCTGCACGCCTCGCACCGCACCTTCGTCAACCTGGCGGGCCTGGCCTGGGAGTCCTGGATCGGCTTCCGGCGCGTGCTGGGAGACGGGAGTGGGAAGTTGGACGACCGGGTGCTGGTGCTGCGCAAGCGGTAGCCCCCGCGCGCCCACTGCCTACTCCAGCGCGGGTGGCGACGCGGGGCCTCGCCGCAGGGGACGCTCGGGCAGGAACACCGTCACCAGCAGCGCCAGCAGCGCCACGCCGATGCACATGCGGTACACCGCCGAGGTGGCCAGGGTGAAGGCCTCCTTCGTGGCGTGCCCCACCCGGTCCACCGTGGTCAGCGCCTCTTGCTCGGCCGTGTCCAGCCGTGTCCGGGCCGCGGTGTCCCCGGCCTCACGGGCCTGCCGCCGCTGCTCGTCGAAGGAAGCACGCAGCCGGGCCTTCGTCTCTCGAGCGTGGAAGGCCTGCCCCGCTGCGTCGCCCTCGCCCACCGTGCCGGGAGCGCTGACGAAGAGCTGCTCGCGCAGCGGCGCGGGCACTCCTTCCAGGGAGTGGGCGGTGCGCGTGCGAAGCTCGCTGGCCAGCGTGCCCGCGAACACCGTGCCCATCAGCGCCACGCCCACCGTCATGCCCAACTGCCGGAAGAAGGTCGCCGAGGCGGTGGCCACGCCGATCTGCCGGGGCTGCACCGCGTTCTGAATGGCCAGCGTGTAGAGCGGAATGGTGGGCCCCATGCCCAGGCCCATGAGCACCATCTTCGCCGTCACCGTCGCCTGCGAGGAGTCCGGTGACAGCGTGAGCCCCATCACCGTGAAGGCCCCGCTGAGCACCGTGAGCGCCACCAGCATCAGCACCCGGTAGCGCCCCACCCGCGCCGCGAGCTGCCCGGACAGCACGTTGCCCGCCACCACCCCCAGCGTCAGCGGGGTAATGGTGAGCCCCGAGCGCGTCGCCGACAGCTCCAGCACGTTCACCATGTAGAGCGGCAGGAAGGTGAACGCGGACAGGAACCCCGCGCCGATGATGAACACCGCCAGGTTGCCCAGAGCGAACGTCCTGTCCTGGAACAGCTTCAGGTCCAACAGGGGCTCGCTGGCGCGAGACTCCACCGCGAGGAAGAGCGTCACCCCCACCGCCGCCAGCACGAACAGGCCCACCACCTGCCACGAGCCCCAGGCAAACCCCAGCTCCCCGGGCGCCACGTGGCTCCGGCCCAGGCTCAGCGCGAGCAGCAGCGGCACCACCACCAACACCAGGCACGCCGCCCCCAGCAGGTCCAGCTTCGGCCGGGCCGAGCCGCGCGGCCGCAGCGCGGGCATGCGCAGGAAGATGACGGTCAGCGCCAGCGCGCCCACCGGAAGGTTGATGAAGAAGACCCAGTGCCACCCGAACGTATCGGTGATGAAGCCGCCGGCCAGCGGGCCCGCCAGGCTGGACAGGGCGAACACGCCGCCGAACAGGCCCTGGTACTTGCCGCGCTCGGCGGGGGGATACAGGTCGGCTACCACCGCCAGGGCGCTGGTGAAGAGCGACGCGCTGCCCAGCCCCTGCACCGCGCGGAAGAGGATGAGCGACATGGTGTCCCACGCCACACCGCACAGGAAGCTGCCGGTCAGGAAGATGAGGATGCCCGCCACCAGCACGGACCTGCGGCCGAACAGGTCCGACAGCTTGCCCCACAGCGGCACCATCACCGTGGAGGCCACCAGGTACGAGGTGGTGATCCACGGGTAGAGCGAGGCGGGGATGCCCAGGTCCGCCTGGAGCGCGGGCCCCGCGGTGGCAACGATGGTCTGGTCCAGCGCGGCCAGCAGCAACCCCAGGAGCGCGCCCACCAGCGTGAACACCTTCTCCGAGCGCGTGAAGACCCCGGTGACCAGGGCCTGGGAGCCCATCGTGGAGGCGGAACCCATAGCTGAGTGGGAGGAAGCTGGGGACGGAGGGGTGTTCTGGGCACCTACCTGAAGGCGCAAGGCCCCGGAGCGGTGCGTCTGGCCGCCTGCTTCTTGGGCGGGGCGGCGGGGGCGCCTAGGCTTGGCGCATGTCCAAGCCCTTTGTCTCCAAGGTTCACTACGAAGCCTCTCATCCTCACGTGCTCGCCATCTACTGCTCGGACGGGCGCTTCACGGATGCGGTGGAGGACCTGGCCATGCACCTGGGGCACGAGCGCATCGACACGCTCACCCTGCCCGGAGGCCCCGGGCTGCTCAACCGCTGGTCGGCGGACTACCTGGAGAGCGAGGTGGTCAGCCGCGCGGCGCATTTCCTCATCAAGGGCCACGACATCATCGAGGTGCTGCTGCTGGCGCACGAGGGCTGTGGCTACTACAAGCAGCGTCACGGGGCGCTGGGCGAGGAGTTCATCGCCGAGCAGCAGGTGAAGGATTTGCAGGAGGCCGCCGCGGAGCTGCAGAAGGCGCACCCGGGCCTCAGCATTCAGACCTATATGGTGCGTCCGGACGGAACGCAGATCCGCTTCGAGCCCCTCTCCTCCTCTTGACCTGAGCCGCCATGTCCAGCCCCGAGCGACCGATCTACCTCGACTACAACGCGACCACACCGGTGGCGCCCGAGGTGCTGGAGGCGATGCTGCCGTACCTGCGCGAGGAGTTCGGCAACCCGTCGAGCACGCACCCGTATGGCCGGCGCGCGCGCCAGGCGGTGGAGCGGGCCCGGGAGCAGGTGGCGGCGCTGCTGGGCGCCCGGCCTGAGGAGATCTACTTCACCGGCAGCGGCACCGAGGCCAACAACCTGGCGATTCGCGGGGTGGCGGAGGCCCGGCCGGAGCGGCGGCACGTGCTGACCTCCACGCTGGAGCACCCGGCCACCGCGCTGCCCTGCCGCCACCTGGAGCGCCTGGGCTGGGCGGTGACGCGGGTGAAGGCGGACCAGGACGGGCGGGTGCAGGTGGAGGAGGCCGCCGCGGCGCTGCGCGAGGACACGCTGCTGATGACGGTGATGCACGCCAACAACGAGACGGGCGTGCTGCAGCCGGTGCGGGAGCTGGCGGCGCTGGCGCGAGGGCGCGGGGTGTTGGTGCACACGGACGCGGCGCAGTCAGTGGGCAAGGTGCCGGTGGAGGTGGAGGCGCTGGGGGTGGACCTGCTCACGCTGGTGGGGCACAAGCTGTACGCGCCCAAGGGCGTGGGCGCGCTCTACGTGCGCAAGGGCACGCCGCTCAAGCCCTTCACCCTGGGCGGCGGGCAGGAGCACGGGCTGCGGCCCGGGACGGAGAACGTGCCGTACATGGTGGGGCTGGGCGCGGCGTGTGAGCTGGCTCGCGGGCGGCTGGAGCAGGGCATGGTGGCGCTGACGGAGCTGCGCGAGCGGCTCTGGTGGCGGCTGCAGGCGGAGGTGCCGGGCATGCGGCTCAACGGGCACCCCACGGAGCGGCTGCCCAACACGCTCAACGTGCGGTTTCCCTCGGTGAAGGGCAGCGCGGTGCTGGCGGGAGCGCCGGAGGTGGCGGCCTCCACGGGCTCGGCGTGCCACGAGGGAGCAGAGACGGCCTCGGCGGTGCTGCTGGCCATGGGGCTGGGGCCCGAGGAGGCGCTGGGCGCGGTGCGGCTGACACTGGGCCACGGCACCACGGCCGAGGACGTGGACGTGGCGGCCACGGCGCTGGCCCGGGCGTGGCGCGCGGCGGCGGGCCCGGCGGCGAGCTGAGTCCCGGACTCACGGTGGCGTGGGCGCGTGGCCCAGCCGGCGCAGGGCCTCGAGTGCCGCGGGATGGCCGGGCTGCAGGCCGAGGAGCCGGCGGTATTGGGTGAGGGCCTCTTCCCGCGCACCGGTTTGCTCGAGGACCTGGGCCAGGACCAGGTGCGCCTGAGGACTCTCGGGGGCCTGGGCTACGGCGGCCTCCGCGGCCTGGCGGGCCTCTTCGCCGCGGCCGGATTCCAGCAGCGCCGCCGCGAGGTTGCCGGAGGCGGCCACCCAGGAGGCGAGGTCTCCGTGCCATTCACCTTCTAGCGCCTCGCGCAGTAACGTGGCGGCCTGCGCGGCCTGGCCCTCCTGGAGGGTGAGGTAGCCGAGCTGGGCGCGCGGTGGGCCGAAGCGCGGATAGAGCTCGACGGCGCGTAAGGCATAGCGCCGGGCCGTGCGGGGATCTCCCAGGCGCAGCGCGGCGTTGGCGGCCTGGACATGGAAGTTGGCCTCGTGCGGGTCTCGGGCGAGCGCCTCATCGAAGGCGGCGTAGGCCTGGGTGGGAGCGGCCATGTTCAAGGCGGCGAACTCGGTGAGCATGGCGCCCAGCCGGGCCCGGTGCTGGGCATCGGCAGGCACGAGAGAGACGGCACGCTGAAAGGCCTCGAGGGCGCGGGAGAGCCGCCGCGTGCGCTCGGCAGCGTCCGGGGTGAGGGTGGCGGTGAGCTGGAGCGCGGCGCCGCGGCGGGCCCAGTAGAGGGACTGAGTGGGATTCAAGGCCGTGGCACGCTCGAAGGCAGCGGCGGCCTGCTCGGGAGCGGTGGGCATCAGCAGGTCTCCCTCGAGCGCCGCCTGACTGGCGCGATACGGCCGGAAGACGAGGAAGTACGCGAGCGCGACAGCCCCCGCGCCCACGGCCCACCGCACCCAGGCCCGCCCCGTGCTGGGCGGAGCCGGAGAAGAGGCGGCAGGCATCGCCCGTCGAAGGCCAAAGAGGACCGCACCGGTAACACCCGCAAGCACAAGCAACGCGGTGCTGGCCTGAGAGCCCACGGGCTCCTGGAGCGAGGGGCCGCCCAGGAAGTTGTAGGCAAACACCAGCAGCACCAGTCCACCCGAGGCCCACAGCGCCCCAACCCCCTCTCCCTCCGGGAGAGGGCCGGGGTGAGGGTTCCCTTCCACGCGCCGTGCTCCACCCCCGAGGCCCGAGAGCACCCCGGCAAACGAGAAGAAGAGCGCCCCGGTGGCGATGACGGTGAAGCCAAAGAGCCCCTGAACCACGAAAGCGGCCAGGCCCGCGAAGAGGGCCAGCAGCAGCGGCCGTTCCTCGCGCGGAACAGTCCGCCAGGCGCGCGGTCCAGCCGTGACAAGCCCCACGGTCATGACGAGTAAGGCACCCAGCCCCACCAGTCCCTGGGTGGCAAGCACCTGGAGCACATCCGAGTGAGCCCGGTAGGGCGTGGTGTCCCACTCGAGCATCCAGTACGCGGGCTCACGGTGTTGCTGGAAGGCGAGCGCGAACGCGTCCAGCCCACAGCCCAGCAGCGGATGCTCGAGGAAGATGCGCCAGGCCGCGCGCCAGAGGAAGTGACGGGCGCCGGGATCCGCAAAGTGGCGGGCGCGCTCGGAGAGCAGCGCAGGCAACTCCCCCGAGCCAGGCGCCGCCAGCAGGAAGAACGCAGCCAGGCCCGCCGGAACGAGGACCAGCGCCACCGCCCACCCCCGCAGCCTCCCCCAGAGCCCCAGCACCCGCGCTCCCACCACGAGCACTCCCAGCGCCGCAGCCACCGCGGCCCACGCCGCGCGGGACAGGGAGGCGGTCACCGCGAAAGCACACAGCACGCCCGTGAGCGCGAAGGGAACCCGGGCCGCCCCCGAGGCGCGCAGCCCGAGCACGCCCACGAGCGGCAGCGCCATGGCCAGATACGCGCCGAGGAAGTTGGGATGAGCCAGCGTGGAGAACGGGCGGACCGCACCCGCGAAGGAAGCCGCGCGAGCCCACGGCATCGGGTCCCACCCCAGCCACTGGAGCACCGCATAGCCCGCGGCGGCGGCGGCCCCCAGCACCGGAGCCAGCAACACCCGGCGCGCGGCCTCCGGCGTCCGGCACAGGGCACGGGTGGCGAAGAACAGCCCCGCCAGGGCCAGCACGGTCGGCACACCCGCCAGCGAGTCCGCCGCGCCCACCAGCGAAGTCCACCGGCTGACCGAGCCCACGGTCGAGGCCAGCGCCGAGCCCACGAAGAGCACCACGCCCACCGTGAGCGCCTCGGGCCGCGCTGCCCGAAAGGACACCTCCCCCGCCAACAGCGCCGCGAGGGCCAACACCGCCAGCAGCAGCAGGGCCAGCTTGTTGAGCTCGAAGTGCTCGGCGGTGGCGCGGGAGAAGACGACGGGCGAGAGCGCCAGGTGAACGAACAGGACGAAGCCCGCCGAGGCCCGCGCTCCCGGCAGCCGCGGGCTCACTCCACCTTGACCGTGGCGAACGTGTCGGGGATTTCCTCGGACTCGGCGGCCACGTGGTAGAGGCCCGGAGTGGACGGTGCCGTGTACACCCCTCCTTGAGTCACCGTGCCACCGCCGCTCTCCAGCACGCGCCACACCAGCCCCGGCGCATACCCCACGCCCGGCGGAGAGGTGAGGCCGGACAGGAGCGCGGAGAACGTCGTTGACGCACCGGGCCGCAGCGTCAGGGTGCTGGGGTTGATGGCCAGCGAGTACACGGGCAACCGCGTCACCAGCACGGGCACCTCGGCGCTGCGCGAGGGGTCCGCGACGCTCGTGGCCACCACCGTATAAGAGGAGGAGGACACCCCACTGGCGAGCTCGGGCGCCGTGTAAAGGCCCGCCGAGGTGATGGAGCCGCCCCGGCTGCCCTCGCGGATGCTCCACGTCACCGCCGGGTTCGGCGTGCCCGAGACGCTCGCCGTGAAGCTCTGCTGGCCCTGGGGCGGCACCGAGGGACTTTGAGGAGCAATCCACACGGAGACGCCCGCGGGCTGCCGCACCTCCACGCGCGTGAGGGCCCTCTTGGCCGGATCGCTCTCGGGCGCCACGGCGACGGTGAACCGGCCCGTGCCCTGCGGAGCCAGGTAGAGCCCCGCCGCGGTGAGGCCTCCTCCCTGCGGCTCCAGCACGCTCCACCTCAACGAGGTGGAGTAGCGCACGCCATACACCGCCCCGGTGAACCGGAAGAACTGGCCGGACACGACACTGGGGTCCACCGGCGCGAGGGTGGCCGAGGCCACGAAGTTCCGCGTCACCGTCACCGTCGCCGTGCCCTTCGCCCGCGCATCCGCCACGCTGGTGGCCTCCACGGTGAACGTGCCCGGGGCCGTGGGCGCCGTGTACGTGCCGCTCGAGTTGAGGGTGCCCCCGGTGGCGCCCTCCAGCACGCGCCAGGTGACGCCCGTGTCCGTGGCCCCGGTTACCGTGGCCGAGAACGTCTGCCGTCCATCCACCTGCACCGTCACCGGGTTGGGCACCAGGGTGATGGCTACGCTCGTCACCGGCACCACCGTGACCGTGGCGGTGGCGCTGCTGCCGGAGTCCGCCACGCTGGTGGCCTTCACCTGATAAGTGCCTGCCGTCGCCGGAGCGGTGTACACGCCCGCGGAGGTGATGGTGCCCTCCGACTCTCCTCCCGGAACGCTCCAGGTGACGGAGGGCTCGTCCGTGCCCGTCACCTCCGCGGTGAACAGCATGCTCTCGCCCGCGGTGACCGTGGCGGAGGCCGGGTTGATCGCAACCTCCACCTGTTCCCCGGTACAGCCCCCCGCGAGCAACACGCAGAGCAGCAGCCAGAGGGCAGAGAGGCACTCCGCCGCACGGCCGGAGTGGAAGGGACGAAGGGGTAGAGTGGAGAGCACCCCTGAACTCTAGTGAAGTTCCAGAAAAAATGGGGGCGGGCCAGGATCCCCCACCCTGGCCCGCCACCCGGGCGTTGCTATGCCTTTTCGGGTCGGGGTCCGAAAGGACATATCCCCCGAAAGTCGCCTTCCCTTGTTCCAGGCTCCTTCCAGGGCTGCCTCCGTTGCAGAGGCATAAGCAAACTACCTACCAGGGCACCTGAGGTCTGTACCACTTAAGTGGTACGTCAACCCTCTACTCCTGCACACTTTTTGAGATTACCTAGGAGGTAAATGCTGGGGGCCCAACCTGATGGGCTTGGCAAGAATTGAGAGTACTACTTTTGGTTACCCCCAGCCCAGTCCTGAGGTCCACGTTCAGGTGACCGGGAATCAACGGGGGAGTCATGCACAGCTTGGGTAGTCTGGATAGTTACGATCACGCTCTGGCAATGGACGTGATGGAGGCACTGAGCAGCTCACTGGATCTCAGCGAGGTGCTGAAGCGCACGCATGAGGTAATCTCAAAAAAAGTGGCCGCAGATTACGCTGCCTTCTGCGTGACCAAGCCAGGAACGCTGACGGAATATGAGTGGATGGTCGCTCAAATGCCAGCCCAATTCTTCGCCCATTACGATGAGATGGCGAAGGGCGACTTCGTCCGCGATGCCGTGATGCGTCAACCCAACCTGGTGCTCCGCGATACGGAGATGATTCCGCGAGAGGAATTGGAGCGCAGCCTGATGTACCAGCGCTGCCGCGAGCTGGGCATGCCGCTGGAGCATGTCATGGCGGTGCTCCTGGACATGGGACACGACGGCCACGGCGGCTTCATGCTCTATCGAGACAAGCGTTATCCCTTCTCGGAGCAGGAGCGGGCGCTGTTGCAACGGCTGACACCCATGCTGACAACCACCTTGAATAACTGCCGCAAGATGCGGGAGGTCAGGAGTGATCGATGGGTGTTGGAAGAGATGTTGCGCATGGAGGGCTCGGAGTGTGTGGTGCTGACGATGGCTGCCAAGGAGCTCATGCGCACCGGCGGGGCCACCAGGCTGCTTGAGGACTGGTTCGGCTCGAGCGAGTGTGGCCGCCACCGCGTGCCCGCGGTGCTGGTAGAGCGCCTGGTGCGCCTGGTGAGTAACCCGAGCCTGGTGCAGACAGGACAGAATGTCTGGAAGGAGGGGCGCTCGGACCGTGACCTGGTGGTGAAGTTCTCCCCGCTGGCGGTGCCCGATGGCCGGCATTTGTGGGTCCTGTCGCTGCGCGAGGTGTTCCACGCGGTCGCGGTACCGCTGAAGTGGAGCACGAAGCTCACCAAGCGGGAGCTGCAGGTGGTGACCTGCCTGCTGCGGGGCTGGGACAACAGGACCATCGCCGAGGACCTGAAGTGCTCGGTGGACACGGTGAAGAAGCACCTGCAGCACATCTTCGACAAGATGGGCGTAGACCAGCGGGCCCAGTTGATTGCCATGGCCAAGCCGTGAGGCATGGCCGTGCCTCATCCGGGCAGCCGCATCGGCCGGCAGGCCGGTGGCCGCCGTGCTGGAATCCTCCTGAGAAGTGACGTAATGGGTTGTCTTCTCCTGGCAGGCTCTCCTAGGATGTAGCAGGTAGGATCCAATCGATCCGCCGTGCGGAGTGCCAGATGCTCAGGAACTCGGGGGTATGTCTGCTGCTGGCCGCGCTGTGCGGCTGCCCGGTGGAGTTTTTGGCGCCCTGCGCCGTGGATGCGGATTGCCCGGAGGGGCGCTGCCGCTTCGGCGGGTGTGGGCCGGTGTGTCTGGACGACACGGAGTGTCCCGCCCACAAGAGCTGCTCGGACGGGGCCTGCGTGGAGCGCGCCGAGTGTGTCGTGACCGCCGACTGCGCTGAGGACTTCAGCTGCTCGGCGGGCCAGTGCCTGTGTGACTCCAACAAGGCCTGTAGCGCCAACCAGGAGTGCCGCCAGGGCCGCTGTGAGGCGGCCTCCCGGTGTACCGCGCACAGGGATTGTCCCGCGGGCCAGCGCTGTGAAGTGACTGGGGGCTCGTGTCTGCCCGCATGCACCACCGCCGAGAGTTGTGATCCGGACGTGATGCCTCAACTGGCCAGGCTTCTCTTCGCGTGTCAGAGCGGCGCGTGCGTGCGCCGGTGCGTCAATGACGTGTCGTGTGGAGGCCAGGGCTTCATCTGCGAGGCGGGCCTTTGTGCTCGCACGGACTGCGCCACCCAGGCGGACTGTGCCTCGGGGCAGTACTGCACCAGCGCCACCGCGGGCCGGTGCCTGGAGTACCGTGTCTGCCAGTCCACCGCCGAGTGCCCCGCCTACACGGAGTGCCGGGCCTTTGGCTCCGTGGGCTGTCCTCCCGGCTTCGACTGCGCGCTGAAGATCTGTCAGCAGCTTCCGCGCTGCCTCCTCGACACGGACTGCGCCGCCCCGGCCTACTGCGAGCAGGGGTTCTGCCAGCCTTCCACCGCGTGCTCCGCCAGCGTGGGGTGCGCCACGGGACAGGAGTGTGTGGCCCAGCGCTGCGTGCCGGGGGGGTGCCGGGGCCACGCCGATTGTCCCGCGGGTCAGGCCTGCACGGGGGGCGCGTGCCGCGCGGCTCCAGCGGCCTCGGAGATTACCTCCCTGGCCGTCAGTCCGCGCACGGCCGTGCTGGCCGTGGGAGGACAGGTGAGGCTGTCCCTCGTGGCCTTCACCTTCAGCGGAGAGAGCTTCCCGCTGGCCACCGGGAGCTTCTCCGTGGTGGACGGCTCGGGCGTTCCGAGCGATGCGGCGGCCGTCTCGGCCTCGGGCGTGGTGACAGCGGCCAGGCCTGGCACGGTGCACATTCGGGCGGGGGTGTCCAACCCCGGAGTGGCGCCCGTCGAGGTCTCTCTCTCTCTACTGCCCACCCTGCGCCAGGGCCGCCGGGTCACCGTGGTGGACGCGACGACGGGCTCCCCCCTGCCGGGTGTCGTCGTGCGCGGCTGTGACGCGCCGCCGGCGCAGGCCCCCTGTCCCGCGCCTGTCGAGGTGAGGACGGACGCGAGCGGCGCGGCCTCCTTTGCTTCCTTCACGGGCACTACCGCGAGCTTCTCTGCCGCCTCCTCCGAGCTGCGGGCGGATGGCTTTCCCCGCTATGACCGCATGTCCGTGGTGATGACGGCGGCGGATGACGTCTTGTTACCACTCGGCGAGAACCCGGTGCACGGGTCCGCGGGTTACATCGCCAGCATCGGCTTCTCCTCGGTCCACTCGAGTGGCTTCGCATGGCTGGGCTACTCGGTGTTGTCGGTGGGGGATGCCGCGGAACTGGACATGACCACCCTGCTCGGGGAGCCGTTCCACCTCAAGCCGCTCAACATCCCTCAGCCTGTCTCCATGCCAGGCACCGCGGTCCTCTACGTGAGAATGAGCGCGAGCGAAGAGGAGTACCGGGAGGTCAAGCTTCCTCCTCGCTCGATGGGGCTGGGCCAGCCTGGACGCCGCGCCCTGGTGGCCTTCGCCGGAAAGGCGGACTGGGCTCAGGTCCTGGGGAGCGGGGCCGCCCCGGAGCTGCTGTCCTATACGAGCGCGATGGATTACGCGCTCCAGGGGTTCGCCTCGATCCCCCTGCGTCCCCGCGTGCCGGATCTCTCCTCGGATCTCGACTCGGACAGGTTCTGCTCGGGGGGTTCGGGAGATGAGGACTGTATCTTGGGCCCCGAGGATATCCCCGACTATTACCGGCTGCCGGGCTTCAACATGGCCCCTCGTCGCGAGCAGACCCGTCGCACCGAGGTGGTGTTGCCCGAACTGCCAGCGAGCCTCGACACCGTGGTCCTCAGCGCGGTGCAGAGCTGCGATGAGCTGGGGCTGGTTCCGCTGGGGTTCTCTTCACAAGGGGCCAGGGCTCCGCTGGAGAGCGGGGCCCGCTCACTGAGGCCGGTCCTGCTTCGCAGTGGTGCTCCCTATGGCGGCGTGGAGGCAGGCACTCCGGCCATCTGGGCCTTTGCCACCCAGCGCTTCGAGGCCCGGGGGGATGTGAGTGGCCGCATTCTCCGCGGCCCCACGCTGCCCACGCAGGTGTCGGTGCCCGCCTTTCTCCCGTTGCCTTCGGCGAGCTATGCGCCGGCACATCGCACGCTCACCCCCAGCCCCACGAACTGGTCCGCCCTGTCAGCACAAGGTGTCTCGCTGGCTCGCGTGAGCCTCACGGGCCCGCGGGGCCGGCACGTGGTGCTGGTTCCCCTTGCCAAGGCCCTGCCAGCGCTTCGCATTCCCGAGGCGCCCA
>DASVVJ010000468.1:0-2820 GCA_036389955.1 Myxococcaceae bacterium
CGCGCGCAACATCAGCGTCATCTTCGGCCAGCGCACCCAACTGTGGTGGGACCTGCCGGTGCGTGAGTCGCTGCGGCTGATCGCGGACATCTACGACGTGCCTCGCGAGCGGCTCCGGGAGAACATGGAGCTGTGCGCCGAGATGTTGGAGCTGGGTCCCCTGCTCCACCTGTCGGCGCGCACGCTCTCGCTGGGCCAGCGGATGCGCTGCGACGTCGCCGCGGCGCTGCTGCATTCTCCGGCCATCCTCTTCCTCGATGAGCCCACGCTGGGGCTGGACTTCAACGTGAAGGAGCGGGTGCACCAGCTCATCCGGCACGTGCACCGCACCCGTGGCACCACCGTGGTCCTCACCAGCCACGACATGGCGGACATCGAGGGGCTGTGCGGCCGCGTCATCGTGATCAATCAGGGACGGCTGGCCTACGACGGCACCCTGGACACGCTCCAGGCCCGCTTCCAGCTGGCGCGGGTGGTGCGGGTGACCCTGCGTGAGGCCATGCCGCAGGCGGGCGCGCGCTGCCAGGCCGAGCTGACCCTGCCCGTGCTGAAGGTGGAGCAGCCCGACCCGCGGCATGTCCTGGTCTCCTTCAATCCGGCGTCCATGAGCGCCGTGACGCTCATCAACGCGCTGCTGCCGCTGCTGCCGGCGCAGGATCTCCGGGTGGAGGAGCCTCCACTCCAGACGGTCATCCAGCAGCTCTACGCCCGCGGCGTGGAAGAGGCGGCATGAGCCCTCCGCTCGAGCCCGCGCTGTCAGGCCCGGCGGAAGCCGCGCTCCTGCCGCTGCGGCCACGGTGGAAGTACCTGGCGCTCGCGCTGTGCGCGATGCAGCGGCTGCTGGCCTACCGGTCCGCTGTCTTCCTCGGCCTGCTGACGAGCCTGATGTGGGTCGTCATCCAGTACGCGCTTTGGAGCGCGCTCTTCACGGGCCGGGAGCAGGTGGGCGCGTTCGACTGGCCGCGGATGCAGACCTATCTGCTGCTGTCCTTCGGCGTGAATGCGCTGCTGTCGGCCACGACCGAGCAGCGCATGTTCAGCATGATCCGGATGGGCAACGTGGTCTTCGAGCTAGCGCGTCCGGTGGACTACCTGGGCTCTCAGCTGGCGCAGGCAGCCGGCAGTGCCATCATCGAGGGAGCGATGGGGGCGCTGGTGGTCACCCTGCTGGCGCTCACGCTGTTCGACGCACAGGGGCCCGTGTCCCCAGCGTTGGGAGCATTGTTCCTGGCCAGCGTGGCGCTGGGCTTCCTCATCAAGTTCCTCATCAGCTACCTGGTCGCGCTGCTGTGCTTCCGCTTCCTGAATGTCCTGGGGCTGCTGTGGATGCGCGCGGCCATCAGCAACATCCTCTCGGGGGCGCTGGTGCCGCTGGAGCTGCTCCCGGAGCCCCTGCGGACCGCCTCCTGGCTGCTGCCCTTCCGGGGCATCATCCACACGCCGATCTCCCTCTACCTGGGCCTGCATGACGCGGCGGCGTACCCTCTGGCCCTGCTGCACCAGCTGCTCTGGGTCGTGCTCCTCTGGGGCCTGGCGCGGCGGCTGTGGGCCGTCTGCCTGCGCAGCTTCGTCATTCAGGGAGGCTGAGCATGGGGCGCGCCATCCTCCAGGGCCTCAAGGTCTACCCGCGGTTCCTGCTGCTGCACGTGCGCATGCAGGTCGAGTACGAGGTCGACTTCTGGCTGGGCATCCTCGGCATCTTCCTGTCCCAGCTCGCGGGGCTGCTGTTCGTCTGGACGCTCTTCTCGCGCGTGCCCTCCATCGCCGGCTGGACACTGCCGGAGAGCGCGCTGCTCTATGCCCTGCTGCTGATCCCCCGCGGGCTGGTGGACATCTTCTGTGATGGGCCCTGGCAGCTGCCCGCGCTGGTGAACAGCGGAGACTTCGACCGGATGAGGCTCAGGCCCGTGCCCTTGCTGATCCAGGTCTTCACGCGCTCCTCGCGCATCCACGGGCTGGGGCACCTGGGGCTTGGCGGCTACGTGATCTACGAGGCCACGCAGCGGCTGGGCTTCGAGTGGACGGGAGCGAAGCTGGCCTTCCTCGCCGTCACGCTCGCCGCGTCCGTCGTCATCGTCACCGCCATCAGCCTGGCCGCCAACTGCGTGGCCTTCTGGGACCGGAGCGGGAGCGTGGCCATGGCCGTCTTCGCGCTGAACCTTGGAGATGCCGCCGTCCTCCCGCTCACGCTGTACCCACGCCTCCTGCAGGGACTGCTCACCTGGGTGGTCCCGTTCGCGTTCGTCAGCTACTTCCCGGCCTGCGCGCTGCTCGGCAAGCCGCTTGCCTCGCCGGTGCTGGGCTGGAGCGGACCGCTGGCGGCGCTGGCTTCCGCCACGGTCGCCGGCCTGATCTGGAAGCGATGCGTGCACCGCTACGACAGCACCGGAAGCTGACCTCTTCTCCTGGCAACCCTCGGGACCCTCACCATGAAACTGTCCGTCATCATCCCCACCTTCAACATGGCGGCCCTGCTGCGGCAGGGCCTCTCCTTCCTCGCCGCCCAGCAGCTCCCCCCGGGCACCGAGTACGAGATCATCGTCGTGGATGATGGCTCCTCGGATGACACGCGTGCCGTCATGGAGCAGCTCACCGCGCACAACCCCGTGCTGCGCTACCACTTCATCCCCAGAGGCCCCCGCTCGTGCCGCGCCGCCACCCGCAACCTGGGCATCGAGGTCGCCCGCGGCGAGTTCCTGGTCTTCCTCGACAGCGGGGTGCTCGTCTCTCCCCACTTCCTGAGCGACGTCACCGCGCGCCTGGAGGGCGCGCCCCAGCGGGTGCTGCTCCACCCGGTGCACGGGCTGGTCGCGGGCTATG
>DASVVJ010000469.1:0-9541 GCA_036389955.1 Myxococcaceae bacterium
GTACGAGTGGGCCGCGAGGAACAAGCTCACCTCGAGCCAGGCCATGAAGCTGGTGGCGCAGGTGGCCCGGGCGGTGACAGCGACGCACGAAGTAGAAGGCGTGCACCGGGATGTCAAAGGAGACAACGTGCTGGTGGCCGAGGGGGGCCACGCAGTGCTGATGGACTTCGGGTCAGGATGCTACCGGGGAGCGCGCGTGCTCACGCACCCCAAGGCGCCCGTGGGCACGCCAAGGTATTGGAGCCCCGAGGCGCAGATGTTCCAGTACCGCTTCGGCCGTCATGCGACGGCGCGCTACGAGCCGGGCCCGGCAGATGACGTGTACGCGCTGGGGGTGATGGCCTACCGGCTCGTCACGGGTGAGTACCCTCCCGAGGCGTTGATCTGGGAACAAGAGGGAGTGATGCCTCGGCTGGCCAGCGCGAAGCACCTGAGGCCGGAGGATGTGGTGACCGTGAGCCCAGAGCTGGCGGCGCTCATCCGCCAGATGCTGTTGGAGTGGCCGCGGGGCCGGGGCAGCGCGGCACAGGTGGCGCAGGCGCTCGAGGACGCGGAGAAGGCAGCGGGGTGGAAGGCGAAGCGTCCCATTGCAGCGCGCAAAGCTCGGGCTCCAGTTGAGCGCAAGGTGCGGCCTGAGTCCCTGCGCTCCGCAGCGGCGTGGCTTGGGTGGCTGACGGCGGCGGTATTGGGAGTGGCTCTGGCGTTCAGGGGCGAGGCCCCGGGCCACGGGGGGCCGGTGGAAGAGCCGGCGCAGGTAGCCGAGGAATCCAGTGGCACGGATGGAGAAACTGCGGCGCTCGCAGGCGACGCGCTGGCGCCCCGCCAGGAATCAGCACTCCCCAAAACCGAGCAGGGGCTCCGCCGGGAGATGCCGAAGAAGCCGCTCCCAGAGCAGCGCCGGGCGCCGTGTCGGAGGCACGAGACCGAGATCCACGGCCTGTGCTGGCTTCGCCTGCAGGACGCGAGGCCTCCGTGTGGAGACACCTATTACGACTGGAAGGACGGGTGTCACTGGCCAGCCCCAACGCCCCCACGGCCCCCCACCTCAGAGCCGCCATAAATCTGACCAGTCAGATTTGAAAGCGGGTTCTGACCAGTCAGATCCGCGGCCCAAATCTGACCAGTCAGATTTGAAAGCGCCATTTGACTGGTCACCGTCTGGGGAGAACCCAAGGTCCTCGCTGAGCCGTCTCCGGACCTGGACCCTGAGTCCACGTCTACGGACGGGGGAGGGGGGCGCCGTGCTCAGTGCCTGCGCGCAAGTGCTTGTTTCCTGGAGTGTCAGCCGTTGGCCCGCCGTGTGCTCAAGGGCCGTCCCAACTGGGGCCTGACGCCGCCAGCCAGGGACACGCATGGGCGGCCCGCACGAAGGAGAGGACAACCGTATGTTCCAGTGGGATTTCAACAAGGCCAAGAGCGCGGTGGATGAAGTGAAGCAGGCCCTTGAGGGCATCAAGCCTGTTCTGGAGCTGAAGCCTGTCTCCGAGCCGGCGCCGTACCTCGTCCCGGATGGGGCGACGCTCGAGCAGATCTGCGGCGAGATGGTCCGGCTGATGGGGGAAGTGAACGTCAACTACTACCGGCTGGGGAAGCTGTACGGCCACGTGGTGGACAAAGGCCTAGCGGAGAAGGAGGGCTACAAGGATGCGCCCACCTACTTCCGCCAGCACATGGCGGACCTGTCCACGGCGTCGCTGAACACGTACCGGGCGGTGGCGAAGGCCTTCAGCGAGCAGGTGGCGGTGCGGTTTGGCGTCACCTGTCTGTACCTGCTGACCATCTACCAGGAGGCGGCCAACGTGAAGGTGAACCCCGAGGAGCCGGGGCCCACGCTCATCGAGGTGCAAGGCAAGAACGGGGAGGTGACGAAGAAGCCCTTCTCGGCCTGCAGCGTGGAGGATCTGCGCGGGGCGCTGCGGCTCAAGCGCAAGCCTGCCTCCAGCAAGCCGGTACCAGCCGAGGACGTGGCGCAGGTGGACACGTACCGGGCGGCGCTGACGGGGCAGTTCTCCCAGGGCAGCGACGTCCAGCTGAAGGTGCGCAACAAGAAGGGTAACTCGGTGGTCGACATCCAGAACATTCCTCTCGCGGAGTTCGACACACTGATCCTGACGCTGGTGGACTATCTGCCGCCGGGCAGCCAGCCACGGCGGGAGGATGAGGCGCCACCCTCGGCATGAGCCGCGGCAGTTCCAATGGCGGCGGGTTCGATTCCCGCCGCCTCCATGGAGAATAACCTGCCGCTTTGAGCTGAATTCAGATGCCAGCCCCTACCAAGAGGAAGGGGGGCCACCACTCCTTGCCAGCGGCGTACGCCTGGTCCTTCGCATCCGTCAGCGCGCGCATGTACTGCATGCCGAGCCCAAAACGGAGCACCACCAGAGAGGAAACGGGGTGACGACCCCGGAGACGCTCCCCACGTGGGCGGTCTGTGCTCAAGAGGGGTTCCGTTATGGGACACCGTAGGAATCAGGCCCGGGCGGAAGGAAGCGGAACATGAAGCCCAGCTCGTCGCGCGTGTGCGCATCCGTGAGGGCCGTGTTCAAGGCCTGAAGGGGCCAGCGATCGGGTGCTGCCTGCCGCATGGCATCCGCGGCAGCGCGCGCCTCGTCTTGCAGCGCAGAGGCTTGCTGGGCTCGCTCCTCGTCCTCCACCAACTGGGCGCCATCCACCATCATCCGCCCCGCCACCAGCCGCTCGAGCAGCGTGGACTCCTCAGCCATACGCGAACCGATGCGCCACAGTGCCTCGCCCAGCTGGTGCAGTTGTTGCCGGGAGAGCACCGCTCGCGATGCCTCGGTCCGCTTGTACAGGAGAAACGCGGGTTCGGTCGCCAGCGATGCGACCGCGACGGAGAAGGCCGCGTACGTGGGCTCCGGGTAGCCCGCTGCCTGGAGGCGGTTCAACGCGTGCTGGAAGAGCACATGGAAGTCTGTTTCCCGCCAGTCCGGCAGGCTGGCAATGGTCTCCAGCGCCTGGAGCTCCTCAGAAGTGAAGGGAGCCTCCGGCGAAGTGCCATCCATCAGCAGCTGAGCCGGGTACTGCATGGCCCGAGGCGAGCTGAGGGTCAGCTCGGACAGCCGGGCACGCAGGGCCTGAGCGGCCGAGGCGCGCAGCTCGGCAGGTACCGACGGGTGCTTGAAGAAGGAGTCAGCGGCGAAGAGCAGCTCGGGCGGATTCAGCTCTTTCAGGTGCTGGAGGAGCAGGCGTCCGCGTGCTTCATCGGGATCCCGGGCGAGCACCCGAAGCGGATCCTCCTGCTGCTCCGAAGCGCCCATTCGGGCTGCATTCGCCCCTTTGGCCGGGGGCTCGGCGGTGAAGGTCGCCGGCAGCAGGGTTGAGTCGCGGAGGTCAGGCCTGCCCGCGTGATTCCAGGCTTGGAGGAATGCCTCCAGCCAGTCCAGAGCGGGGCGCTCGCGCCGCAGCGTGAGCAGGGACTCCAGCACGCGTAGCTCGGGCAGGCCCGGCTTCTCCTCGCGCAGTGCGCGCAGCTGCTGGGCCGCGCCGTCCAGGTCTCCCGCATCCAGGGCAGCACAGGCCTGCGTGAAGCGATCGGTGAGCGTGTCCCTGGGCGGGGAGGACGCACAGCCCGAGAAGCCCAGCAGGCCGCAGACAAACGCCACCAGGGCCTGAGAGCGGAGGAGCAGAAAACGGCGGAGAGGACCGGAGGCGTTAGCGCGCTTCATACACCCTCAGCGTAGCGCTCCCGCCCTGCTGAGAATATGAAAATCCCTGTAAAAACAATGATTTATAGCTGGGCGGGCGGGTGTCACTGAAGAGAGCAGGGCAGCGAGCGCTCCCTGTACCCGGGGGAGGGCTCGTGGGCCGCACGGCGCGTGGTAATTTCCGCGTCCCAAATGCACGCCGACTTCCTCCGTCTCTACAACCAGGGCTTCTCCCAAGAGTTCTACGAGCAGTACCGCAACCGGTTGCAGGCCGCTGTCGGCCCGATTCCGTACCGCCTCGCCGAGTCGCCGCTCTTCATCGAGCCGGCCACGCGCGATCGCATCTTCCGCTACACCCGCGAGATCATCGAGCAGCTGGCCGAGCCGCACCGCATGGCCAAGGCCCGCTCCGTCATCCCGCCCGAGTACAACGTCCCCAACCAGGACGATGCCCCGGATGTGATGACCGTGGACTTCGCCGTCGTGCGCGGCGAGGACGGCCAGTTTGATGGCCGCGTGGTGGAGCTGCAGGCGTTCCCGTCCCTGTTCGCCTTCACCATGATCCAGGCGCGCATCATCGACGAGATGGTGAAGTTCCCCCAGGCCAAGCAGGGCTTTCACTGTTTCGCCCCGGGTTACGACTTCGACAACGCGCTGGCGCTCTTCCGCCGCACGCTGCTCGGCGGCCATTCCCCCGAGGAGGTTGTCCTCCTGGAGATCGAGCCGCAGCAGCAGAAGACGCTGCCGGACTTCGTGGCCACCCAGTCGCTCACCGGCATTGATCCCGTCTGCGTCACGGAGGTCATCCGCGAGGGCCGCCAGCTGTTCCGCATGAAGGACGGCCGCAAGCTGCGCATCCAGCGCATCTACAACCGCGTCGTCTTCGATGAGCTCCAGCGCAAGAACCCGCCCATGGCGTTCAAGTTCACCGACGACCTGGACGTCACCTGGTGCCCGCATCCCAACTGGTACTGGATGTGGTCCAAGTTCTCGCTGCCGATGCTCGACCACCCCGCCGTGCCCAAGGCCACGCCCGTCTCCCAGCTCAAGGAGATCCCCGCGGACCTCGAGAACTACGTGCTCAAGCCGCTGTTCTCCTACGCCGGCGCCGGCGTGAAGGTAGACCCCACGCGCGAGGACGTGACCCAGATTCCCGCCGACCAGCGCGACGGGTGGATCCTCCAGAAGAAGATCGTCTACGCCCGGGAGATGTACACCCCCGAGGGCCATGGCGTGGCCGCGGAGATCCGCGTGCTCTGCCTGCGCGACCAGGGCCAGAAGCTGCCCATGCCCCTGATGAACCTGGTGCGCCTGTCCCGAGGCAAGATGCTCGGGGTGGACTTCAACAAGGGCCTGGACTGGGTCGGCTCCTCCGTCGCCCTCTGGCCGAAGGCGGAGTAGCGCGGCACCCTCACCCCGTCCCTCTCCCGAAGGGAGAGGGAAAGGGGATGTCCAGGGCTTAGCCGGCCTTCACGGCGGCCGAGCCCGAGCTGTTCACGCCACGCATCGTCTCTTCCACCAGCCAGCGCACCACGGCGCGCGGATCGTTGTTGTTGTTCTTGTACACCTCCAGCTGCCGCTCCGCGGAGGTGCCCTCCTTGAGGATCTGCCGGATGTTGGCCACCTCGTCCGAGGTGCCCAGCATATCCGAGGCCTCGGAGACGAAGGTGATCATCTCCTCCATCAGGTCCGCGTACGGCCGCTCCTGCTGCTGGCCGAAGTCGATCAGTTTGCCGCGGATGCCGTAGCGGCTGGCGCGCCACTTGTTCTCCTCGACGAGCGGGGAGATGTAGTGCCGCCACGACTGGTTGCGCCGCAGCATCAGGTACAGCTGCGCCACCAGCGCCTGGATCAGCGAGACGATCGCCAGCTCCTGGTGCAGGTTGGTCGGCATGTCGCAGATGCGGATCTCCACCGTGTCGAAGATGTGGTGGACACGCACGTCCCACCAGATCTTCTTCCCGTTGTCGATGCAGTTGGTGCGGATCAGCAGGTCCACGTACTCCATGAACTGGGAGTAGCTCTCGAACGTGGGCGGAATGCCCGTGCGCGGGAAGCGCTTGAACATCATCGTCCGGGTGGACTGCTGGCCCGTGACCCGGCCCAGCCAGAACGGCGAGGACACCGACAGCGCCAGCAGGTGCGGCAGGAAGTAGCGAATCTGGTTCGCCAGCTGGATGGCCGTCTGCTTGTCCTTGATGCCCACGTGCACGTGCAGGCCGAAGATCAGGTTCGCCCGGGCCACGTCCTGCAGGTCCTCGACGATGACCTGGTAGCGCGGGTTGGGGGTGATCTCCTGGCTCTTCCAGTCGCTGAACGGGTGGGTGCCCGCGGCGACGATGTGCATGCCGCCCTTGCGCGCCAGCCGGTCCAGCTCCAGGCGCATCTCGGTCAGCTCGGAGCGAACCTCCTGCACGCTCTTGCAGATGCCGGTGCCCACCTCGACGACGGACTGGTGCAGCTCGGTGCGCACGCGCTCGCGCAGCACCGTCTTGCCGTCATCCATCATCTTCGAGATGTACGAGCGCAGCTCGTGGGTGTCCTTGTCGACGATCTGGAACTCTTCCTCGACGCCCAGCGTGAACTGACCATCCAGCAGAGTCGATTTGCTCATGTTCAGGACCTCGCCTTGGCGGCGGCAGGAGCGGCGGCGGCACGGGGAGCGGAGCCAGCGGAAGCAGCGGCCGCCGGGCGCGCCTGCTTCTTCTCCAGGTAGCGCTGCCACACGTGGCCCGTGTCATTCTTACGGCCCTCGCGCGCGGCGCTGATGCACAGCTCGGACATCTTCTCCAGGCACCACTCGTAGTTGTCCGGGAGAATGTGGTGCGGGTACATGTCCGGCGCCGGGTTGGTGAAGTCGATCGCGTAGGGCACGCCGTCCTTGATGGCGAACTCCACCGAGTTCATGTCATAGCCCAGCGCCCGGTTGAGCTCGCGCGCGCTGTCGATGATGCGCGTCTCCAGCGCCTGCGGCAGGAAGTTCTTGTGCGGCAGGTAGCTGCGCGTCTTCACGTCGTAGCGGATCATCCGTACGTTATCGCGGCCGATGACGAGGCAGCGCACGTAGTCATCGAACTCGATGAACTGCTGCATCGTCAGCACGAGCTGTCCCGACTCGTTGTAGACGCGCATCAGCTCGTCCATGTTGTTGACCCGGTTGACGTTCTTCCAACCGCCGCCGTCCGCCGGCTTGCAGATGGCCGGGAAGCCCACGTAGCGGGCGATGCCCTCCCAGTCGAGCGGATAGACCAGGTTGTTGAGCGAGCGCTTCGGGTCGATGGCCGGCAGGTACTCGCGCTGCGGCAGCATCATCGTGCGCGGCACGGTGACGCCGATGCGGGTGGCCAGCGAGAAGCCGAAGAACTTGTCGTCGGCCGAGAACCAGAACGGATCGTTGATGACGTAGGTGCCCGCCAGCATCGCCGCCTTGAGGTGGAACCGGTAGAACGGCACCTCGTGGCTGATGCGGTCCACCAGCACGTCATACTTCGCCGTGAAGGTCTCGGGCGTGGCGTCGATCTTCGCCAGCTCCGCCTCGAACCCGGGCACCTTGTTGATGCGCTCGATGAGCGCCATCGGGAAATGGTCCCACTCCATTCCCGCCAGAATTCCAATCTTCTTGTTCACGAGTTGCTCCCCACCGCGACCGGGGCTTCAGCCGGTCGACCAAAGGCATCCAGGCCCAGCGCCGCGTCGTAGGTCGGCATGTCCACCGGAGCCCAGTCGCGTTCCTGCGCCAGCACGTTGAATGTGCGCGCCATCCACCCCGGCAGCAGCAGCGCGTAGGTGCGCGCCAGGCGGGTGGGATCATCAATCGTCTTGCACATGCGGCGGTAGATGAGCTCGCCGTACGTCTCGATGACGGCCTTGGCCTGCTCGGGGCGCTCGAGCCAGTTGAGCACGCCGGGGCGGTCCGCCTCGGGGTGGAAGATGGTGCCCTCGATGCCGCGGGTGAACTGGAAGGCCATCAGCCCCTTGCCCTTGCTGTGGCCGTCGCGGCTCTCGCGAGCCAGCAGCGTGCCGCCCAGCGCCTTGAGCTTCTTCTCGTCCAGGTCCACCGCCTGCCAGCTGCGGTGCTCCCAGACGAAGAGCCGGTCGCCGAACGGGGCGAACATGGGGTGCGCCAGGCCCTCTTCCGTGGGGTACACGGGCATGATGCCGAACTTGCGCTCGCGAGGGACCATCGGCGCGATGCCGAAGTGCATGACGGCCAGCTCGAACGAGTAGCAGACGGCGAAGAGCGACGGCGCGGTGGGGCCCTTCTGCTGCTGCCCGTTGACGATCGAGTCGAAGAAGCTCCGGATGCCGGTGGCCCAGCTCTCCTTGAAGCCATCCACCGGTGCGTCCGGGCCGCCCGTGCTCAGATAGAGATCGCAGTCCAGCGGCGGCTGCTCGCCCAGGTTGCGCGGCTGCACGTGCACCGGGGTGACGGTAAGTCCCGGGTTGCGTGCCCGCACCCGCTCCCCGAAGGCGGCGATGATGGAGCGGAACGAACGGATGGCCTGGTTGGGCACTCCGTTGTTCATGTCGATGAGGCCAATGCGGAGGGAACGGGAACGGCCGGCAGGAGTCATGTCCCCCCCGTCTACCCGTTTTGTCACCACAGAGGAAAGGGGGTAGGCCCCCTAGGCGCTACCGGCGGCGTTCTGCCTCGCTCACCGCCGCCGCCGGTTGGACCACGCCCCACCCCTGGCGCTCCACCGCCACGTTGGGCAGCCGCCTCGCCGTGTCGATCAAAATTCGTTTGACCTCAGACGGAGTCAGCTTGGGATTGGCCTCCAGCATGGTGCCGACGATGCTGGTGACGATGGGGGCGGCGAACGAGGTGCCGTCCACGTGCTTGTAACCCCCTGAAACGACTTTCTGATCCTTCAGCTTGGAGCCGATCAGCTGTCGGATGAGGTAGGGCTCGTCGTTCTTCACCGCGTCCAGCTCGCGGATGATGCCGCCGCGCTTGTCGAGCACCTGGGCCAGCTCGGCGTCCGGGGTCTTGTCCAGGAGGGTGAGCAGGTCAGCCTCCTGGGCGGTGGGGGTGTCCGGGAGGATGGGGGCGACGACCCAGATGGCGGGCGCCATGACTTCCGGCTTTTGCAGGCCGTCGATGGTGGGGCCGTAGCAGGACCAGTAGGTGCCCATGCGGCCCAGGCGGGGGTCTCCGCGGTCATCCAGGCCGCCCACGGTGATGACGGCGGGGGTGCTGGCGGGGGCAATCACGCGGTGTTTGCCATGGGCGGCGTTGCCCACGGCGCAGACGACGGTGATGCCGGCGCGCACGGCGTCCTCGGCGGCCTGGCAGATGGGGTCCACCAGGTAGCTGGCCTCGTAGTCACCGCCGGCGGAGATGTTGAGGATGCGGATGCCGAGCTGGTTCTTGCGCTCGATGACCCAGCGGATGCCGCGGACGATGTCGTCGTGCTTCACGCGGGACAAGTGGCCCACCTTCACGAGCACCACGTCCATCTCGGGGGCCAGGGACTTGTACTTGCCGCCCGAGTTGAAGCCGTTTCCGGCGGCCACGGTGGACGTCATCATCCCGTGCCACATGGAGTTGTCCGGCTTGCGGATGTGGTCCAGGCCCTCGTGGTTGTTGATGAGGTCGTAGTACCAGCGGATGCGGTTGCGCGGATGGGTCAGGTCCGGGTGGGCGAAGAAGCCCGAGTCGAGGAAGGCGGCGGTGACGCCCCGGCCCTGGTATTTCGGGTTGACGGCGAGCCGGTCGGCGATCGGGCGGATCTCCTCCAGCGCGGGTTCTCCCTGCGGCCAGATGGTGTGGGGCTCTTGCTCGAGGAGAGGGCGCTCTCCGTAGACGATATCAGCGGCGGGCTTCGCGGGGTCGGACATGGTTGTTGCGCGCACGATACCGGTCCGGTTCCGGT
>DASVVJ010000470.1:0-15591 GCA_036389955.1 Myxococcaceae bacterium
CGTGGCCCAGCAGGCCGTCTGACTCGCCCGGCATCAGAAAGGAGTCCGCCCACGTCTCGGCGACGGCGGCGGCGATGCTGCTCAGGGCCCCCGCGTACGCCGAGCGGGCGATGGCGCCCCACTCGATGCGATGCAGCTCCGCGCGCTCGGCGGCATCCAGCAGGTGCACCTGCGGATCCACGCGCCCCCCCTCGCGGCGGGCGCGCGAGGTGAGGTAGCGCACGGCCACGCGCTCCAGCAGGTTTGCCTCCAGGCCCGAGGCCTTGCGCACGCGCTTCCTCATGCACGGTATGCTGCGGCCATGGGCAGCATGCTCTCGCGGCGCATTCTGTGGCTCACGGTGTTCTGTGTCTCGGCGTGCATGGCATGCGTCCGAATGGATCAGCTCCCAGACGAGGGGGAAGACCTTCGCCCTTCGGAGGCGGAGGAGCAAGGGCTTGCAGAGCCCGAGCTTGCCCACGACGGAGAGCTCGTCATCCACGTCACCGGGCAGGAGCGCCCCGTTGCCGGGGCCCAGGTTCAGGTAGCCGACGGCATGCTCATCGAGGGCGAGGCCACCACAGGGCCCGACGGTATCGCCCGGGTGCGTGGCCGGCATGGCGCTCGCGAGGTGCTGGTGCGCGCGAAGGGGTTCGCCACCACGGTGGCACAGGCCCAGCGGCCCGAGGGCCAGGCAAGCCTCGCGGTACAGGTGGCCCTGCTGCCCGCACAGACGCTGCGCGGCGTGGTGCTTGATCGCCGGACCCGGAAACCCGTTCCGGGCGCCCACTTCAAGTACTACGACCATGGGATGCTGGACGGGTACCGCGAGGCGTCCAGCGACGCGCAGGGCGCGTTCGTGCTCCCGGACCTTCACGAGGGCCCGTACACCCTATGGTTGGAGCACACGGGTTATGCGCCGCAGGCCGTCCTGGCCACCCTGCCCTCCCCCCCCGTGGAGGTTCTCCTCGCACCGCTGGCACGCCTGTCAGGGCAGGTGCTGAACCCTCAGGGGCAGCCCGACGCGGGCGTGGAGGTGAAGGCCACCTTCTACGGCCCTCACACCGCCACGGGTGTCACCGGAGCGGATGGGCGCTTCTCGTTGGAAGTGCGTAACGGCACCTACCACCTCAGCGCACGCAGCGGGGGGCTGGCCGGTGCGAGCCCCGCGGGCATCAAGGTGGAGCCTGGCGACCACATCCAGGAGGTGGTGATCCGGCTCACCACCTCTGGAGCGCTGAAGGGCCAGGTGGTGGCGAGGACGACGGGGAAAGGCGTGGCGCAGGCGTCGATCTCGGTCCAGGACGATGCAACGCGCACGTCTTCCAGGGTCGGCGCCGATGAACACGGCCGGTTTGCTCTCGAGAGCCTGCCGGCGGGCAAGTACAACCTCGACGCCTACGCGAGCGGCTACGCCACGCAGCGGTTGGGAAGCGTCCTCATCGAGCCGGGCTCGACGCGCGAGGTGAAGCTGGAGCTGGTCCGCACGGGCACCATCGAAGGCGTGGTGCGGGACACAACGGGCGCTCCCGTGCCTCAGTTGTCCGTCCTGACGCGGCTCGAGTCCGGCAAGCCCGCGCTGGCGCACGACGAGAGCGGCACGGCCCTGGAAGCCACCGGGCACACCACGGATGCCCAGGGCCGCTACCGCCTGGAGAAGGTCGCCGGGCCTATCCGCCTGCGTGTCTACCGCTCGCTCACCCCGCTCACCGAGGAGAAGCTCGTCCAGGTGCCCGAGGATCGCACCGTGACGGTGGACTTCGTGGTGCCCGCGCCTGGCCCCATGGGCACTGTGGTGGGCACCGTGCGCCGGCCGGACGGCAGCCCACCCGGAGCCATGAAGGTCTACGTCTCCGCGTCCCCTGGGCTGCAGGACCACAGGGTCCGCTCGCCGGGCCCGGATGGGCGCTACGAGCTGCGCCTGCCGGTGGGCACTCACAAGCTGCAGGCTCAGGACGAGGGCAATGCGTGGGGCCCCGCGCAGACCGTCACGGTGGAAGAGGGAAAGACCGTCACCGTGGACCTGAGCCTGCGCGCCTTCGTCACCACCACGGGCCAGGTGTTCAATCCAGACGGCCGCCCCGCCGTGGGAGTCTTTGTGCTGGCCTCGCTGGATGATGCGCTGACCAACAACACGGATGCCCAGGGCCAGTTCGTCCTCAAAAGCAGCCCCGAGGTGGCGGGCCAGGAGACTGACGCCTGGTTCTCCTCCCGGGATGGGAGGACCGCCACGAAGCGCCTCAAGGTGGGAAGCCAGGACGTGCGCGTTCAGCTCCAGCCCTCCGCCACGCTGAAGGGCCGCGTGGTGGGCAGTGGCGCCAAAGTCGAGGGGTTCCGGCTGGTGATCGACGAGGCAGCCAAACCGCCCTACTTCTCCTTCAGCAGCATCCAGCGCGAGTTCCCCCAGGACCACTTCGTGGTGAATGACCTGCCGGCCTTCATGGTGACCGTCATGGTGCGCACCCAAGACGGCCGGGCTGGCAAGGCCCAGGTGGCGCTGGAGCCAGGCAAGCAGACTACCGTCGAGGTACCGCTCGGCAACGTAGGCTGGATCCGCGGCCGCCTGGTACCGGATGGACGCGGCGGGCAGGTCCACCTCAACAAGTGGGTCTATGTGGATCTGCGCCAGAAGAACGAGCGGCGCACCGCTTCGGATCAAAGCGGGCGGTTCGAGATCCTCGGGCTCGAGCCCGGCTCGCACGTGTTCAGCGTCACCGTGGGCGAAAACGAGCGGGTGGAGCGCAGGTTCGACATCCGGGCCGGCCAGTTCCTCGACCTGGGAGACATTCCCATTCCCGGATACAAATAGCCGTAGCCCCGAGCGCCTGCCCCACGGGCTCCAACCCTGCCTGCAGCGGGGAGTGTTGTGCTTTCAATGTGAAGGCTTCCGCCTGCACAGGTGCGTCCTTATAGCTATCTCCGGGTGTGCCTGCGGAGGTCTATAAAGCGATGCTCGATAAACTGATCATGCGTGCGGCGGATGACGAGAACTTTCGCAAGGCGCTCCTGAGCAACCCGGATGCGGCGATTGCGAATGCGAACTTCACGCTGTCCGAAGATGAAAGGGCCGTGCTCGAGGAGTATCGGCGTGTCGCCTGCTCCATGACCGAGCAGCAACTGGCAAGTGCTATCCGCGACTACGCGTCCGCGAACCAGGGCAAGGCTGCTATCGGACTTTGATGTCGAGAGAAGCTCTCTCTGTGCATGCTGCGGTGAGGAGATTTGTCTCCGAACAAACCTCCTCGCACCTTGCCTCGCTCATCGACATCCACCTTCGCGTCTGGGACCCCCTGCTCACTCAGGCTGAGCCGGTTGCGATCGTGCTTGCGCCCAGGGTCGCCCAGTCCCTGGGCGCGACCTTACCTACCGAGAGCCTGGCGGCAGCCGGGTGGTCCTTCTTCCTGGGAATCGACCTGCTTGACAACGTCGCGGACCGCGAGCTGTCACCGCAATGGGACGAGCTGCACGGCACGAGCGCGCCCGATCTCGCGACACTCGCGGCGCTCGCACTGATTCAATCGCTGCCGCCCATGCTCCTCTCGGGCGCTGGGCTTCCGGGCGACACCCAGTCGCGGCTCGCGAACCTCTTCGCCTCGAGCTGCTTGAGGATGATCGAAGGGCAGTTTCGCGACATCCAGGGCGGTGCACACACCGCGACACCCGACCTGGCCGAGTCGATGCTCTCGCTGAAGAGCGGCTTTCACACGCGGCTCTTCGCTCTGGCTGGTGCCGTCGCCGCGAGCGCTCAGATGGCTGTCACCGAAGACCAGACCGCCGCGATCGAGCGCTTCGCCGTCGCGGTAGGGACTGCAAGCGAACTCGCGGCCGAGCTTGACGAGCTGTTCAGCGGCACGCTGAGCAGGGACCTGCTCAATGGCAAGCGGCCTTGGCCCCTTCTGCGTGCCTTGGAGCGCCTTCGCGAGAAATCGCCAGCGGACGAGCAGCGCCTCCTGGCCTTGCTGGGCGAAGCTCGAGACAGCGCACGCCACGGCGATGTGTTGGGCGAGATCCAGGCTCTTCTGGCCGCAGGTGACGCTCCAATGCTGACGACGCTGCGCATTGAACTCTGGCTCGCCCGGGCACGGCGGGCGATCCACGATGCACAGTTGGCTGCCCCGAAGCCTCTCGAGGCACTCGTCGAGAGGTTCTCACCGCTGGCTCAGGCTGCCGCTGGGAGCAGGAAGTGATGGAGGGCGCTCCAGCCGAATTCGGCACCGCCGGGCACTGGCTCTCGCGGGCGCGGGCCGAGATCGAACAGTTTCGCATGGCACTCGAGGCTCGCGGCCATGAGATCGATCCTGGGCTCGAAGTCGTCTGTGACGCCGCGAGCCTGTACCCCTATTACGATTTCGAACGGTGCCGGATCTCGATCGGGCTGCCCGATCTCTCGACCCCCTCGGGGCGTTACCGCTGGCTGATGTACCTGCCGATGCTCGGAGCCCGGACGATTGACGCGGCGGCGGCGGCGATGGATCGCTTCCTGCCCATCCTCGCGACGCACGAGCTGGCTCATCACCTGCGGCACCGCACGGGACGAATGTTGCGCGACGATCCGTGGACCGAGGAGCACGTGGTGAACAGCATCGCGCTCTCGTACCTGCGAACTCGTCCGGACTTCGAGGCGATCGCCGAGGGCATCATGCCCATCCTGTCACGCGCGCGTGCGGGGCTTTCGCGCATGTGCGAACTCGACTACGCCGATGCGACCCACGAAGACCTGGGCGCAATCCTCTACCACGACATGAAGCGCATTTCCCCCGATGTCTACCAGCATGCTTGGGAGAAGGCGTGGGAGCGGCGTGTACCGGTGGCGCAGGTGCTCGAAGACGAGCACCTCGTCACACGTGTCGAGCTGGACGAGGCACAGGCCCGGCAACTTCACGCACGTGAGAAGTACAACGCGCAATACATGCGGGACTTCGCAACGTACGCGCTCCTCACCACCACGCAGCTTCAGGTGGCGCTGGTCCGTCCGGACTTGCCGACGTTCGACGACGCGCTGGCGCTGTACCTGGGGCCTCCTGCCTGACGGCAACGCCTACCCTGGTGCGTTCTCTGGCAGCCCGACGCCGCCCATCGACTAGCCGATCACGTCGACCTGCTCGTGGCCAAGCTGCTTCACCAGGGCGGCCATGTCATCGCCCTGCAGCTCGAGCTTCCACTCGCGCTTGCCGAGCGCGGTGCGGCCGTGGCCGTGCAGGTCGACCGCGATCACTCTGCGGCTCTGGGCGAGCTGCTCGAGCGCGGCGCCGAACATCTCGATCGAACCGAGGCCGCCGTGGAGCAGCAGCACCGGCTCTCCCTTGCCGTGGACCTCGAAGTAGTAGTCGACGCCGTTGATCGACTTGCGGCCGGTCTGAACCGGCTTGGCCAGGACGGCCGAGGCGGCGAGGAGAACGGCGAAACCTGCGCGCCAAGCGCGGCGGGCGCACTGCTGCCACCACCGGCGCTTCACCCGCTCGCGGCCACGGAACCGGTGCGGCACTCACAGCGCGCCGTAGCGTTCCCTCAAGAAGCGCTCGCGGTAGAGCATGTACGCGGTGTGGGTAACCTCATTGAGGTACCAGGCATTGAAGCCGGCGCCCACGACGGCTCCTGCCACGGGGATCAGCTGGGCCAGCTTGCGCTTCGTGAGCCGCATTCCCAGGGCTTCGGCCGAAGCCTTGAAGGCGTTGACGCTGGCTCCTCGCTCGAGCTCTCCCCAGGCCGCGCGCTGGCCCAGCAGGACGCTGGCGCGCGACAGCTCCGCGAGCGTGACCTGCTTGGCCGCCACCGTGGGCGAGGATGCCGCGGTCAGCACCGACAGGGCGAACATCCGCTCACTCTGGAGCGAGGTATCGAAGCCATAGTAGGCGGCGAACTCGTTCACCGCCCGGAGCGCCAGTCCCGCCAACAAGGGAATGTCCCCCAGGATCGCCAGGCCGCCCAGCGCGCCCACGCCCGCGCCTTCCGCGGCCGCCAGCGCCTTGTACTTGGTGGCCAGGTAACCCACGGTCCTGTCCACCTGCTCCAGCTCAAGCCCGTGGATGTCCCCAGGCACGTGGACGTTCGAGTGTCCCTTGGAGCGGAACTCCGAGTGGATGGCCTCGGTGCGCACCGACCAGGAGGCCCCATCGTTCAGCAGGCTGAGGATCCCCTGAATGGCCCGGGTGACGGCCTCGCCCACGACAGACCCCGTCACCAGGTCCGCCGCCTTGCCAGCCGGTGCGGTGATGCGGCTCAGCGCTCTTCCAGCCCGGGACTGTACGGGCTTGCGGAAGGCGGCAATCTCGTCCAGGGCTCTGCGATCGTAAGGAGACAGCTCACGGGCTGCGTGCATGGTAGTCCTCGCCTCCGGCTTCGAGCCACTCTTCTGGTACCACCAACGCTTGAGCCAGGCCCAGCCCGCCCACCCTCGCCCCCTTGGGGTGCAGGCGTGCGTGCCCAGGCACTTCGCCTACACCGCCACCACATGATGACCCCGGGCAGCCCCCGGTTCAGCCGGGCTTGCGGTAGGCCGGCAGCGGCGGCACACGCGGCAGGTGCACCGTGAAGCACGAGCCCTGGCCGGGCTGACTCTCCACCTCGATGCGGCCCCCATGAGAGCCGATGATGCCGTGCACCACCGCCAGCCCCAGCCCCGTGCCTTCCCCCAGCGGCTTGGTGGTGAAGAAGGGCTGGAAGAGGTTGCGCAGCACCTCGGGCGCCATACCCGCGCCTGTGTCGCGAATCTCCACCCTGGCTCCTTCGCTCTCGAGGTGCGTAGACAGGCGCACCTTGCCTTCTGCGCTCGTTGCGTGCCCGGCGTTGGTCAACAGGTTCACCAGCACCTGCACGATCTGCCCCGGCCGCCCCATCAGCTTGCCTGGCTCGCCCAGCTCTACCTCCACCTGACAGTGGCTGAGCTGGCTATGGGCGATGCGCAGCGCCCTCTGGGCCTCGGTGTTCAAGTCATATTCGGAGTAGGCCTCCGGGTCTCCCCGCGCGAAGCGGCGCAGATCCGCGACGATGGCATTCACCCGCTTGATGCCATCCAGCGTCTCCGGCAGCACCTCGTCCAGGTACTCCCGCAGCGGCTCGGGGAGCACCGGCTGCCGGGCGAACTCCTTGTACAGGGAGTTGACGTTGCTGGTGACGAAGCTCATCGGGTTGTTGATCTCATGCGCCACGCCGGCCGCCATCATGCCCAGGCTGGAGAGCTTCTCCTGGGCCAGGGCGCGCTCGTGGACCTGGGCCAGCTGCTCGCGCTGCTCCACCACCTGGCGCAGCACCTGGCGCAGCAGCACGTCCCGCTTCGCAGTCAGCAGGTAGCTCAGGGCGCTGAGCAGGGTGAAAACCAGCGCCAGCTCCCGCGGCGCTCCCTCCCAGAGTGCGTAGCCCACCACCATGACCACATACAGCGCCAGCCGCAGGTGCAGTGAGCGATCCAACCCGTACAGCCACAGCATGTTGTACGGCAGGAAGACCCAGATCAGCGGTGTCCAATCCGTGAGGCTTCCTCCCAGGCACAGACCGATCCCGTTGACCACCGAGCGGATCCACTCTGCTCCCAGCCGGCCGTACCGCCGCGCGTACCGCTCGATGAGCCAGAGGTTCGTCAGCGTCAGCCCCGCGGCCAGCGCCACGAAGCGGGTGATGATGGGCCAGTTCCCCCAGTACCAGGCGACCACGGCGAGGTTGATCACCTGCAGCCCCAGTCCGGCGATGTTTTGAATGCCCTGGTGAATCCTCTCCGGATCCGCCTCCGCGGGGAGCTGTTTCGGGGGTGCGCTCATGCCTCTCTACTAACGAGGCGCACCCGCACGCCGCATGCACTGCCAGTGTTGTTGCGCGAGCCTGTGAAGCGCCCACCGCGGAGGCAGGCTTCACGGTGTAGCCGTCCGGCATGTCACAATCGTGACACATTCAAACGACAGCTTCGAAACGGCCCTGCAACAAAAGGTCTGGTCGGGACGCGTCCATTGCGACATGCCATCCGGCTGTGTATCGGGCACATCACATCGCCGAGCCCCCCAAATCATGACCTTCCTCGCGACCGCTCGTCCCGCCCTTCTGGCCCTGATGTCTGGCACCACCCTCCTGCTCTGCCCGCTCGCGCGGGCCCAGCAGGAGCCGGCCCCCGCCCCGTCCGCTGCCGAGCCCACCGAGGCTCCCGCGTCGCCTCAGCCATCCGAGGCCGTGCCGCCTCCGGCGCAGCCCGCGCCCGAGGCCCCGAAGAAGGAGACGCCCTGGTACGAGCGCATCAAGCTCCGGGGCTACACACAGTTCCGCTACAACCGGCTGCCGAGCTTCCGGAAGAACCCTGAACTCATCAACGAGCAGGGGGACCGCTTCCTCGGCGCGAACACCGGCTTCGGCATCCGCCGCGCCCGGCTCATCATCTACGGCGAGATCAACGACCACGTCTCCATCTACTTCCAGCCTGACTTCTCCTCCGTCATCGGCGAGCAGTTCCACGTGGCCATCTTGCGTGACTGGTACGCCGACATCTTCCTCGACGAGAAGAAGGAGTTCCGGCTGCGCGTGGGCCAGTCGAAGGTGCCGTTCGGCTTCGAGAACCTCCAGTCGAGCCAGAACCGCCTCCCGTTCGACCGCAATGACGCCATCAACAGCGCGCTGCGCGACGAGCGCGACCTCGGCGTGTTCGCCTACTGGGCACCCGAGGAGATCCGCAAGCGCTTCAAGTACCTCGTCGACAACAACCTGAAGGGCTCGGGCGACTACGGCGTGGTGGGTTTCGGCGTCTACAACGGGCAGACGGCCAACCGCCCCGAGCGCAACAACACCCCGCATGGCGTGGCCCGCGTGACGTACCCCTTCCTGTTCGGCAAGCAGTTCGTCGAGGCGGGCGTGGCCGGCTACTACGGCCGCTTCAACATCTCCACCGCGACGACCAATGGCGTCACGTACACTGCGGGCGGCGGAGTGGACCAGGTCGATGCCCGCGCGCTGGTGAGCCTGGTCATCTACCCGCAGCCGCTGGGCTTCCAGGCCGAGTACAACGTGGGCCGGGGCCCGCAGCTGGGCGAGGGCGACGCGGCCACCGTCGCCGCGAGCCGCCGGCTGCACGGTGGCTATGCGCAGCTCATGTACAAGATTGACGGCGTGCTGGGCGTGTCGCTCATCCCTTATGCGCGCGGCAGCCTGTACGAGGGCGGCAAGAAGTTCGAGACGAACGCCCCGCGCTACAGCGTGCGCGAGCTGGAGCTGGGCGCGGAGTGGCAGTTCACGAAAACCCTGGAGCTGACGGGCGCCTACGTGATTGCCGACCGCACCTCCTCGCGCGCTCCCTACACCCAGCAGCAGGGGCACATCACGCGCCTCCAGTTCCAGGTCAACTACTGATCACCAGGCGCAAGTGCCGCTGTCGCTCTTCGGAAGCTGTCCCTACGGCGGACAACCTCTTACTCGCCCTATGCGCCAATGGTAGAGTCGCAGCGTGCACCTCCTGCGTGGGCTCCTGCCATTCGTGTACTTCCTGGGCATCATCCCGGCGGCCCTGGGCCTCATGAAGCTCTCCCAGCTGGCCACCGTCCTGGGACCCAAGGCTCCGGGTTATGTGGTGGGAATCGGGGGCGGCGTGCTGCTCATCCTGTGGATCATCCTGATGATCCGGTCCACAGACAAGGCCAACGAAGCGCTCGAGCAGCATGAGATCGCCAAGGCGAACTTCACCGCGAGCTGGCAGCGCAACAGCGCCAGGCCGCTGGAGGTAAACCTCAAGAAGCTCACGCTGGGAAACGTGCCGCTGGGGGGCGACATACAGGGCCTTTCCTTCCTGGGGCCCGCGGAGGATGCTCAGTCTTCGCCCTATGGCCAGTTCTGCTACGACTCCCGAGGCCTCTTTCTGGAAACGAAGGACGGCCGGCTCACGGGGTTCGACCTCGAGGTGGACCTCTTTCTCCAGAGTCCCGGCACGGCCATTGATGCCGATGGGCTTGGCACCAAGCTACGTCCGGGCATGTCGGAGGCAGAGCTCGTCGCAGTTCTGGGAGCGCCCTATTGGCGCATGCCGCATGGAGACGCGGTAAGCCTCTACTTCGAGCGATTCAACGAAGAGCGCTGGTTGGAGCTCGAGCTCGGCACCGATGAGACCGGGCGGCTGGATTTCATCGAGGTGAGAGACACACCGAGGCTCGCGGATGCACGCTTTCGGCGACAGCACGATGTCACCGTGGACTGGCCACCCAGGGAGACGGCGCGCCGGGCTTCGTAGGCCAGGCGCTGGGCCCTCGGTCCAGGGGGCGTGCTATCGGGTGATGCGCGGGTTGAGCTGAACCCCCGCCGAGGGAAATCAAGTGGATCTGCGGGTAGTCCTCACCAGCCGCGGGCGGCGAAGCCCTGAGCCTCCCGTTGGAGTGATCCACGCAGACCCCTGGGTGGGCCTGAGCACGGTCATGCGTTGATCGGCCGTCGCGGAGTGAGACGCAATCGCATCAGGGTTCAAGCAGTGAAAAGAGCCTGGGATATGTATACTGGGCGACATGGGAACAAAGCTCGACGTCAATGGCACGGTCCGCGAGGTGGACGCCAGCGGCGACATGCCGCTGCTCTGGGTCCTGCGTGATCTTCTTCAACTGAACGGGACGAAGTACGGCTGCGGCATGGCGCAGTGTGGGGCGTGCACGGTGCACCTCGACGGCAAGCCCGTCCGCGCCTGCGTCACCCCTGTCTCGAGCGTCGGTGCGCGCAAGGTCACGACCATCGAGGGGCTGTCACCAGACGGTTCGCACCCCGTGCAGCGCGCCTGGGCCGAGGCGGATGTCGTGCAGTGCGGCTACTGCCAGTCCGGTCAGATCATGACGGCCGTGGCGCTGCTCGAGAAAAAGCCCGACCCGACGGACTCCGACATCGATGCCGCGCTGTCGGGCAACATCTGCCGCTGCGGGACGTACTGCCGCGTGCGCGATGCCGTCAAGCTCGCCTCGCGGCTGAAGCGAGGTGCGAAGTGACCGTCTCTCGTCGAGGATTCCTGACTGGGGCAGCCGCGAGTACGGCGGGGCTGGTGCTCAGCTTCTATGTGCCGAAGGTCGTGCACGCCGCGCCCAAGGCCGCGCAGCCGCTGCCCTCCCCGAATGCCTTCCTGCGGATCGGCAGTGACGACTCGGTCACCGTGCTGCTCGCGCACTCCGAGATGGGCCAGGGAATCTGGACCGGCCTGGCGATGCTGATCGCGGAAGAGCTCGACTGTGACTGGTCGAAGGTGCGCTGCGAGCACGCCCCCGCGGCGCCGGTCTACGGCCACCCCGCCATGGGCTTGCAGATGACCGGCGGGTCGACGACGACGCACGGCGAGTTCGACCGGTACCGCAACGTCGGCGCGACGGCGAAGGTGATGCTCCTGCGCGCGGCCGCGGCGCAGTGGAAGACCTCGCCCGCGAAGCTCACCGTGGCGAAAGGTGTGATCTCCTTCGGCGGCAAGACGCTGACGTACGGCCAGGTCGCCGAGGCGGCGATGAAGCTGTCCCCTCCGAAGACGGTGAAGCTCAAGGATCGGAAGGACTGGAAGCTGATCGGCACCACGGTGCGCCGGCTCGACTCGCCCGAGAAGATCACCGGCAAGGCGCAGTTCGGGCTCGACGTCTCGTTCCCCGGCCTGCGGACCGCGGTTGTGCTGCGGCCGCCAGCGTTCGGCGCCAAGCTCGTGAAGTTCGATAGCACCGATGCGCTGAAGGTGCCTGGCGTCGAGAAGGTCGTTCAGACCGCGAACGGTGTCGCGGTCATTGCCCAGCACTTCTGGGCGGCCAAGCTCGGCCGCGATGCCGTCCGCGCGGAGTGGTCGACACCCGAGGGCGGTGGTGCCAGCAGCGAGAAGATCCTCGCCGAGTTCCGCAAGCTCTCACTCGGTGAGGGCACGGCCGTGGCCGACACCGGCAAGGTGAAGGAAGCGCTCGACCTTGCCGCGAGCAAGCTCGAGGCCTCGTACGAGGTGCCGTATCTCGCGCATGCCATGATGGAGCCGCTCAACTGCACCGTGAAGATCGACGGTGATCGCTGCGAGATCTGGACAGGTACCCAGTTCCAGACCGTCGATCAGGCCACTGCGGCGCACATTCTGGGCACGACCCCCGACAAGGTGACGATCCACACCACGTTCCTGGGCGGTGGCTTCGGCCGCCGTGCGAACCCCTCGTCGGACTTCGTGTCCGAGGCCGTGATCGTCGCGAAGGCGGCCGGCGTGCCGGTCAAGGTCGTCTGGACGCGCGAGGACGACATGCGCGGCGGCTACTACCGTCCCGCGTACGTGCACCGCGTCCAGGTCGGCCTCGGCAAGGACGGCATGCCGGGAGCGTGGCATCACGTCATCGTCGGACAGTCGATCCTCGCGGGCACGCCGTTCGAGAAGTTCATGGTCAAGGACGGCATCGACGCGACGTCGGTCGAAGGCATCGCCGACTCGCCGTATCTCGAGACCACGAAGTCGAAGCACGTCTCGCTGCACTCCCCGAGGACGCCGGTCACCGTGCTGTGGTGGCGCTCGGTGGGCCACACCCATACCGCGTTCGCGATGGAGAGCATGATCGACGAACTGGCGCACGCCGCCGGCAAGGATCCGCTCGAGTACCGCCTCGCGCTGCTCAAGGGGAAGCCGCGGTTCGCGCGCGCACTCGAGACGGCCGCGGCGAAGGCCGGCTGGGGAACGCCTCCTCCGGCGGGCCGGGCGCGGGGCATGGCGGTGCACGAGTCGTTTGGGTCGATCATCGCCGAGGTGGCCGAGGTCTCGGTCGAGAATGGACGCATCAAGGTCCATCAGGTGACGGCGGCGGTCGACTGCGGAACCGCGGTCAACCCGCTCGGCATCGAGGCCCAGGTCCAGGGCTCGATCGCGTTCGGGCTCACCGCGGCACTCCACGGCAAGCTGACCATCGAGGACGGCAAGGTCGTCGAGAGCAACTTCCACGACTACCCCGCGCTTCGCATGTTCGAGATGCCGCAGATCAGCGTTCACGTGATTCCCAGCGACGCGAAGATGGGTGGCATCGGCGAGCCGGCGACCGCGGTCATCGCGCCCGCCGTCGCGAACGCTGTGTTTGCGCTTACCAAGCAACGGCTGCGCACGCTGCCGCTGCGCCTCGCCTAGGACTTCCGATGATGCGTACCTTCGTGACGCTTGTTCTCGTTCTCGCCGGATGCGGCGGCAAGTCCGTGCCGCCGTCGGACCCCGGGGGCCAGAAGCCGGACCCGGCCACCGGTGTGGCCGCGTTCGCAACCGTGCGCGCGGTGCTCCAGCACCCGCGCTGCCAGAACTGCCACCCCGCGGGCGATGCGCCGCTGCAGGGCGACGAGGGCCGCGTGCACGCGATGAACGTGCTGCGCGGGCCCACGGGGCACGGCATGGCGGGTGCCGAGTGCACCACGTGCCACGGCCCGGCGAATCCTCCGAGCAACTATGGCCGCCATGTCCCGCCTGGCAACGTCAAGGGCTGGCACATGCCGAAGCCCGAGGAGAAGCTGGTGTTCGTCGGCCTGACGCCGCGCGCCCTGTGCGAGCAGGTGAAGGACCCGGCGCGCAATGGCGGCATGGACATGGCCGAGCTGCGCACTCACCTCGAGGACCCGCTCGTGACATGGGGATGGAACCCGGGCTTCGGCCGCGCGCCGGTGTCCACGCCGTACAAGGAGTTCATCGCCGCGTGGGAGACCTGGGCTGCCGCTGGCGCCCCGTGCCCCGACTGAACGGAGGGATGCCTCAGCGGCTCACCTCCGTGGGCACGGCCGCCACCCAACCGACTTCCAGCAGGGCCCACAGCCCCAGCAGGATGGCCTCGGCCGCATCGTGCCGCAGAGGTAGGTTGACACGAGCTGAGCCCCGAGGAGCGCATGCACCCGCTGGCCCCAGGCACCCGCGTCAAAGCGTGGCGAGTGAAGGCCTGGCAGGGTCAGGGCGCCTATGGTGCGGTCTACCGAGCCGAGCGCGTGGGATGGAGGCGCTCGGAGCCCGGCGCGCTCAAGGTGTCACTGTTGCTGTGGGACGCGCGGATGAAACGCGAGGTGGAGCTGCTCTCGCGGCTGAATCACCCGAGCATTCCGCGTCTGCTGGACCGGGGTGGGCCATGGCTGCCCTCGAGGAACGAGTACCCGTTCTTTGTCATGGAGTGGGTGCAGGGCACGCCCCTGTATGTTTGGGCCGAGCAGCACACGCCCTCGGGAAAGCAGGTGTGCCGGGCGGTGGCGCAGTTGGCCCGGGCGCTGGAAGCCATTCATGCCGCCGGAGCGGTGCATCGGGACGTGAAGGGCGACAACGTGTTGGTCCGATTGTCGGACAAGCGCGCGGTGCTCATCGACTTTGGCTCGTGCCACTTTGCTGGGGCACAGCGGCTGACGTGGCAGGCATTGCCGCCGGTGACGTTGGCGTATCTCTCGCCTCAAGCGTGGCCGGTCTACCTCCGCTCGCTACACCATGAGGACGGCTCCTACGCGCCGTCGCCAGCGGATGATCTGTACGCCCTGGGAGTGACGGCCTATCGCCTGGTGATGGGCCAGTACCCTGCGCCCTTTGAGGCTAAACAGGACGAGCAAGGCACCTGGCATGCGAGGAGCCCGGACCCGAGACCGCAGTTGGAGAGCAATCCCCGGGTGGAGCCGCTGCTGAGGGAGGTGATTGTCCGCCTGCTGTCGGACACGCCGGAGGCGCGAGGGACGGCGGCGCAGGTGGCCCAGACGCTGGAGGCTGCAGCGGGTGAAGAGCAAGGCCCAGCGCCTTCCCGATCCCCTGCGGAGCCACGGGCTTGGAAGCCCTGGCTGGCGCTGGCGGCAGTGGGCGCGTGCGCGGTGTGGCTCTGGAGTTCGCAGTGGCAGTTCCAACCGCCCGGCTTCTCAAATGCCCAGGCTCCGGATGCGGGCACCGCAGCGGTAGGAGACTCCCCACCCACCGGGCCTCAAGCCGCCACTCCAGCCTCGAAAGAGAACAAGCCCATTGCACAGCAGCCCCTTCCCCAGCCACGTCCTGGGCAGGCCCGGCCCGACGAGAAAGGCCAGTGCCTGGGACTCAGGCAGGTGCCCATCAACGGAGGCTGCTGGGTGGAGCAGCTCTCTGTGAGCGCCGAGGACTGCGTAGAGAACGGTTACGTTCCCGTTGAAGGCAAGTGTTACTTACCTGCTCCCGCGCCTCCTAAGAAGCCTGTGCCCACCTCGAGCCCAGGAGAAGCGCGCTGAGTCGGCAGTGCTTGCATGGCGCCCTCCATTCCAGGGGTTACGTCCGACTCAGAGGCCGCCCTCGCCCCGTGGAGGCGGCGGGAATCGAACCCGCCGCTCGGAGCCTCTGGCGAGAGCGCTACTCGGCCGAGCTCAGGTCCCATAGGACTTCCAGGCACGGCACTCGCGTCCGCTGCCAGACGGCACCACACACCTCTTCTTCACCGGACTGGAACTCTTACGTCGCGTGGCGTCCCTGGTACCTCCGCCTCGGTCGAACCTCACGAGGTTGTAGGGTAGCCCCGGCCAGTTCCCCAGCCGGGGCCCCCGCCAGATCCGGACGAGGAGATTTCCACCATCCGGCTCTTCCGTTGGGATGGCTTATGGAGTGACACCCCAGGTGCGCACCCGGATGACTGGTCGCGGTAACGGGAAATCCTTCAGCAAATCCGCGAACCGCTTCCAGTTGAGCCGCGAGCGCTGGCTCCGACGGTTCAG
>DASVVJ010000471.1:0-24594 GCA_036389955.1 Myxococcaceae bacterium
GGACCACGCGGGCGTGCGCGCGGGCCTGGGCGAGCTGGCCCTGGCGGAGGGCAACGTGCGCCTGGCCGAGGAGGAGTTCAAGCGCGCCCGGGAGCTCAACCCCAGCCTCGCCGACGCCTACCTGGGCCTGTCCCGCGTGGCGCTGCTGGGCAAGGACCTGGAGCAGGCGCGCTCCAACGCCAACAAGGCGCTGGAGCTCGATCCGCACCTGCTCAAGGACGGCCGCCTGCAGCGCGGCACGGTGCTCTGGCGGCTGGGCCAGCTGGACGAGGCCATCGCCGAGCTCGAGAAGGCCAAGGTGGAGGATCCCCGCTCGGTCAACATCCCCATCACCCTGGGCGCGGTGCTCTACGAGAAGGGAGACCTGAGCGGCGCGGAGAAGAACCTCATGCTGGCCATTGGCCGCGAGCCCTCCAACCACGAGGCGCTCTACCACCTGGCCATGGTGAAGGCGAAGCGCGCCGAGTACACCGGCGCCATCGATCAGATGCGCCTGGCCGTGGAGAAGGCTCCGCAGCGGGCCGACTACCACTACGCCCTGGGCGAGATTTACCGGAAGGCCGAGCGTCTGGCCGAGGCCATCGAGGAGTGGAAGGAGACGATCAAGCGCGACCCGAACCACGCGGACGCCTACGAGGCCCTGGGCCGCGCGTACCTGGAGGGTGGCAAGGTGGATGAGGCCATCCCCGCGTTCGACACCGCGCTGGCGGTGGATCCGCAGCGCAAGCGGGTGCTGGGCGCCATCGGTGATGCGTACTTCACCGCCGGCCGCTGGGACGAGGCCATCAAGCGCTACGAGGCGGCGCTCAAGGAGGCCCCGGACCTGACCTACATCTATTACAAGCTGGGCCGCTCCTGGTCCGAGCGCGAGCAGCACACCAAGGCCATCGACTGGTACAAGAAGGCCGTGGTGGCCGAGCCCACCAACGCGATGCCCCACTACTACCTGGGCTACGCCTATAAGGATAAGAACAAGCGCAAGGACGCCGCCGCGGCCTTCAAGAAGTACCTGGAGCTCAAGCCGGACGCCGAGGACAAGGAAGAGATCCAGGACGAGATCACCGCCCTGGAGTAGCCCCTGCGAAGTCCCCCTGCCCTGCCCCGCGACGTTGGCTTCCTGGCGTCGCGGGTCAGGTCTGGCTTGCCGGGCGCGTCTGGGGTGCTAAGAGTCGCCCCCCATGCTGGATCTCCGGAACGTCGCCCAGAATTTCGATGCGGTAGTCGCCCGGCTCAAGGCCCGTGGCGGCAGCCTGGACCTTGGCCCCTTCCAGAAGCTCTTCACCGAGCGGCGTGAGCTGTACGTCGCCATGGAGAGCCTGTCGGCGCGCCGCAACTCCGCCAACGAGGAGATGAAGAAGAAGGCCAAGGAGGACCCCAAGGCGCTCGACGCGCTCCGGGGTGACCTGCGCGCCGTCTCCCAGGAGATCAAGGAGAAGGAGACCCGCCTCAAGGACGTGGAGGAGGAGCTCAACAAGATTCTCCTTCTCATTCCCAACATTCCCCACGAGTCGGTGCCCACCGGCGCCAGCGAGCAGGACAACGTCGTGGTCCGCACGTGGGGCGACAAGCCCAACTTCCTCTTCACCGCCAAGCAGCACTTCGAGGTGGGTGAGAAGCTGGGCATGCTGGACTTCGAGCGCGCGGCCAAGGTGTCCGGCAGCCGCTTCACCTTCTACAAGGCGGCCCTGGCCCGGCTCGAGCGGGCGCTCGTCACCTTCATGATCGATGTGCACACCCAGAAGGGCTACACGGAGCTTTTGCCGCCCTACCTGGTGCTGCGCGAGACGATGATGGGCACCGGCCAGCTGCCCAAGTTCGAGGAGGACGCCTTCAAGACGGCGGGAGAGCCCGAACGCTTCCTCATTCCCACCGCCGAGGTGCCCGTCACCAACTACCACGCGGACGAGATCCTCGAGGCGGACAAGCTGCCCCTGAAGTACTGCGCCTTCAGCCCGTGCTTCCGCGCCGAGGCGGGCGCCGCCGGCCGGGACACGCGCGGCCTCATCCGCCAGCACCAGTTCCACAAGGTGGAGCTGGTGAAGTTCGCCACCCCGGACACCAGCCTCCAGGAGCTGGAGGGCATGACGGACGACGCGTGCGACATTCTGCGCCGCCTGGGGCTGCACCACCGGGTGGTGCTGCTGTGCACCGGCGACATGGGCTTCTCTTCGAGGAAGACCTACGACATCGAGGTCTGGCTGCCCGGTCAGCAGGCGTACCGGGAAATCTCCACGTGCTCGGACTGCGGCGACTTCCAGGCCCGGCGGGCGAAGATCCGCTTCCGCGCCCAGAAGGGGGACAAGCCCCAGCTGCTCCACACCCTCAACGGCAGCGGCCTGGCCGTGGGGCGGACGAGCATCGCCATCCTCGAGAACTACCAGAGAGAGGACGGAAGCGTCGCCATACCGGAGGCGTTGGTGCCCTACATGGGAGGGATGCGGGAGATCCGCCCCCTGTGAGCCACATCCCCATTGCAATGGGCGATAGATGAGGTAGAAGGGCGGCCCCGCGCAGTCAGCGGGACCGCGCGGCTCAAAGCAGTGGAGGAATGGCCGAGCGGCTGAAGGCAGCGGTCTTGAAAACCGCAGAGGGTGAAAGCTCTCCGTAGGTTCGAATCCTACTTCCTCCGTTTTTTGTGCTTGTTTTTCGCAGTTCTTTGACAGAGAAGAGTTGGAGAGATGGCCGAGAGGCTGAAGGCACAGGTTTGCTAAACCTGCATACTGGAAACGGTATCGAGGGTTCGAATCCCTCTCTCTCCGCCACTTAAGTAGCAGCGTTGGAAGACACACGCTCCCTTAGCTCAGCTGGATAGAGCGTCGGACTACGAATCCGAAGGCCGGAGGTTCGAATCCTCCAGGGAGCGCCACACTTCCTCGCCGCTTCTCTCATGAGTGACGACGTTTTCATGCAGCAGGCCCTGGCGCTCGCGCGGGAAGCGGCCGCACTCGGAGAGGTCCCCGTTGGCGCCGTGGCGGTGTTCGAAGGCCAGGTGATTGGCACTGGCTTCAACCGCCGCGAGGTGGACAAACACCCCCTGGCACATGCCGAGATGTTGGCACTGGACGCGGCCTGCAAGGCGCGAGGTGCCTGGCGGCTGTCCGGCGTCACCCTTTACGTCACGCTGGAACCGTGCGCCATGTGCGCGGGAGCGTTGGTGCAGAGCCGGGTGACTCGGCTGGTGTTCGGGGCCATGGACCCCAAGGCCGGAGCGGTGGGTTCGCTCTACAACCTGGCAGAGGAGCCGAGGCACAACCACCGGCTCCAGGTAACAAGTGGCATTCTGGCGGACGACAGCCGCCTGCTTCTGAAGACGTTCTTCGAGCGCTTGCGCGAGAAGAAGCGTGACAAGTGAATACTGGAGAGCTGGCCGAGTGGTCGAAGGCACCTGACTCGAAATCAGGCGTACCGGGAACGGTACCGTAGGTTCGAATCCTACGCTCTCCGCTCGTAGTACCCTGGAGAGGTGGCCGAGCGGTTGAAGGCACACGCCTGGAACGCGTGCATACCTTAACGGGTATCGTGGGTTCGAATCCCACCCTCTCCGTAGTTGTTAACGCTTTGGAAGCGACATTTTTGTGGTCGGGACAACGTGGGGACGTGAACCCCGCCAGGTCCGGAAGGAAGCAACGGTAGCGCACCTTCGCGTGTGTCCCGGCCGTTTCTATTGTGAGGAGCCGATGCCCTTTCGGGGGCATCGGCTCTCCGCTTTTGTGGGCTCAGGGCCGGGCGAGGATCGTCTCGCGGCCCACCTCGCCCATCACCCGGAAGCCGGCCGCCTGGAGTTCGCGCAGCGCGCGGCCCTCGAAGGTGACGGCGCGGTTGAAGGCAGGGTCCTGCATGGCGCGCTGGAAGGCGTAGTCATAGGGCCAGTCGCAGGTGGCCCAGGGGATGTTCTTGCCGACGTAGAAGTAGCCCCCCGCCCCCCACAACCCCTCGTTGACGATGAGCAGGCCGGTGGCCTGGGGGTCCCGGGTGGCGGCGACGATGGCGCGGAACTGGTCTCCCCGCAGGTCCTGCGGCGGGTAGACGCTGGCCGAGGCCACGGTGGTGGCCAGCGCCAGGGTGGCCGCGCCCCAACGCAGCTGGGTGGCCTGCCTGGCCTGGGTCACGAGCCAGGAGGCCACGGCCGGAGCGGCCGCGAGCACCATCAGCACGAGCGCCGGGTAGAGGAAGCGCTCCTCCTTGTGAGGCGTGGCGCTCACCGCGGCCACGTACACCAGCGCGCAGAACAGCGGCAGGGAGATGGAGCGGCGGCGCAGGGCGCCCAGCCCCAGCGGCGCCGCGAGCCAGGCCCAGAAAGGAATCGAGGCCAGGAACACCGGCACGTAGAAAGTCGGCGGGCTCTCACCGAAGTTCCGCACCGCCTCATCCGAGAGGACGTTGAAGCGCAGGTAGGCGAAGAGCGAGTGGAAAGGGGCGCCCCAGGTGCCCCAGTCGAGCGCTCCCAGCCCCAGCGCCACGCCCAGGCCGCCCAGACAGGTGAAGGCCAGCAGCCGCCACTGCCGGGCCAGCACCAGCCACACCAGCGCGGCCAGGACGAAGACGGCCGAGCCGTAGCGCGCCACCACCGACAGCCCGAGCGCCAGCCCGGCCAGCAGCCCGGCACGGGCCATGTGCTCCTTCCGGTCGAGGGCCTCCATGGCCACCACCAAGAAGGCGGCGGAGAAGGACTCGCTCATCGTCCGGCCTGCGAACACGAGCACGGGCCCGTAGAGGCCCACGAGCAGGAGCGTGAGCAGGCCGCTGGTCTGCCCTCCCCTGCGCGCGCCGAGGCGGTAGACGGCCAGCAGCATCCACCCGTGCAGCGCCAGCTGGGGCAGCGCGAGCAGGGCCCGGTTGGCCTGCGGGTGCGTGAGGCCCAGCACGTCCGCCACGCGCAGCAGCCCCGAGAACACGAAGACGACCGCCCAGTTGCGCAGCCCCTCGCGCCACTCCCAGGCCTGGATGCCGTAGCCGTGCACGCGGTGCCAGGCCGGCTCGAGCATCTGGTACACCTCGTCCGGGTGGATGCGGCCCAGCTGCGCCACGGCGATGACGAAGGGCAGCAGCACCACGGCCCCCAGCAGCACGCGCCAGGCGCGGGACAGCGGCAGGGCTTCGGGGGTGGACTCCGAGGCGACCGACAGGGCGGGCTCGGGCGCGGCGGGAGGTGAAGCGGGCTGAGGAGAGGTGGCGGTCATCCGGTGGCCGCTGGACTCTCCCCGGTCCGGGCGTCCTTGCGCAAGCCAAGGGTTATTTGTCCGCCTGCCCCAGGCTCAGGTAAGAGCGCCTCTACGGGAGGGAGTCCATGCCAGATGTCATCGTGGTCGGCGCTGGTCACAACGGGCTGGTCGCCGCGGCACTGCTCGCGCGCCGGGGGCTCAAGGTCACCGTCCTCGAGGAGAAGGACACCGTGGGAGGGGCCTCCAAGACGGAGTACCCGTTCCGCTCGGCTCCGAAGCTGGGGGTGTCCACGGGCGCTTACCTGCTTGGCCTCATGCCTCCGGAGCTGATGCGCGAGCTGGAGCTGGAGCTGCCCCTCAAGCGCCGGGATCCGCACTACTTCCTGCCCACGATGGACAACCGCTACCTCCTGTTCGGCTCGAACGAGCAGGAGATGAAGCGCCAGTTCATGGCGTTCTTCTCCGAGGAGGACTGGAACGCCAACCAGGCGATGAACGCCGAGCTGGCCGCCCTGCGCGAGGACCTCGCCCCCGCGTGGCTGATGCCTCCAGTGTCGCTGGAGGAGACCGCCGAGCGCTTCATCCGCCCTGCCCTGCGCACCGCCTTCCTCCGGCTGTGCCGGGGCTCGGCGCGCGAGTACCTGGAGCGGTTCGGCTTCCAGTCGGACCTGCTCAAGGCCATGTACGCGGTGACGGACGCCTTCTCCGGCCTGGACGCGGGCTACGACACGCCCGGCGCGGGCATGAACCTGCTCTCGCACAACATGTGCCGGCTGCCCGGCAGCGGCGGCACGTGGATGATCGTCAGCGGCGGCATGGGCACCGTCACCCAGTCGCTCGCCAAGGTGGCCCAGCGGCACGGAGCGGAGATCCGCACCCGGGCCAAGGTGGCCTCCATCCGCACGGACCGCAGCGTGGTGAAGGGCGTGGTGCTCGAGGGCGGCGAGGAGCTCTCCGCCCCCGTGGTGGTGTCCAACGCGGACCCGTTCCGCACGCTGAAGCTCGTGGAGGCCTCGGCCCTCCCCGCCGAGTACCGCCAGCGCGTGGACGCGATGGCCAGTCCGGGCACCACGCTCAAGGTGAACATGTGTCTCAAGGGCCTGCCCACCTTCACCTGCCTGCCCGAGGACAAGGGCCAGTTCGGTCCCACCATCCACCTGCTGCCCCAGGAGGACGTGCTCGAGTCACTGGCCCGCAGCTACGCGGACACCCAGGCCGGCAAGCTCGCCGAGTTCCCCTCCATCGAGTGGTACTTCCACACGCCCATCGACCCCAGCCTCCGGGATGACCAGGGGCACCACAACTCCGCCCTCTTCGTGCAATGGGTGCCGTACCAGCCCAAGGGCTCCTCCTGGGAGAAGGAGGAGTCGCGCTACGTCCAGCACCTGCTGTCCATCTGCGACCGGTTCGCTCCCGGAACCAGCGACCTGGTAGTGGAGACCTTCACCTTGACGCCGCCCCGGATTGAGTCCCACTTCGGCATCACCCACGGCCATATCCAGCACGTGGACGGGAAGCGCGGCTTCAACGAACGCCTGCCCTACGAGACGCCTGTCGAGGGGCTCTACTTCTGCAGCGCGGGGTGCCACCCGGCCGGCGGCGTCATCGGTGCCTCCGGGCACAACGCCGCGGGAGTGGTACTCAAAGCCCTCGGACGTTGAACCTCCCGTCCTACTGAACCGACTCTGCTCTGAACTCCGGTATTCTCCTACGCCATGTCTGACATCTCCCTGCCTGAACGGGCCCGCGTCGTCATCATCGGCGGCGGGATCATCGGCTGCTCCGTCGCCTACCATCTGGCCCACATGGGCTGTAAGGATGTCGTGCTCCTCGAGCGTGATCGCCTCACCTCGGGCACCACCTGGCACGCCGCCGGGCTCATGGTCACCTTCGGCTCCACGTCGGAGACCTCGACGGAGATGCGCAAGTACACGCGCGATCTCTACAGCCGGCTGGAGGCGGAGACCGGCCTGTCCACCGGGTTCAAGCCCATTGGCTTCATCGAGCTCGCCTCCGACGCCGATCGCCTGGAGGAGTACCGCCGGGTCTCGGCTTTCAACCGCTACTGCGGAGTGGACGTCCACGAGATCAGCCCCAGTGTCGTGAAGGAGCTCTTCCCGCTGGCACGCACCGACGACGTCCTCGCCGGGTTCTACGTCAAGGAGGACGGCCGCGCCGATCCGGTGGGCGCGACAATGGCCCTGGCCAAGGGCGCGCGCATGCAGGGCGCCAAGATTATCGAGGGCGTCTCCGTCACCGGCGTGCTCAAGAAGCGCGGAGTCGTCACCGGCGTCACGACCTCGCACGGCAACATTGAGGCCGAGTACGTCGTCAACTGCGCGGGCGCCTGGGCCCGGCAGCTCGGCGAGAAGTCCGGCGTGAACATCCCGCTCCAGGCCGCCGAGCACTACTACCTCATCACCGAGACGATCCCCGGCCTCTCGAAGGACTGGCCGGTGATCGAGGACCCGGGCTGCTACGGCTACTACCGGGAAGAGGTGGGCGGTCTCATGATCGGCCTCTTCGAGCCCGTCTGCGCGCCGTGGAAGGTGGGCGGTATCCCCGAGGACTTCTCCTTCGGGGAGATCTCTCCCGACTGGGACCGCATGGGTCCCTACCTGGAGAAGGCCATGTCCCGCGTCCCGGTCTCCCTGGAGACGGGCGTGAAGAAGTTCTTCTGCGGCCCCGAGAGCTTCACCCCGGACCTGCAGCCCATCGTGGGCGAAGCACCTGAGCTCAAGAACTACTTCGTGGCCGCAGGGCTGAACTCCATCGGCATCCTGACCGGCGGCGGACTCGGGCGGGTGCTGGCCAACTGGATCCTCACGGGCAATCCCGGCGTCGACATCACCGGCTTCAACATCGACCGCCTGCACACCTATCAGTCCAACCCGGAGTACCGCCGCACGCGCACCGTCGAGTCGCTGGGCATGGTCTACCAGTGCCACTACCCCACGCGCACGATGACGACCGCTCGCGGCGCCAAGCGCTCGGCGTGGCACGATCGCCTCGCGGCCCGCGGCGCCTACTTCCGCGACGTGAGCGGCTGGGAGAGCCCTGACTGGTACGGCGAGCCCGGCACCACGCCGGATCCCGGGCCGCTCTCCTTCGGCCGGCAGCAGTGGTTCCCCAACTGGGCCGCGGAGCACAAGGCCGCACGCGAGGGCGTCATCCTCATGGACATGTCCTTCATGGCCAAGTTCCTCGTGCAGGGACGCGACGCGGGGCGCCTGCTCAACCACCTGTCTGGCAACAACGTGGACGGGCCTGCTGGTCAGATCACCTACACCCAGTGGCTCAACGAGCGCGGGACGATCGAGGCCGACCTGACGGTCACCAAGCTCGATGACGAGCGCTACTGGGTGGTGGCGGCGGACAACGCCCATCGCCACGTCGAGACCTGGATGAAGCGCCACTTCCCGGATGACGCGCATGCCTTCGTCACCGACGTGACGTCGGGGTGGGCGCAGATGAACGTGCAGGGGCCCCGGTCGAGAGAGCTCATGCAGTCGGTGACGACCGCCGACATGTCGAACGAGGCGTTTCCGTTCCGCTGCGCGCGCGAGATCGACATCGGCTTCGCGCGTGCGCTGTGCGTGCGCATCACCTACCTGGGCGAGCTCGGCTACGAGCTGTACATCCCGACCGAGCAGGCGGTGCACGCCTATGAGCGTGTGGTCGCGGCGGGCGAGAAGCTCGGGTTGCGGCACGCGGGCCTGAAGGCGCTGGCGTCCTTGCGCATGGAGAAGGGCTACCGCGATTACGGCCACGACATCGACAACACCGACTCGGTGCTTGAGGCCGGACTCGGCTTCGCGGTGGACCTCAAGAAGCCGGGCGGCTTCATCGGCAAGGAGGCGGTGCTGGCGAAGAAGGCCGCCGGGCCGCTCAAGAAGCGCCTGGTGCAGGTGCTGGTCCAGGATCCGCAGCCGATGCTGTTCCACGCCGAACCGGTGCGCCGCAACGGCAAGATGTTGGGGTACGTACGCGCCGCATCCTATGGGCACACGCTCGGCGGCGCGGTGGGCCTGGCGATGGTCGAGTCCGACGAGCCCATCGACGCAGCCTGGCTCGAGTCCGGGAAGTGGGATGTCGAGATTGCGGGCAAGCGCTACCCGGCTATCACCTCGCTGCGTCCCCTGTATGACCCCGACATGAAGCGCATCAAGATCTGAGGAGCCATGCCGCGCTCGACCGTCAAGTACGCCTTCGAGCATGGGCTGCTGGGGTGGGCACAGAACTTCCGCGCGGGAGCCGGCTTCCTGGTCCTGTTCGGCCTGGAGGGCGAACTCCTCGAAGTCCACGAGGCGGATACCGGGCAGTCCGGCACCCGCCTCGTGTCACACGAGCGAAAGGCTCAGGTGACGAAGGCGCACCCGAGCTGGCTGTACTTCGACCCGTTCGACTGGCCCGAGTACGCCTGGCTCGAGTGGCACAGGGTGCCCCGATCCACGCTGGAGCAGATGATCGACCAGCCCTCGCTGCAGGCGCTCCGCTCCGTGAAAGGTGACCTCCCGGAGATCCCTGAGTCCTGGAGCGTCATGTTCTGAAGCCGCTCAGGCCAGCTTCAGAATCGTCTTCTTCCCGGGATTCATGGGGTGCTCCCGATCTCGAAAGCCGTGGCCGCCAGCTTCCTCACATGGTCACGAACGTCCGCGGGCCAGGGCTGAATCAGCCCGTCGAACCGCGCCTGCTCCTGGGCGTACAAGGCCCGGATTGCCTCCTCGTAGCCGGGCTGGTTTCCGGCCATCGCGGACATGAAGCGGTAGACCGCCTCCTGCGCCTGGCGCACGCGATCCTTGCCCTCGTTGGCGCGCCGGGCCTGCTCCACCAACTTGCGCAGCGCCACGGAAGCGCCTCCGGGCTGGCTGTTGAGCCACTCCCAGTGCCGGGGCAGCAGCGTCACCTCACGGGCCACGACGCCCAGCTTCGGCCGGCCGGGACCGCGCGGGCCCTCCGGCTCCGGTGCAGCCCCGGCGCTCACCGGCTCGCCACCGCCGCTCCCGGGGCCCAGCCTCGCCACCACCTCCTCCACCGTCCCCCGCAGGTCCACGTCGACCACCCGGCTGGTGGCGTCGTCGAAGATCAGAACGGGTTCTTGCGTGCCGGCCTCCACCGTCTCCTTCACGCGCGCGACGACCTGCCTCAAGTCCCCCGACGCGATGCGTCGAGAGCCTTCAAACGCCGTACAACGCGGAAATGGCTCGCCCATGTGACACCCCTGGCTCGGCTGCCCACGGGAGAATTACCCGGGTAAAATCGAGCACGCAGGGATAATTACCCGGGTATAAATCCTCTGTCAATATTACCCGGGTAGAACTCTCGAAGGACCCCTGGGGTTGCGATGGATCCCCCGCGCCAGCGTGTTTAGATGCCGCCCCCCATGAGCTACCTCGTCCTCGCACGTAAATGGCGCCCGCAGACCTTTGACGACATGACCGGACAGGAGCACATCGTCCGGACCATCGCGAACGCCATCAAGATGGACCGCGTCGCTCACGCCTACCTGTTCTGCGGCCCGCGTGGCGTGGGCAAAACGACCGCCGCCCGCCTGCTCGCCAAGGCGCTCAACTGTGAGAACGGTCCCACCGCCACCCCGTGCGGCACCTGCCGGGCCTGCACCGAGATCGCCGCGGGCACCTCCGTGGACGTGGCGGAGATCGACGGTGCCTCCAACAACGGCGTCGAGAACGTGCGCGAGATTCGCGAGAACGCGAAGTACCTGCCGCAGCGCGACCGCCACAAGATCTACATCATCGACGAGGTGCACATGCTCTCGGGGGCCGCGTTCAACGCGCTCCTCAAGACGCTCGAGGAGCCGCCCGGCCACGTGAAGTTCATCTTCGCCACCACCGAGGCCCACAAGCTCCCGGACACCATCCTCAGCCGGTGCCAGCGCCACAACTTCCGCCGCATCCCCGCCGCGCGCATGCTCCAGCGCCTCAAGCAGATCTCCGAGGCCGAGGGCGCCGGCATCTCCGACCGCTCGCTGTCCCTCGTCGTCCGTCAGTCCGAGGGCGGCATGCGTGACGCGCTCAGCCTGCTGGATCAGATCCTCGCCTCGTGCGGCCAGAGCCCCACCGATGAGGCCGTGGCCGAGGCCCTGGGCGCCATCGACCGCACCGTGGTGCAGGACTTCGCCGAGGCCCTGGTGCGCAAGGATGCGCGCAAGGCGCTCACCCGCGTGGAAGAGGTGTTCAACCGCGGCCTGGACCTCAAGCGGCTGGCCGAGGAGCTCGCGCTCCAGTTGCGCCACCTCTTCGTCACCAAGGCCCTGGGCGAGGCTCCGCCCGAGCTCGCCGAGTCCGAGCAGAAGGCGCTCCTGGCGCTCGCGCAGGACGCGGACTCCGCGCAGATCGCCCGCCTGTTCGACGTGGTGCACGGCTCGGTGTGGGACGTGGCCCGCGCCGCCCAGCCCCGACTCGCGCTGGAGATGGCGCTGCTCAAGGCCATTCAGCTCTCCCCGGCCAGCAGCATCCCGGACCTCATCGCCAAGATGGATCGGCTCGCCGGCGGCATGAACGGCGACGGCACCAAGCAGAACCAGTCCGGAGCGCCTGGAGGTCGCTCCGGTCCCTCGAACTTTCGCGTCTGAACGTCCCGTCGAGCTCCCGCGCCCCACTCCGGCACCGGCACCGGCACCGGCTCCCGTCCGGCAGGCCGCTCCCGTGGCCCCTCCCGCGTCCAACGGTCCGGTGGGAGCCACCCCGCTGTCGCGGGTGACGGAGCCCGCGCCCGAGGTGCGCATCATCAACGTGCGCAAGCCTCCCGAGGCCGTGCCCGCCGCCACCCCCGAGGAGCGTCTGTTCCCCGAGGAGGGCTCCGCCGAGGGCTGTGCTTCCGGGGAGTGCTTGCCCGACGCCGTCGCCGAGCCTGAGCCCGCGGCCGAGCCCGAGGCGGCGCCCGGAGGCACGGGGCGTGACACGCCCACGCTGCCCATTGGAGAGCGCTGGCGCGCGGCCGTGGAGACTGTACGCACCCAGAGCCCTCGTCACGGCACCGCGCTCGCCCATGGGCGGCTGCTGTGGCTGCGCCCCGGAGAGGTGGGCCTGGCCTACACCCCCACCGCCGCCTTCCATCGCGGCATGGTCTCCGGCGCCAGCGGCAGGACGCTGGTGGAGAAGGCCCTCGCGGAGCACTTCGGCCGGCCCATGAAGCTGGTGACCCAGGAGGCCACCGCCGAGGCCGCTGCCGCCACCCCGCTCAGCATCGCCGAGCAGGATGCCCAGGCCCGCGCCGCCCATACCCAGAGCACCGAGGGCAAGGTCCGCACGCACCCGGCCGTTCGCGCCGTGCTGAAAATCCTTGGAGGCGAAATCGAGCACATTCAGGTGCTCGAGCCTGAGCGCCCCTCGGCCAGCCCTGCGGTCGAAAGTCCCGATGAGAGCCCCTGACAACGGGCCCGCAAGGACGGTAGGTTGCGGCCCCACCTGAGATTCTGGACGGCGCCCACTGGCGGGCGCTCGCTCCCACGCCCGAAGAGGACGAAGTCATGCCCGGCATTGATCTGAACTACTTCATCCGGCAGGCAAACAAGCTCACGGAGAAGATCGAGCAGCGCAAGCAGGAACTGGCCAACGAGACGGTCGAGGCCAAGTCCGGCGAGGGCCGTGTCACCGTGGTCGCCAACGGCATCCAGGAGATCCGCAGCATCAAGATCGACAAGGCCGCCATCGACCCGAACGACCCGTCGATGCTCGAGGATCTCATCACCGCCGCGGTGAACGCTGCCCTGGCAACCAGCCGTCAGCACATGCAGAAGGAGCTGGCCAAAATCTCGGGCGGCATCAAGATCCCCGGCATTACTTAAAACCGGATGACCCCCGATCCTCTCAACCGACTGGTTGCCCAGCTGGCGAAGCTGCCGGGCATCGGCGAGAAGACCGCGCAGCGGCTGGCGTTCCACATCCTGCGCGCCTCCGGCGACTACGCCGCGGAGCTGTCGCAAGCCATCCGTGAGGTGAAGGAGAAGGTGCACCTGTGCACCCGCTGCTATTCGCTCACTGACTCGGACCTGTGCGGCTTCTGCCGTGACACCCGCCGGGACGAGAAGGTGCTCTGCGTGGTGGAGACCTTCGCGGACCTGATGGCGCTGGAGAAGACGCGCGAGTTCAAGGGCCGCTACCACGTGCTGCACGGGGTGCTCTCTCCGCTGGAGGGCATTGGCCCCGAGCAGCTGCGCATCAAGGAGCTGCTCGAGCGGCTGTCCGACAGCAAGGTGGAGGAGATCATCCTCGCCACCAACCCGGACGTGGAGGGCGAGGCTACCGCGCTCTACCTCACCCGCCTGCTCAAGCCGATGGGCCTGCGCATCAGCCGCATTGCCCAGGGCCTGCCCATGGGTGGCGACCTCGAGTACGCCGACCAGGCGACGCTGGCCAAGGCGCTCAGCGCCCGCCGCGAGCTGTAGCGCGCAGCTAGCGCGTGACCCGGTAGTCGAAGGGCAGCACCACGTTGACCGCCTGGTCGCGGTGGACAGGGAAACGCAGCTTCTCGGCCTGCGTCTCCAGGCACTGGCCCACCGTCTTGGCGGCCAGCGGCCCCTGCGTGGTGGCCTTCACCTTGCCCGAGGACGCAATCGACAGCTGCACGCGCACCACGCCCGTGTCCGAGGGCAGGTCCGACTTGTAGCGCTCGAAGCAGGTGGCGATGCGGGAGCGGCCCTTGGCCACCACCCGCTCCACGTCCGCCAGCCCCAGCGTCACCACGCGCGGCTTCGTCGTCTTGCTCGTCGCCTTCGAAGGAACCTTCTCCTCGGGAATCTCGGGCGGAGCCTCCGGCGTGGCGGGCGGCTCCACCGGAGCCGCCTCGGGCGGAGGCGTCACGGCAGCAGGAGCGGCCTCGGGCGGAGTGGCGGCGGCAATCGCCGGCTCAGGCTGCGCGGGCGGCGGCGTGGGCGCTACCGGAGGCGGCTCAACGGGAGGCACAGGCGCGGGAGCCACGGCCACGGGCATCAGTGGCTGTGAGCGCGTCTTCCACCCCACGAAGCCTCCCACGGCCGTCGCCAGAATCCCTCCCACGACGAGGACCACCAGCCCCAACCGGCGGGGCTTCACCCTCGTGGGGCCTTCCGCCTGCGGAGTGGGGGCGTTGGCAGGCGGCGGGACCACCGCCGTGGGGTCGTGGAACTCCTCTTGCTCGGCGAGAGGCGGCGCTTCGACCGCGGGGAAGACGCCGCTGCTGGCGAACACCACCGGCCTCTCGGGCGGGAGGGCTCCCATCTGGGCGCTCATGGCCTTGAGCGTGGCCAGCGTGGGCACGCGCGTCTTCTGCGTGAAGCGCTCGTCGCCAAACTGCATGTGCATGTACTCGGCCAGTTCCTTGTTGCTGGCCAGGGGCACCTTGCCCGCCGTGCACCGCTCGAGTGCATCGGCGAACTCGCTGGCGGTGGCGAAGCGGTCCTCGGGGCTCAGGGACATCGCCTTGAGCACCACCGCCTCCAGCTCCGGGGGAATGTCCGCGCGCAGCCGCGTGGGCGGCATGAAGTCGCCCGTCAGCAGCGCGTTGAGCACCGCCAGATCATTCTCCCGGGCAAACGGCCGCACGTTGGTGATCGACTCGTACAGGCTCACGCCCAGCGAGAAGACGTCCGCGCGCCGGTCCACCTCTTCGCCCCGGGCCTGCTCGGGGGCCATGTAGATGTACTTGCCCTTCACCACGCCGGTGCGCGTCTGCACCAGCCGCGAGGAGGCCTTGGCGATGCCGAAGTCCAGCACCTTCACCTGGCCCTGGTACGTCACGTACAGGTTGGAAGGTGAGATGTCGCGGTGGACGATGTGCAGCGGCTGGCCCGACTCGTTGGTGAAGTCGTGGGCGAAGTGCAGGCCGCGCGCCGCGTCCACCAGCACCCGCATGACGATGGGCAGCGGCGTGTACTGCCGCTTCTTACCCGCCTGGCGCAGCGTGGTCGAGAAGTCCTCGCCCGCCAGGTACTCCATGCAGATGTAGTAGCAGCCCTCGATGAAGCCCAGCTCGTGGATCTGGATGATGTTCGGGTGAGACAGGCGCGCCGCCAGCCGCGCCTCCTCGCGGAACATCTCCACGAAGTCCGGCAGGCTCGACAGGTTCGAGAGCATGCGCTTGATGACGACGTTGCGCTCGAAGCCATCCGCTCCCAGCAGCTTGGAGAGGAAGATCTCCGCCATCCCGCCCTCGGCGAGCTTGCGCACCAGTACGTACTGCCCATAGGGGCGCAGAAGCGGAGCCGCCTGGGACTGACTACCCGGCTCGGCCTGGGGGGGGCTGCTCATTCCTCGGATCCTCGCTTCAGGGAGCGCACCAGGTACATCTCCGGGGCGCGGGCACTGCGCATTCTAAACAGCAGGATGGGGGGAGATCCCACTGGCTCCACCCAGGTGTCAAAGCGGTGCTTGCGATCCAGGTCCACGGGCTGACCATTGATGGACACCTGGGCCCCCACCGGGGCCACGCCCACCGCCCGAACGCGCTTGGCTGCCCGCTGGCCGTTGCGAGGCGAGGTGACGACAAGTTCGGGCACCGAGTTGTCGTACACCAGGTCGAGCTTGTTCATCCGTCCCCCGCGCAGCGGCTGGCCACCGGGAGCCAGCGGGGTCACGGACCACAGGAAGCTGCCTTCCCCCAGCACGCCTGCCTCCAGAGGGGCCTGCGTCTCCTTCACCGTGCGCTCGGCCACCGGCTTGCCCAGCTCGCCATTGCGATAGACGGAGATGCGGTACTGCTCGGCCTTGGGCTCGGCGGCATAGGAGAACGTCACCGCGGGCGGCTTGTCCTGGTAGAAGATGGTCGTCTTCTCAGGGCCCTCGGGCACCTCGTTGGTGAGCCGCTCCAGGTCCTTCGAAGCCCGCTCCGGCGCGAAGGTCGCGCTGCCCCGGGTGAGCTCGGTGCCGTCCGGCTTTCGCACCCGCCAGTACAGCTTGCCTCGCGCGGGCGCCGGTACGTTGACGAAGGGCTGATGGACCACCCCCCGCATCAGCGTCCGGGAGAACGCCGGATCCGAGGCCACCTCCACCACCGCATCGCCCTCTCCCTGCCAGGCGAGCGTCACCTCGGGCATCCCGCGGTGGAACACCATCACGTCACTCATCGCCGGGAGCGACACCGGACTCGGAGCCAGCGGCGCCACGACGGCGTCCGCTTCTGCGGCCAGCGAGGCCTTCTCACCTGCGCGAAGCGGCTGGCGGGAGTCCCCTCGCACCAGCGTCACGTCTCCCGTGCGCGCGGCCACATCGAAGCCCTTCACGGTGCGCTTCACGTTGAGGTGCGCCGCCCCGTCGCTCTCCACCGTCAGCCCTGGCAGGACCACCCGGCTGTCGCGCTCGGAGGCGAGCCTCAAGGACACCTCACCCCGGCGCAGGTTCACCCGCGCCTCGTCCGTGGTGCCCTGCTTCCCGGCCCCCTCCACCACCAACTCGCCGCCCGGGGAGAGCGCGATCGTCGACGCCGAGCCCTCCAGGCCCAGGTACGCCGTGCCGGTGCGTGAGCGAACCCTGTCTCCCGCGGCCAGCGGCTGCGCGGTCTTGCCCACCGTGCGCCATTTGGCGCTGCCCTTGGAGCGCACCTCCACCCGCCCGGTGTCCGCGCGCACCGTCACCTGGATGGTGGCCAGCTCCATCACCTGGGGAGCCCGCTCCACAAGCTCCGCCTTGCCCGCGGAGACGGCCACGGCCTCACCCGCCGAGGCCTGCAGCGCTTGCCCGTCCTTCGCCACGAACTCGATGGCGCCCAGCCGCACCTCGACGCGGCCCGCGTCGGCGCCCACGTCCACGCTCACCTCGCTGGCTGCTTCGCCGCTCACCCGTGTGAGGCCGTACGGGGTGAGAATGCGCAGCTCGACCCGGGGCGCTGGCCGCTCCGCCGAGGCCGCCGGCACCCGGGACAGCAGGATGCCGCGCGCCACCTGCAGCACCACGCCATTGGCGTCCTCGTCGAGCACGAAGCGGGCGTTGGCGCCCACCTCGATGGAGCGGCCGTCCGCGAACTGGACCCGGGCGGAGCTGTCCGGCCCGGTCTCCAGCGCATCGCCCCGGAACAGCGGCCCCTCGGAGGCGGCTGCCGCCTGGCCTGCCCGCTCCAGCCGGACCTCTCCTTGGATCGCCTCCAGGCGCGCCTGCCAGCTGATTCCCGCGTCCGGAGTGGCGGCCCCGGCCTGAGGCGCCTGGGGCGCGGGAGCCGTGGGAGGCACGGGCCTGGGCGCCGGATCCTCGTCACACCCCCACGCCAGCAGCAGCAGGAGCGAAGCGGCGCTGAGGCGGAGCGCGCTCACCGGTTCCTCGGGAAGAGATCGACGTTGAAGATGGCCTGCTCCCCATCGCGCACGGTGACGGACTTCGTCTGCGTCAGGTGGCCCTTGGCGGAGATGATGATGCGGAAGGTGCCGGGCTTGAGCTTCAAGGAGAAGGAGCCCTCGGCGCTGGTACGGGTGCGCACCTTGGACCCGGGGATGACGAGCGTGGCGACGAGCGGAGAGCCCCGCGTGCTGCGCACCGTGCCGGAGATGGTGGCGTAGCCCAGGCGCTTGGCGAGCTGGAGCGGCACAGGCAGCTCCGCCTCCTGACCGCCGACGATGACCACGGCCTCCTCCACTGGCTGGAAGCCCGGCGCGGAGACCTTCACCAGGACAGGCCCCGGCGGCAGGTTCTCCACCCGCACCTGTCCGGCCGCGTCCGTGCTCAACTCCTTCTCGCCGACCACCACCTTCACCTCTGGCAGGGGCGAGTTGTCGCGCTTGTCCGTCACGAGGATTCGCACGCTGCCCACGGGGGGCGGCTGCTTACGGGCACGCACCTCCAACGTGGCCTGGCCCTCGGACACAATGGTGGCGCCTCCCTCCGCGGGCTCGTAGCCCGGAACCGTCACCTGGGCGACCACCGCTCCTGGTGGCAGGTCCGGCACCCGCACCTGGCCCTTCTCATCGGTCGTTCTCGGAGCCTGGGCCGCGCCCTCCACCACCAGCACCACCTGGGCGCTGGCCAGCGGCGTTCCCTGCTCCGCGTCCAGCACCTGAAGCGTCAGCGCTCCGGGCCGCAGGGGATCCGGCACTGCCGACGCTGCGTCCGCGTCGAACCAGGAGAACTGCAGCGCCGCGCCCACGCGCTGAAGCGTCTGATCCGAGCGGGCACCACTGTCCGCGGTCAGCCCATCCTTGACGAACTGGTAGTCCAACACGGCCGCCGCTTCCCAGCGCCCTACCCGCTTCACGGGAAAGAGCAGCGCGGCGCCGGCCGCGAACCCACTGGCCGAGGCCCCACCTCCCGCTGCGTCCTGAGCGGAGAGGGCCAGGGGAAACTCCCCGCGCACCTCGGCCTGGGCGCTCAGGAAGAGCGGAAAACGCAGCCGGCCACCCAGCAAGGCCGCATGGCGCCCGCCGCGCTGGAACGCGGGGTCGGGGTCCGAGGAGTCCGAGAATATGGGCAGCTGGGCGAAGCCGTACCCCGCGCTCAGCTCGCCCAACACCGGCCCGAGCTGCCGCCGCGCGGCCACGCCCAGGGAGAAGCGCAGCAGACTGCCCGCAGTCACTTCCGTCGACTCCGTGTTGAGCGAGAAGGCCTCGCGCTGCACGTGGAGCTGAGCGCCCAGCCACCGCGGGCCCAGGCCATACACCGTGGCCCCTACCGCCAGGTCATTAGGCGTCGCACCGGAGTAGGTGAGCCCCGGCCCCGGATCCACCTGCTCGCCCTGGCGAAGCGACAGCCCATAACGAAGCCGCACCGCGCCACGCTCCAACGTGGGACCCGTAGAAGCAGCGGGCGGCTCCTGGGCGGAGGCAACGCGCGGCAACGCCCCCAGGGCGAGGGCGAACAGGACGAGGAGGGTTGGGGTACGGCGCGGTAGGGACAAGGGGCTCGGGAGTATAGGGAAGGCGGCCATCGTCCCCAAAACACTGGCGAACGAAATCTACTGGGTTGTCAGCCCCATGCCCCATCCCATAATGACGGGCCATGCCCCTGCTGCTCCTGCTCTCGCTGTTGGCCGCCGCCCCAGACACCCGGCTGGCGCAGGGCCAGAAGCTGCTGGCCGCAGGGGACTGCGAGGGCCTTCAGGACCTGTTCGCCCCTTCCCCCACCGCCCGGACCGAGCGGCCCCTCGACGCCGCGCGCCTGCTCACCCAGGGCGCCGCCGCCTGCCGCAAGCAGGACCGCGTCCTCGCCTTCGCCCTCACTCAGCGCGCGGTGGAGTTGGCTCCCAGTGACTATGGCGTGCGCACCGCTCACGCCGAGAGCCTGCTCGCCCTCGACGAGCGCGCCTCCGCCGCCCAGCTTCTCGATGCCATCCTCCAGGCCCACCCTCGCGACGCCGTGCGCGCCCGCTTCCTGCGCGCCCAGCTCGCCGACGAGGAGTCCGAGAGCGCCCTCGCCGTCCGCCTGCTCGAGCCGCTTCTCCAGGAGCCCGAGTACGCCGAGCCCGCCCGCACCCTGCTCTCCAAGAACCAGGCCGCGCTCCAGTCCCACGCCGAAGCCCGCGAGACCCTGGCCCGCGAGGAACAGGCCGCCCAGGAGGCCGCCGCTCGGGCCCAGGAGGCCGCCGCCTCGCGCACGCTCCCCGAGGATCGCAACGCCCCGCGCCCTGGCTCTGAAGCCTGGAGTACGCGCGGCACCCTCAAGAGCGGCGGCTCGCGCACCTTCCGGACCAAAAACATCAAGGCCGGCTTCACCTACATCTTCCACGCCACCGGCGCCTGCACCCCGCCCCCTCAGAAGAAGGGCCGTCAAAGCAAGCTGGGACCCACGGTGGATTTGTTCGGCCTGGACTGGCGGGTGCGAATCGGTTCCTTGGAGCCGCTGCCACTCAAGGTAGGATTGGAGCCTGAACAAAACACCTTGAGCTTTCGAGCCACCGAGAACAACCCCCAGGTCTTCATTGAGGACCGCACGGAGCAGCGTGCGGACCGTCCCCGCTGTACGATCAGTGATGTAGCAGTGCGAGTGCCATGAGATGAACCATGGATCTCCGAGGAAGAGCCGACTGCCAGCTTGCTGGCACCGGTGGTGTCTGCTAAGCATCGCGCGGTCGGGAGCGTCGCATCTAACCTCCGGGATTCACTCCAGAAACCGTGGAGCCCACCGGGGCACGAAGCGAAGCGAACGCTGAGGAGCGTAGAGGAGCGTATACGCCCATGGGCACGCAACTGGTGATGTACGAAGAGGAGTTCACCAAAATCAACGCGGTTTGCGACCGGCTGACCAAGGACGCGAACGCGAAGGTGGTGTTCCTCGTCGACAAGAACGGGCAGCTCATCTCCTCCGCGGGGCAGACCCAGAACATCGACACGACGTCGCTGGCCTCGCTGACGGCCGGCAACGTGGCGGCGATGGGCGGCCTGGCCAAGCTGATTGGGGAGAACGAGTTCCCCAATCAGTTCCACGAGGGAGCGAAGGACTCTCTCTACATGACGATCGTCGGCAGCCGGGTGGTGCTGGTGGTCATCTTCGACAACCGCACCAGCCTGGGTCTCGTGCGCCTTCGCATCAAGAAGGCCAGCGACGAGCTCGCGAAGATCTTCGAGAGCCTGGTGAAGAAGACCGACACTCCCGGGATGGGCTCGCCGTTCGCCGAAATCTCGGACGACGATATCGACAACCTCTTCAGCGAATAAGCCGGGAAGCCATGTCCTTCATCAACTACTCCTCCCGAGAGATCAACTGCAAGATCGTCTACTACGGGCCTGGCCTCTGCGGGAAGACGACCAACCTGCAGTACATCTACAACAAGACCGCGGCCGACACGAAGGGCAAGCTCATCTCGCTGTCCACCGAGACGGACCGCACGCTCTTCTTCGACTTCTTGCCGCTGTCGCTGGGTGAGATCCGCGGCTTCAAGACGCGCTTCCACCTGTACACGGTGCCCGGCCAGGTGTTCTACGACGCCAGCCGCAAGCTGATCCTCAAGGGCGTGGACGGCGTGGTGTTCGTGGCCGACAGCCAGATTGAGCGCATGGAAGCGAACATGGAGTCGCTGGAGAACCTGCGCATCAACCTGGCCGAGCAGGGCTACGACCTGAACAAGATCCCGTACGTGATGCAGTACAACAAGCGGGACCTGCCCAACGCGGTGACGGTGGAAGAGATTCACAAGGCGCTCAACCCGCGCAACATCCCCGAGTACCAGGCGGTGGCGCCCACCGGCGTGGGCGTGTTCGACACGCTCAAGGCGGTGGCCAAGCTGGTGCTTACCGAGCTGCGCAAGGGCGGCTAGCCGCAAGGCGGCCAGCCGGCCAGGCCCCCGCCCCTGCGAGGCGAGGGCCGAAGGGTGGTATGACCGCAGTCCGGGCCGGCTCCAGCCGAGGTCGCCAGTGCGTTCTGCTTCCTCCACCTTCTGTCTCCTCGTGATGCTGGGCGTCGGCCTGTGGCTGCCGGCGCTCGCCCAGGAGACTCCCGCGACGGCTCCCGTCGCGCCCGCTGCGGCCGCTCCTGCGGCTACGGCTCCCGACGCTCCGGCCGCTTCCGGCTCCCCTGCTCCCGCAGCGTCTGGCGCCACCACCGAGGTGACCGTCTCGCCTCCCGGGTCTCCGGGCGCTGCGGCGGCGTCTTCGCCCGAGGCCATCTCGCCCACCCCGCCCATGGGCCCGGGCGGCGCGCAGACGGCGGACGAGGCCTTCACCACCCGTGTGAAGACGCTGGAGGAGCAGGTCGTCGATCTCAAAGAGAAGATCTACCGCTCCAAGGCGCGGCTGCTGCTGCTGCAGGAGACGGTGCTCGGAGGGGACCTGTCCACCGGTGCCCGCGCGGTGCTCTTCCACAAGAACGAGATGGGCAGCTCGTTCGTCCTCGAGTCGGTGGCCTACGCACTGGACGGCGCGCCCATCTTCACCAAGGTGAACGAAGAGGGCAGCCTGGAGAAGCTCGAGGAGTTCGAGATCTTCAACGGCCGCATCGTCCCCGGGCAGCACCAGGTGGCCGTGCGGCTGGTGTACCGCGGCAACGGCTACGGGGTGTTCAGCTACCTCGAGGGCTACAAGTTCAAGGTGCAGTCCAGCTACACCTTCAACGCCGAGGCCGGCAAAGTGACAACGGTGCGGATCGTCGGCTTCGAGAAGGGCGGCCTCACCACGGACCTCAAGGACCGGCCCGCGGTGCGCTACGACATCGAAGTGTCGCGCGACACGCCCAAGGCCAAGGATTCGGAGGCGCCGTCACCCTCCGCCTCCACGGGGACGAAGTAGAGGCCCGCCGGTGAACGCGCCTGCTCCTCGCGCCCTGCTCTCTCTGGCGGTGATCGCCGTGGCGCTTGCCGCCTGGCCCTCGCTCGCCCAGGAGCCCAAGCCGCTGCGCGCCAGCAGCGACGTGGTGCGGCAACTGGAGCAGGTGGACAAGCAGCTGCAGAACGCGGACGAGAACGTCCGCTTCGTCGAGACGCAGTTCACCCAGCGCCCCGAGCCGAGCGACGAGCAGGCCAAGGAGCGGCGCTTCTCGGACGGAGAGATTCAGTACCTGCTGGGCGACTGGACGGCGGCCTCCGTCCTCTTCTACGACCTGGTGAGCGATCCGCACTTCCGCAATCACCCGTTCTACCCGGACGCGCTCTTCTACCTGTCCGACTCGCTGCTGCAGCAGCAGAACTTCATCGGCGCGCGGCTGTACCTGCGCGAGCTGCTCGCCCTGCCCCCCACCCAGCGCTACAAGGAAGCGCTGTCGCGCTACCTCACAGTGGCCAGCCGACTCAAGCAGTTCGACGGCATCGACGAGTACATCGATCAGGCCCGCAAGCTGTCCGGCGGCGAGCTGCCGCCCGAGCTGGCCTACGTCCACGCCAAGTGGCTCTTCAGGCGCACGGACCTGAAGGACGCCGAGCGCATCGCCCGCGCCCGGGCCGGCTTCGAGCCGCTGACGCGCTCCAACATCCGCCTCGTCCGGCTGCAGAGCGCCTACCACCTGGGCGTGCTGTCCGTGCAGGCCGGAGAGATGACAGACGCCATCACGCGCTTCCGCGACCTGGTGGCCCTGCCCACCAACACGCTGGAGGAGATCCGCATCCGCGAGCTGTCCTGCCTGTCCCTGGGCCGGCTGCTCTATGAGACGGGCAACCTGGACGAGGCGCTGGACGCCTACGCGAAGATTCCCGGCGAGAGCGAGTCATTCGTTGACTCGCTTTATGAGATTGCCTGGACGCACGTGAAGCGCGGCGACTTCCAGCGCGCCAAGAACGCCATCGACATCATGCTGCTGGTGGATCCCGAGGCGCCGCGGGCGCCCGACGCGCGGCTGCTCCAGGGCCACCTGCAGCTCAAGCTGCAGCAATACGACGAAGCCTCGGAGACGTACGCGGGCGTCATCAGCACCTACAACCCGGTGCGCCAGCAGCTCGACGATCTGCTCACGCGCACGCAGGACCCGGTGGCCTACTTCGACAACCTGCTGAGCCGCAACGGGCGGACGCTGGACCTGAGCACGCTGCTGCCCCCGGTGGCGCTGCGCTACGCCCGCACGCAGGAGGAAGTGGCGGGCGCGGTGTCGCTGATCACCGACCTGGACAGCGGCCGCCAGGGCGTGGGCGAGGCGCGGGAGCTGGCAGGCCGCATCCTCCAGGCCCTGGACGAGCGCGGGCTGGAGACGTTCCCCGAGCTGCAGGAGGGTTACACCCGCGCGGACGCGGTGGAGAGCGGGCTCACCCGGGTGGAGCAGGTGCTGGTGGGGGTGGAGTCCTCGGCGGTGCTGGAGCACCTGAGCCCCGAGGAGCGCAAGCAGCTGGAAGCCGTGCGCAAGGAGCGCGAGCGGCTGGCGCAGCGCTTCGCCCTGCTGCCCACCACGCAGCGCGAGGTGGAGGAGCGGCGCGAGCGGATGCAGGCCGAGGTGGACGCGCTGGACCGCGAGGCCTTCCTGCTGGGCTATGAGCTGCAGAGCATGCGGGCCGTGGCCACCGCCGTGAGCAAATGGGTGGAGGATACCCGCCCCGAGCGCCAGACGGACAAGGCGGAGGAAGAGGCGTTCCTCACTCAGCTCCAGTCCGAGGCGGAGACGCTGGAGGTGCTGCAGGCGGAGCTGGAGCGCACCCGCGCGCGGCTGGCGGACGAGCGCAACGCCGTGGCCAGCTACGTGGCGGGCGAGGAACTCATCCGCAAGCAGTTCAACGAGGCGCTGCAGCGCGAGCGGCAGCTGGTGGCCTCCTTCGTGGGCAAGCTGCCCGAGGACGTGGCCGCGCTGATGACGCGCGTTCAGGAGGTGCGCGATCGCACGGAGACCCTGCGCACGCGGGTGACGACCGCCAAGGGCGTGCTGCGCGCCCAGCTCGAGCGCCGCGGCCGCCTCATCCGCGACAAGGTGCAGGCCGAGCAGCTGCTGCTGGGGCAGTACGACACGGAAGTCGCCACCGTGTCCGGAGATGCGCGCAACCTGGTGGGCCGCATCGCCTTCGAGAGCATCCAGAAGGTGCGCAAGCAGTTCTATGACTTCGTCCTCAAGGCGGACGTGGGGCTGGTGGACGTGGCCTTCACCCGCAAGCAGGACAAGACGACGGA
>DASVVJ010000472.1:0-2926 GCA_036389955.1 Myxococcaceae bacterium
GGCGAGGACCGCGCGGTGGAGAACGCGTGCGTGACGCCGTCCTCATCCACCTCGATCTGAATGGCGTTGAGGATGCCGGTGCTGAAGGTGACGTCCTGCGCGCCGTTCTCGGTCAGGCGCAGCTCCACCCGGCCCACCATCACGCGCGGCAGCTGCTGCGCGGACGCGGGAGCCAGGAACTTCACCGCGTCCTTGGTGTCGCCCAGGTCCACCTGCACCGCCATCGTCTTCTTGCCGAAGCTCAGCACCATCGGCTCGGCGCGGTCGGGCCCGATGAGGAAGCCCAGGTCGATGCCGTCATTGTCCGTGTGGGTGGCGCGGATGCGCAGCTCCATCTTGTCCACCGCCTCCACGCATTCCGGCTCCACCGGCGCGCTGCCCGTGGTGCACACGTCATCGCCCTTGAGCCGGAAGATGGTGGCGTCATCCTCGGTGCCCTCGACGTTGGCCTCGGTGAAGATGCGCTCGCGCAGGTACTTCTCCAGCAGCGCCGCCTGGGCATCCGCCGCCGCCGGGTCCACCGGCACGGGGTTGGCGGGCAGCGGGGAATCCTCACCGTCCGGATCCGTGGCCGGGCTGCCGGTGACGGGCACCTTGGCGAAGCTGCCCTGGAGCACCGAGAGCGCCGAGTTCAGGCTCTCGAAGGACGACATCTCCCCCATCGCCCGCGCGCTGGCGCTCGCCGCGCGTACCATCTCACCCGTCCGGGTGGCGGTGGCATCGGAGACCTCCTTGGCGCTCGGGGGATCGTCGCTGCACCCAACGCCACCCAGCGCGACTACCAGGCTTCCGGTCAGCCAGAACTTGTTCTTCATGCGGTTCTCCTTGGTGAAACGGGGCGTCGCGGCTAGAGCAAGTCATGCGCCAAAGACCCGACGGTGTAACCCCGCGAGTTTGCGCGCCCCGTGCCCCCCATCTTCCCCGGGCCTCTGACATGATTGTCAGGAGGGGGAGGAGAAGGATCGGCCCTCCAGGGTCTCGATGGCGACGCGAACCTCCGGTGGAACCTGCATCTTTTCGTATTCGGGGTAGCGAATGGTGACGATGACAGCGCCGCCCCGGGCGTACAGGGTGCTCCGGTCTGCGTCCACCACCACATATTCCATGGTGATACTGGAGCGGCCGATGCGGGACACCCGCGCACCTGCCAGCACGTTGGCGGGGAAGACGACGGGCTTGAGGAAGTCCGCCTGAGTGGAGGCGAGGATGGGCCCCATGCCGGAGTGCCCCGCGCTCACCAGGCCAATGTGGCTCAAGTAGTCGATGCGGGCCGACTCGAACCAGACAAGGTAGCGCGAGTTGTTCACGTGCCCATAGGCGTCCATGTCGCTCCAGTGCACGGGGAAGCGCAGGGTAATGGGGTAGCCCTCGAGGTAATCGAACATGCGACCATGCTAAAGCCAGGGGCATGACCCGTCACAAATGGATCTACCCTCTGCTGGGCGCCCCGGTGCTTGGCATCGCCCTGCTGAGCCAGGCGGGCGAACCGGCTCCTGCGGTGCGCTACCAGGTGTCGTCGCGGGAGGCACCGCGTCATCTCATCGCCAATGGAAAGGGCTCGGCGACGCTGCTGCTCAACGCGTCCACCGGGGCCACGGCCGCGTCCGTGACGCTGCTGGAATTGGGCAAGGGCGCCTCGGTACCCGAGCACGTGCACGAGACGAGCGCGGAGATCCTCTATATCGAAGAGGGCGCGGTGGAGATGACGCTGAACGGGCAGAAGATGCGGGCCGAGCGGGGAGACGCGCTGTACATCCCCGCGGGAGCGAAGCACTCGGCACAGGTGGTGTCCGAGGGCCCGATGCGCGCGGTGCAGGTCTACGCCGGCCCGGGCCCCGAGCAGCGCTTTACCCAGGGCCCGCGGATGGACACGGAGAAGGCTCCGGCCAGGAAGGACGGGAAGTAACGCGCCCGCTCCGGGCTCAGGCGAGGCTGCGCGCCAGGCTGCCCAGCGTGGCCACCGCGGCCTCGATGCGCGGGGACCAGACCTGGCTGTAGCTCATGCGGATGTAGTGGGAGTAGCGCTGGGGCTGGGCGGAGAAGATGGGGCCGGGCGCGATGCTGATGCCCGCCTCCAGGGCCCGAGCGTGGAGGGCCAGCGCGTCCACGGTGGTGGGCAGTTCCACCCACAGCAGCGAGCTGCCGGTCGGGCAGGTGACGCAGGTGCCCTGGGGGAAGTGCTCGGCGATGGCCTCGCGCATCTGTTCCATCTGCGCGGCCAGCCGGCGCCGGAGCGCTCGCAGGTGGCGATCGTAACCGCCATTGCGCAGGAAGCTGGCGATGGCGAGTTGGGGCAGCGTGGCGGTGGCCACCGTCTGGGCGAACTTGAGCAGCTCCACGCGCTCGCGGTAGCGGCCCGGGGCGATCCACCCCACGCGGTAGCCGGGCGCCAGCGTCTTGGAGAATGAGCCACACAGCAGCACGCGCCCCTCGGTGTCGAACGCCTTGCAGGTGCGGGGGCGCTCCGAACCGAAGAAGAGATCGCCGTAGATGTCATCCTCGATGAGCGGGATGTCGTGGCGGGCCAGCAGGGCCACCAGACGCTGGCGGTGCTCCTCGGGCATGCAGCTGCCCAGCGGGTTGCTGAAGCTGGGCACGCTGAGCACGGCGGCCACGCGGCGCTTGTCGAGCGCCGCCTCGAGCGCCTCGAGTTCCATGCCGTGCCGGGGGTGGCTGGGAATCTCCAGCGCACGCAGTCCGAGCGACTCGATGGCCTGGAGCGTGCCGTAGTAGGCGGGAGACTCGATGGCGATGGTGTCTCCGGCACGCGAGACGACGCGCAGAGCCAGGTACACGGCCTCGGACGCGCCGCAGGTGGTGATGAAGTCCTCCGGGGTGAGCGAGCAGCCCCACTCCAGGGCACGGCGGGCAATCTGCTGGCGCAGCTCCAGGCAGCCCGGCGGCATGTCGTACTCGACGCCGTGGT
>DASVVJ010000473.1:0-19775 GCA_036389955.1 Myxococcaceae bacterium
TCTACTTCTACCTGGGCAACAAGCCGGCCGGTGAGGTCAAGGCCTTCATCGACTTCGCCCTGTCGCCCGAGGGGCAGGCCGTCGTCACCAAGGTCGGCTACTTCCCCGTGAAGTAGCTCCCGCCGTCCCCACGTCACACGATTGTCACGCGAGGCCCCGACTCACTATGGATAGACAGGTGGTCATGCAGCAGCAGGGTCTCGTGGAAACGGTCACCGCGGCACCGCGGCTCTCCTCGGCCGCCCGGCGCAGGCAGCTCCGAGAGAAGGTCATCGCCGGAGTCATCACGGCGGCGGCCTTCACGGGCATCGCCGCGCTGGTGCTCATCCTCGTCTTCGTGGCCAAGGAGGCGCTGGCGCTCTTCACGGAGGCCGAGGCCCGCCACGAGGCCAGCCTCTCCAAGATGTTCCTGCCGCAGGTGGCCCGCCAGGGCCGCCCGGCGACCTTCACCTGGCAGCCGGTCTCCAACATTCCCAAGGTCAGCATGATCCCGCTGTTCATCGGGACCTTGAAGACCACCGCCGTCTCCATGCTGGTGGCGGTGCCCATCGGGGTGGCGGGAGCGCTGTTCGCGGCGGAGTTCGCGCCCCGGCGGCTGAGGGAGCTGCTCAAGCCCGTCATCGAGCTGCTGGCGGGCATCCCGTCGGTGGTGCTGGGCTTCTTCGCGCTGATGGTGCTGGCCACCTTCCTGCAGGACACGTTCGGCTTCACCTACCGGCTCAACGCGGTGGTGGCCGGCCTGGGCCTGGCGCTGGCCATCGTGCCCGTCATCTTCACCGTGTCCGAGGACGCGCTCACCGCGGTGCCCCGCAGCTACCGCGAGGCCTCGCTGGCGCTGGGCGCCACGCCCTGGGAGACGGCGTGGAAAGTCGTGCTGCCCGCGGCGGCTCCCGGAATCCTCGCCGCGTGCGTGCTGGGCTTCGGTCGCGCCATCGGTGAGACGATGATCGTGCTGATGGCCTCGGGCAACGCGGCGATTGTGTCCGCCAGCCTCGGAGACTCCGTGCGCTCGCTGTCGGCGACCATCGCCGCCGAGATGGGCGAGGTGGTGGTGGGCAGCCCGCACTACTCGCTGCTGTTCTTCATCGGCGTGGAACTCTTCGTCTTCACCTTCGTGCTGAACATGATCGCGTCCGTCTGGACGAAGAAGGTGCTCAAGCGGCTCACCGGAGGAGCGTCATGAAGCACGCCACCCGCCGCACGCTGGGCGCCGCGCTCACCTCGCTCACCGGGCTGGCCGCGCTGCTCATCGTGGCGATGCTCGCCATCATTCTGCTGGACGTGGTGCGCGGCGGCATCGGCCATGTGAGCTGGCAGTTCCTCACCGAGCCGCCCTCCGACGGCATGATGGGCGGCGGCATCTTCCCCGCGCTGTACGGCACGGCGGCGTTGACGCTGCTGATGACCGTCGCGGTGATGCCCGTGGGTGTGCTCACGGCGGTCTACCTGCACGAGTACGCGCCGCACGACTCGATACTGGCACGATGGATCCGGGTCGCCGTCGTCAACCTGGCGGGTGTGCCCTCGATCGTCTTCGGTCTGTTCGGCCTGGGCTTCTTCATCCACTTCGTGGGCGGCAGCCTGGACCGGGCGCTGGGCTACCAGGAGCTGCACTGGGCCCAGCCCGGCATCCTCTGGGCCTCACTCACCCTGGCGGTGCTGACTTTGCCGGTGGTCATCGTCTCCACCGAGGAAGCCCTGCGCGCGGTTCCCCTGGACCACCGCACCGCCAGCCTCGCGCTGGGCGCCACGCAGTCGCAGACGCTCATCCGCGTGGTGCTGCCGGGAGCCCTGCCGGGAATCCTCACGGGCGCCGTGCTGGCCATCTCCCGCGGGGCGGGCGAGGTGGCCCCCATCCTCTTCACGGGCGCGGCCTACTTCCTGCCGGATCTGCCCTCGTCGCTGAACTCGCAGTTCATGCACCTGGGCTACCACACGTACGTGCTGGCCACGCAGTCTCCGGATGTGGAGGCCACCCGCCCGCTCCTGTACGCCACGGTGCTGGTGCTGCTGCTGCTCACCTTCACCCTCAACCTCGTTGCTGTCGTCATCCGAACCCGTACGCGGCGCCGTGCCGCGAGCGCCGCCCACTGAGACGCCGTCCATGACCTTTCAGCCGCCCAGCCCGCGCATCAAGATGGAGTCGCGGGAGCTCATCCTCCGCTATGGCACCAAGGTGGCCATCAACAAGGTGAGCCTGGCCATTCCCGAGCGCCAGGTGACCGCGCTGATCGGCCCGTCGGGCTGTGGCAAGTCCACCTTCCTGCGCGCGCTCAACCGGATGAACGATCTCATCCCCAGTTCGAACCACACCGGCGTCATCCTGCTAGACGGCGCGAGCATCCACGACCGGAACGTGGACGTGGTGGATCTGCGCCGCCGGGTGGGCATGGTGTTCCAGAAGTCCAACCCCTTCCCCAAGACGATCTTCGAGAACGTGGCCTACGGCCTGCGCGTGGGCGGCATGAAGGACAAGTCAGAGATCGCCACCCGGGTGGAGAAGTCCCTGGTGGGCGCGGCGCTGTGGGACGAGGTGAAGGACCGGTTGAACGACAGCGCCCTGGGGCTGTCCGGTGGCCAGCAGCAGCGCCTGTGCATCGCGCGCGCCATGGCCGTGGAGCCCGAGGTGCTGCTGATGGACGAGCCCGCCAGCGCGCTGGACCCGATCGCCACGGCGAAGATCGAGGAGCTCATCCACGAGCTGAAGGCGCAGTACACGATCGCGATCGTCACCCACAACATGCAGCAGGCGGCGCGCGTGAGTGACCGCACGGCTTTCTTCTACATGGGTGAGCTGGTGGAATGCGGTCCCACCGAGCAGATCTTCACCAACCCGCGTGAGAAGCGCACCGAAGACTACGTCACCGGGAAGTTCGGGTAGGAGCGAGGGATACGGATGCCGGCGACACATACCGATAAGGCGTTCGAGCAGGACCTGAGGGACCTGCGCGAGAAGCTGCTGGCGATGGGAGCCAAGGTGGAGGCGCTCATCGCGGGCAGCGTGCGCGCGCTCATCGAGCGGGACTCGGCCATCGCCGAGACCGTCATCAAGTCCGACAAGGACGTGAACCGCCTCGAGGTGGAGGTGGACGACCTGTGCCGCCGCATCCTGGCACTGCGGCAGCCGGCGGCCAGCGACCTGCGGCTGATCACCACGGCGCTGAAGATCGTCACGGACCTGGAGCGCATTGGGGACCTGGCGGTGAACATCGCCGAGCGCGCCAACGACCTGAGCCAGGTGCCGCCGCTGGCGCCCTACATCGACACGCCGAAGCTGGCCGAGCTGGCGCAGCAGCAGGTGAAGAAATCGCTGGACGCCTTCGTGTCCAACGACGTGGCGAAGGCCGAGGAGGTGCTCAAGGGAGACGATCTCCTGGATGCCCTCTTCCTGAAGATCTTCAACGAACTGCTGGCGTACATGATGGAGGACTCGAAGAACATCCGGCGCGCCACAGCGCTGATGTTCATCGCCAAGCACCTGGAGCGCATCGGCGACCACGCGATGAACGTGGCGGAGATGGTCGTCTACATGGTGCGGGGCAAGGACATCCGCCACCCGCTCAGCCGGAATCTTCCTCAGGAGTAGGACGGACGGCGGCACTTCACGCCGCTGTCACCTCGTGTTTCCGCGGCTGCCGCCAGGCGGTCGCGGGGCCGCCGCAGGGCTCCCATAGCGTGGTGAGCAGGTCGCGCGATGAGCGCGCGTTGCTCTGGAGCCCTCGCATGAGTGTTGCCTCCCTCGCCCTGCTGGCCGCCGCTTGTGTCGGACTTGCCGCCCTGGCCGTGCAGCTCGTGCAGGTGTTGCGCCACCGCCGGCAGCAGCCCCTCCCCTGCCCCGTGCTGGGAGTGAGGCCGGGCATCTCCATCCTCAAGCCGCTGTGCGGAGTGGATGACGATCTGGAGGCCAACCTGGCGCAGTTCGCCGCGCTGGACTACCCGGACTACGAGGTGGTGCTGGGGGTCAAGGACATGGGGGATCCCGCCTACGCGGTGGCCCGGGCCGCGGTGGCCCGTTGGCCCCAGGTAATGCGGCTGGTGCTGCAGGTGGGTGAGCCGGGGCTGAACCCCAAGGTGAACCAGCTCATCACCCTGGCGGACGCGGCCCGGCATGACGTGTGGGTGATCAGCGACTCGAACGTCCGGGTGGCGCCGGGTTACCTGGACGAGATCGCCCAGGGGTTCGCGGATCCGGAAGTGGGCTGCGTGACGCACCCGATCGGAGGCGTGGGAGAGCGGACGCTGGGCTCGCTGCTGGACAACCTGCACCTGGCCTCGAGCGCTTCGGCGGGAGTGATCGCCGCCAAGCGGCTGGCGGGGCAGGACATCGTGGTGGGCAAGTCCATGGGGCTGCGGCGCGAGGACGTGGAGGCGCTGGGAGGCTTCTTCTCCGTGAAGGACGTGCTCGCGGAGGACTTCGTGATTGGACAGTGGATGACGCGCAAGCTGGGCAAGCGCGTGGTGGTGGCGAGGACACCGGTGTTCAACGTGTCGCTGAAGAAGCGCGTGGGAGACTTCTTCAAGCGCTACGTGCGCTGGGGGGTGATCCACCACACCTCGGTGGCCACGCCGACCTACCTGGCCCAGGGGCTGCTCAACCCGGCGCCGCTGGCGCTGTTGGGGGCGATCCTGGAGCCCTCGGTGCCGGCTTTCGCGGCGGTAGGCTTCGTGGCGGTGGCCAAGGCGCTGATCGACGTAACGGTGTTCCGCCTGCTTCGGCCGGAGCCGGTCTCCTGGAAGGCGGTGCCGGCGGTGCTGCTCAAGGACACGCTGCTCTTCGTCGCCTGGTGCAACGGGCTGTTCAGCCGCACGGTGGACTGGCGCGGCACCCGGCTGAAGGTCCTCCCAGGCACACGGCTGGTGCCGGTGGAGCAGGTGCGGGCCGCGCTGGAACTCTCCCCGAGCGAGGCGGGGGCACCCGAGGAACTGCTCGCGGGCTGAAGCCAGCAGGGGCCCGAATCCCCGCTCCCCCGACAAGCCACCTGACCCCACTCCCCTCTCCCTTCGGGAGAGGGACAGGGTGAGGGTTACGCCGTGCCTCCCACTTCCCCAGCCTGCCTCCCTGTCCATCAGGCGCTCGAGTTCCCACAGGGGAAAAGAATGCCGGGGTGAGGCATCGGAGTTTCCCACAATGTCAGGGGAGGATCTTTGAGTCGACCGACGACCGACGGGGCCCGGAAAGTCCTGGTAGTGGACGATGACGCGGACTGGCGGGAGTTCCTGCGCCTATGCTTGGAGGATCTCGGCTACGAGGCGATCGAAGCTTCGGACGGGCAGGAGGCGCTGAACTCGCTCTCCCGGGATCGCTACCGCGTCATGCTGCTGGACCTGAACATGCCGGGGATGAGCGGCCTGGAGGTGGTGGAGAAGATGCCGCGCAACGGCTCGCCCCGTATCGTCTTCCTGACCTCGGCGGCGGCACAGGACGTCGGCAGTGCGCTGATGTCGGGTCCACACTACTACCTGCCCAAGGGAGCCAGCCGGGACCAGCTCTCACTGCTCCTGCAGTCCCTGGAGGCCTGAGCGTTCCCCTGTCAGCACTGGTGGGATTGTGTGCTTGCGTCAACCGGGGAAGTCGGCTACTTGTCCTCCCCGCTGTAGGCCGTATGCGCGATTAGCTCAGCTGGATAGAGCGTTGGCCTCCGGAGCCAAAGGCCACAGGTTCGAATCCTGTATCGCGCGCAGCAGGGCCCGGAATCGGTGGGAACTTCCCTCCGGTTCCGGGCCCTTCGTTTTTCCGCGAGGCGCTTCCGCCTACGGGAGCACGTCCGAGGCCTGCTTCGTCATGATGAAGCCGTCGTGGTACAGCACGCCGGTCTTCGCGATGCTCGAGTTCCGGTACAGCCCCAGCTTCAGGTAGTTGAGGTAGCCGGAGTACTGCGTGGCGGCGTAGCGCTTGGGCAGCACGAGCTTTCCGTTGTGGTACAGCTCGACGAAGCCGGTGCTCGAGGACGAGGACCACTTCACGCGGAAGACGAAGTCCTGCCACACCCCGCGCACCAGCGGAGCGCGCCACACCGTGGTGCCACGCACGTTCAGACGCAGCTCCTCGCCGTAGACGAAGAACTCCACCGGAGGCGAGCCGCTGCTGCCCTCATGGTGCCACTGGGCAAACAGCTGCCAGGTGCTCACGCTGGGGAAGTCCGAGGCGAACATCGTGCTCCACTTGTAGTAGTACTCCGAGCCCGAGGCCTCGCGCGTCATGCGCACCAGCTCGTTGCGGTTGCCGCTGGAGTCGATGGGGTCATCGCCCTGCCTCACGGTGACCTTCATGGCATAGCGGCCCTGGCGCACCGGCGAGGTGACCGCCATCATCCGGTCCGCGCTGACAATCTGGGCGCTGGACCACTGCGAGTAGTTGCCCGTCTCGAAGTCGCCGCGCCACACGATGCCGGAGGTCGTGGAAGCAGCGGCGCAGACGCGCGCCTCGGCGATGCTCGCCCAGTCATTGAGCGTGCTGCCGAAGACGGTGATGCGCACGCGGCGCGTGGTGTGGGCCGAGAAGGAATACGTCTCCGCCGCCGTCGTTGTCCCACTGCTGCTGCCGCTGTAGACCTGCGTGTACGTGTACCCGTCGGGCGAGGTGGAGATGGTGAAGGAGTTGGAGCGGGTGTTGCCCTCGTGCCAGGCGATGGCGATTCCGGAGATGGTCTTGGAGGAGCCCAGGTCGTAGTCGATCCACGACCCCTTGCCGAGGTTGCTCCAGCGCGTGCTGAGCGCGTCATCCAGGGTGTTGGTGGGCAGGTTGCCGTCATTGCCACTGGCGATGACGGAAGCAGCCGTCAGCTGCGAACAGTTCTGCGTGGTGAGCGCACTCTCGGTGCTCTCCAGCGCCAGTTCCTCGAGGCCGTCCAACTCCTGCGGACCGCAGGCGATAACGGAGAGAGCAAGCAGGGAGCTGACGGCCAGAAGGGCATTCTTCATGCAAGGATCCTCAAAGACAGCAGGGCCTCATCCGCGCCGCGGCAGAGCGGTCGGTGGGTCTGCGATTGGGGGTCTGGTGAGACGGCCGCGAATGCGACCGCCTTTGTTGCGGCCCCAACAATCTGGGAGCGCCGGATTTATTTCTGCCCCTCTTCCGTGTTGGGGCGAGCCTGCCTGCAGTTCAGGAGAGCAGCCGGCGGTGCTGAGGCCCGGGGCGCCATGGCGTCCCACGGCTCGCCGCTGAGGGGCTCGAAATTCCCAGTAACCTCAAGGAGTTGAAATGCACGAGCCGGGGATCGAACCCGGACGGCCTTTTGGGCCAGCGGATTTTAAGTCCGCTGCGTCTGCCAGTTTCGCCACTCGTGCCCGAGCGCCCTACAGGTGCCGGAACCTTCTCTCAACTGCCGGACGACCGCAATGCGCTCCAGGGTCGATTCCGGCCCTGCCCTGTTATAAAGCGCCCCCCATGCTCGAGACAGTGACCAAGGGCTTCCGTGCCGCCAAAAACCGCCTTGCCGGAAAGAGTGAACTTTCGCCGGAGGTGGTGGACGAGTCCCTGCGAGACATCCGCGTCTCCCTCCTGGAGGCGGACGTCGCCTTCGATGTGGTGAAGAAGTTCGTCGCCCGCGTCCGCGAGAAGACGGTGGGCGAGGTGGTGCAGACGACCATCACGGACAAGGCCGGCAACAAGCGCAAGGTGAGCCCGGCCGACTACTTCGTGAAGATCTGCCACGACGAGCTCGAGGCCCTGATGGGGCCGGTGGACACCAGCCTGAAGCTCAAGCCCAAGGGGCAGCTGAGCGGCATCATGATGGTGGGTCTGCAGGGCTCGGGTAAGACGACGACGACGGGCAAGCTGGCGCACCGGCTGATCGCCGAGGGGCGCAAGCCGCTGCTGGTGGCCGCGGACATCTACCGCCCGGCGGCCGTGGACCAGCTCAAGGTGCTGGGCGAGCGGCTGAAGGTGCCGGTGTACCACGAGCCGAACGTGCCGCCGCCGGAGCTGGCGGTGCGCGGGTATGCGGCGGCGCGCGAGCAGAAGTGCGACGTGGTGCTGATCGACACGGCGGGCCGGTTGGCGATCGACGAGGCGCTGATGGCCGAGCTGGAGTCCATCAAGGGCAACGTGCACCCGGACAACATCCTGCTGGTGTGCGACGCGATGATTGGCCAGGACGCGGTGCGCACGGCGGCGGAGTTTGACCGGCGGCTGACGCTGGACGGCTTCATCCTGACGAAGCTGGACGGTGACGCGCGTGGTGGCGCGGCGCTGTCGATCAAGGAAGTGACGGGCAAGCCCATCAAGTTCCTGGGTATGGGCGAGGCGATGGACCGGCTGGAGGAGTTCCGGCCGGACGGGTTGGCGGGCCGCATCCTGGGCTTCGGCGACATCGTCGGCCTGATGAAGGACTTCGAGAAGGTCGTCGACGAGAAGAAGGCGGAGGAGGACGCGCTCAAGCTGCTGTCGGGCAACTTCTCGATGAAGGACTTCGTCGAGCAGATCCGGATGGTGCGGCGCATGGGGCCGCTGAAGGACCTGCTGGAGAAGTTCCCGCTGTTCGGGGAGCTGACCGAGCAGATGAACCCGGACGAGACGGAGCTGACGAAGATCGAGTCGATGTACGACTCGATGACGGAGAAGGAGCGCCTGCGTCCGGATCTGATCAACGCCAGCCGGCTCAACCGTATCGCCAAGGGCAGCGGCCGCAAGCCGGAGGACGTGAAGGAGCTGCTGTCGAAGTTCGGGATGATGCAGCAGGTGATGGGCTCGATCGGGCAGAACCCGGGGTTGCTGGGGCGGATCCCAGGGTTCAAGCAGCTGGGTCAGCTCTCACAGCTCAAGAACATGGACCTGTCGAGCATCATGGGGAAGGACAAGCTGATGCAGCAGGCCATGGGGAGCATGGGAGGCGGGATGCCCATGCAGATGCCGCAGCTTGCCCCGGGCTACACGCCTCCGATGGGCCAGGCGGCGATGGCCAAGGCGCGGCTGATGGGCTACGCGCCCCCCTCGGCGGGCGGCAAGCCCGAGGATCGGGACGCCATCAAGGAGCGCCGTAAGCGCGAGAAGGCGAACAAGAAGAAGAACCGGAAGAAGAAGTAGCCCCGCCGAGCGCTCCCCTACCGTCCCGTTTTCGAGACGCCTGTCCGCATCCGCGGACGGTGCGTCCGGGGTTGGGGGCTGAGGGCCACTGGCTTTCGAGGCGAAAAGCGGTCTTTCCTGCGGCCAGAGCAGAGCCAGCGACGGCAGAGCGCGCTGGAACGCCCCTTGCTCTGGAGCAGCGGCATGACCCTACTCAAACGTTTCATCCCCCTGGTTGCGGCAGTGCTGTTGTCCGCATGCATCAACGTCCCGGAAGTCGGAGAGCCTCTTCCCGAGGCACCCGGTGACGGAGGGACGAAGCCGGACGCCGGCATGCCGCCCGACGCGGGAACCCCTGACTCGGGGGTTCCCATGGACCTCACCCGGCCAACGGTGACGCAAGTGACTCCGGCGCCGGGCTCGAGCCAGGTGTCGACGAGCACGCAGCTTGCGGTGCTCTTCTCCGAGCCGATGAACGTGAGCACGGTGCAGGTGACCACCGGGCCCCAGGTGAACCTGGGTACACCCACCTGGTCGAACGGGGACACGCTGCTGACGCTTCAGCCTGGGGAGTTGCTGGCCCAGAACACGAACTACACCCTGTTCGTGGACGGCCGGGACAAGGCAGGCAACCTGCTCACGGGCCAGAAGGCGTACTCGTTCAGCACGACAGGTCCCGCCCCCGACACCACGCCTCCCACGGTCCTGGGCAGTACACCGGGTGCCGCAGCCGTCGGAGTGGCGCGGAACGCTTCCATTACGGTGGTGTTCTCCGAGCCGATGGACAAGCCCGCTGCGCAAGCGGCGTTCGACATCACCTCTCCTGGAGGCTTTAACTCGGGAGTTTTTGACTGGAATGCGGCTGGTACGGAGATGACCTTCAACCCGGATACGGACTTCCCTTACGGGGCTGAGGTCAGCTGGCGTGTAACGACGACCGCAGAGGATCTGGCCGGCAACACGCTAGGGAGCGAAGTGACGAGCACCTTCCGCGTCATTCGCATCAACACCGTGACGATCGACTTCAACCCCCAGACCAGTGGCTCCGCGTCAGCCCCTGACTATTGGAAGCAGTCACATTTTTACAGCAGCGCGGAGGTTGGAGACTGGTCAAGCAATACGACCAGGCGGCTTTTCATTGGTTTCACTCTCGACGCGCTCCCGGACAATCTCGTTCAAATCACAAACGCCAAGCTCAAGTGGTACATCAGCGGCCGAAACGGAGACCCTTTCGGAGTCCTCGGCAGGCTCCTTATCGAACGAGTGTATATCGGAAATCAAATTGCTCTCTCCACAGCAGAGACAGTCAATCCTGAAGCCAGGGTTCAGTACGAGTCCCCTGCCCTCAGTCCTCCGATTTTTGTCACCAGCAGCGAGTTAACGACAAGCGGCATCTTCGACGTCACGTCTTTCGTTGCACTCGATTGGCAGGACAGGTCCAACCGCAGCAGCAAGCGCTCACAGTTCAGGCTTCGATTCGAAGTTCCCACCGACAACGACAGCTCTTTCGATGAGGTTTACTCCTCTGAAGCTACTTCACCAAAGCTGGCTGAATTGGAGGTGACTTACCAGTATCCTTGACAGCAACTGCGCGCGGCTCATTTGCGCTTTGGAACAACCAGGCCGCGTGCAAGGCGGCGCAACACGCGCCGCTTCTGCCGACGCTTATAGAGCCTGTGGGCGTTCTCGCCTTCCTCGTTAAGACGAGCCGTCTCTTCATCAACAATCTGGAATTCAACTAGCGCAAAGACAATTCTTCCTTTGCGTTCCCGTGGATCATGCTCAGGAGGAGGCAGGTACGCATCCATCCGCATGGGCATGTCGACCACGAAGTTGAGCGCTCTGTAGGTAATGCCTGAGAACTGATTCCCAGTGTGGTCTTCCCGAGCTTCATAGTCTCGATCCAGATGGAGTTGTGCCGCGTACTGCTCAAAGTGCGGGTACTCAGTCAGGACTGACTTGAATGGGAAAAGAGTGTTTTCTGTCTGCCCAGGTACGACAATATTAAAAGGAAACAGGCGCTGTGTAAGGAAGTAGAGGATCGGAAGGATATCCATCCGGCTCTTGGTGATGATTCGAAAGCGCGTGCGGTCGTAGACCTGCGCCGCCACAGTTTCCTTCTTGGCTATCAGCTTGGTGATCAGAGAGTCACGCGTCTTGAGCGAGTGCGCGAACTCCACCACGGGCAGTCCCTTCTCTTGAATCTCCCGGGCCACCCCAAGCACTTTATCCGTCACCATGTCCGACAGCTCTGCCTCGGAAGCAGCGAGCCGGAAGAGCAGATCCCGCCCCTCAATGTGCTGAAGCACGTGCATCACCTTCAGCGTGATGCAGGCAATGCGGCGGTACCTGGGTGCCCCTTTGACGCCTGACGCAAAGAGGAAAAGGTCGTGAATCTCCGTGGGATTCGCGACCGCCTCCGCCACCCGGTAGTTGAAGGTCTTTCGAAGGTACTCCACGGCATCCGCAAGTACCGTGCGCGCCCACGCTTCGTCGTAAGGACGCGAGAGATCGAGCTGGCACAGCCGCAGGAAGTGGTCCACCTCGTCGCGGGACTCGAAATGCATCCTGCGCCAATCGATAACCGAGCCCCCCCGGAGAATGAGCCGGAGGCGCTCCAGTTCTCGAAGTCCCATTTCCGCGACAGGGCGGAGTGGGAGTTCAGGCAGGAGGGGAACAAGAGATTCAACCTTCACGAGGGCGCTTCTAGCCGAGCCTGCACAAGCAGGGCAATGCGCGCGAAAAGCAAAAGGCCCTCCCCCGCCTGGAGAAGGGCCCTTCGTGCTCAGCGCTGCAGCGGAGAACTACTTGTTGGCCACGGGCTTGCCGTCCTCGAACCGCTGCTCCTTCACCATGCGGTCACCCGCGAAGTGCATCTCGGACACCTTCTGCCCGTTTTCCGCGTACGTGACCGTCAGGCCCTCGCGCTTGCCCTTGACCCACTGCTGCTCCTCCTTCTTGGTCCCGTTCGCATGGAACTGAACCCGAGTGCCGTGGTAGTGGCTCTTCAGGAACTCCGTCTCTCCCGTCTTCACACCGTTCTCATCCCAGAAGGTCCACTTACCGACCTTGAAGCCGTCCTGGGTCTGTCCCATGACCCGCTTCTGGCCATTGGCCCAGAATGAGACGACAGGGCCATGCCTGGTGGGCTCGTTCCCATCCTGCTTCGCCGTCTTCTTGCAGTAGACGTCGGTGTCCTTGGCAATCTTCGTGGTGTTCTGCACGGTCCCCGCCGGGCAATCCAGCCGAACAGTCCCGCCGGAGATCGTCACACCGGACTCGCTGGCGAGCACAGGGGCTGCCGACATAGCAAGGCACAGCGAGAAGAAGCGGGTCAGGTTCATGAGCGACATTGCGTTTCCCTTTCTGGTGAGCACCGGCGTCTCAGCGCCGCTGCCTTAAAGAACGGACCGGAATAAGTGAAATTCAAAGTCCCATGTAGGACTGACAGCTACTTTTCTGCCTCTTAACGACAAGACCCCGCCCCTCGTAGGAGGAGCGGGGTCTCATGGAGCCCCTGACTAGGGGACCTTCATCGCTTACTTGTTCAGTTGCGCGCAGACCTCGTTACCACCCGTGAAGTAGATGCCGATCGAGAGCGTGGTCGCAGTAGCCCCCGGGCAGAAGTTCATCGTGAAGGTGGCCGTCTTGCCGTCGGCGCTGACGGAGTACTCGGACTGACGGATCAGGGGATCGCCCGGGATCTCAGAGCCGTTCACGCGGACATACATGAGGGCGTTCAGGTCATCCTTGTCCGTCGGGAACGAGGCGCCCGTGGTGTACGCCTTCACGCGGGCCTTCGCGGTCACGTCGCCAGCGCCCGAGCAGAACGAGTCGTTGGCGAAGGAGACCTGGGTCACCTCGTAGATGATCGGGCCGGTGGAGCTCGTGGTCCACACCGGCGCCTTGCCACCGCGCGCGGGGTCGAAGTTGGCGCAGGTCGGCGCCGTCACCGCCGTGCACTTGCTCGCGGTGCAGTACTGGCCGTAGTTGCAGGTGGACTTGCCCTCGCCCACGCACGAGTCACCCGGGTTGGTACCCGGCTTGCACTGGCCCGTCGCGGTGTCGCAAACCTGGCCCGTGCCACACTGCGCGTTCGTCGTGCAGCCCGTCGTGCCTCCCTGGCACTGGCCCGACGTGGTGTTGCACGTACGGCCCGCGCCGCAGTCAGCGTCCGCCGCGCACTTCGTCGTGCACACCTTGTCCAGCGTCGAGCAGATCAGGCTGCCGTCTTCCGTATCCAGGTTGCACAGCTGGTCCGTCTGGCACTGGCACACCTTCGTCGTGTCCGTCGCGCTCACCGCCGCGCACGTCTTCGACGAGCTCGGACAGTCATCCCCGCTATCGCACGTGGTGACACATAGCTTCGCCGTCGGGTGGCAAATCTCAGACTCGAGGCACTCCGCAGTGCTCGCGCACTCGGTGCTGGTCTCGCCGTCCTCGGGGCAGCCAGTCATCACCAGGCTCATCGCGCTCAAAGCGGTGAGCATCCAAATCGTCTTCCGAAGCTGCATGCTGGAACTCCTCCTGTGGGTGCCTCGCACAGGGGGCTTTCCGGCCTCGCAAGCCCCCTCCGTCCTGCGAGCGGGGAGCGCTTTAGCCCCCCCCCCCGGACGTGTCAACGAATGTCGACGCGTTCTCGACGGGGACGGCCTTCCAGGCATTCAGTGCATGCAGGAGCTAACAGTGACGCGACCTTTGCGACGATCGCGTCACAGTTTGCTCAAATCATCTCGCTCAGAAGGTAAACGGGAAATCGATGGGATCGCCCTGCTTCTTGTGCTTCGGGAAAGTCCATCCCTTGATGAGCCCCGTGATGCAGCTCGCCATATAGGTCTTCTTGAACTCGTCCGTGCGGACCGACACGCTCGTCGTCTTGCCGCTCGTCTGAATCACCCAGCGCATCACCAGCTTGCCGCTGATGCCCGGGTCGCGCTTCTTCTGCTCGTTCACGCACTTCACGATGGCCGGCTTGTTGTTGAGCACCACCGCCATGATGTCCGACTGCGCGAGCGACTCCTGCGTCTTCCCGCCGCCGCCCGGCTCGGGAGGGATGTACGGAGTAGGCGTCGAGCCCTGGCTCGAGCCCGGCTTCGCCTGCGCCTTCGGCTTGCCGAACAGCGAGTCGAAGTCGTCATCCAGCCCGTCATCCGCCGGCTTCGAGGACGGCTTCGAAGAGGAAGCCACGCCGCCCTCCTCCTTGATGCGCGGCTTGGAGGTCGTGCGAGACGGCTCCCGCTCCGCCACGCGCGTTGGCTCGGTGCGCGGCTGCTCGGCCGGCTTCGGCTCCACCGCCGCAGGAGGAGGCGTCGTCGGAGGCGCTACCGCCGGAGGCGTCGGAGTCGCCGCGGCCACAGCCGGCTGCGCACCCGTGTTGGCCGCAGGCTGTGTCCCAGCCGCCGCCACCGCAGCGGGCGGCGGAGTGGCCGCAGGCGGGGTCGCCGCGGCCGGTGGCGTCGCAGCCGCAGGCGGCTCAACCGGCTTGGGCGCCGGCGGCGGAGGCTGCGTCGCGGCAGCCAGCTGCGGGTTCTCCGTCGTGCCACTGGAGTTGGAATTGCCCTTGAGCGCCAGGAAGAGCACGGCGCCTAGCAGCAGCACGCCCACCGCGGCCGCGCCGATCATGATGGCCGTCTTGTTGCCGCCTCCCTGAGGAACGCCCACGCCCGGCGGCGGGTAGCCAGGGTACGCAGGCTGCGGATAGCCCGCCGCGTAGGCAGGCTGCGGGTACGCGGGCGCGGGCTGCGCATAAACGGGCGCGGGCGCCACGGGCGCATACGGCATGGGAGCCGGCTGCGGCGCGTGCATGGGAGCCTCAGCCGCCACCATGGCCGCCATCGCGGGCGCCGGGCGCGAATGGGCCGCCACCGGCTCCGCTGGCAGATCGAGCAGCCCACCCGTGGACGGCTTCTCCTCCGCCGGCGTGGACCTGGGCGGAGGCTTGGTCAGCGCGTCGTTCTCCTCCTTCACCAGCGAGGCGAGCACGCTCGCGGCCGAGGGCTTCCAGCCCGACGAGGTGGGCTCGGCTCCCAGCGCGGGCGCCGCGGGGATCTCCGCACGCGTGCTCTTGGCCGCCGCCCCTGCGCTGAAGGCGGACTCCACCGGCGCGGCCGGGGCCGAGGGCGCCACGGCCGCGGGCGCGACGATGACCGGCTTGGCCGGACGCGGCGCCAGCACCGAGGCCAGCTCCGTCGCCTCGGACAGCGGGATCCAGTCACCAAAGCCCGCGCGCCAGCAGAGGCTGTCAGGCCCCACCTCGCCGCGGTCCCAGTGCTCCTTGATCTTCTCCACGGTGAGCGGCCCTACCTGGCGCTCCTCGATGGCGACGTACCAGTCGTTGGGCGCCGCCGCCTTGGGCTCGTCCGGCTCCGACTCGGCCGCCGCCAGCTTCTGCACGGCCGAGGCCGCCGCCGGCTTGCTGTCGCCCAGCAGATCGCCCGAGGGGATCTTGTTCGGACCCGAGCTGAGGACCTGATCGAATACCGCGCCGATCTCATCCTCCTCCACGCCCGAGAAGAGGCCCTCGGAAGGCGGCGTGCCGATCGACGAAGGCAACCCCGCGGCAGCAGAGCCCGAGGCCCCATTGCTCGCGGCAGCCGCCGCGGCGGTGTCCGCAACCGGTGCGTCCGCTGCCCCGTTGTCCTTCGACGCCGCAGCGCCATTCGGACGAACCAGGATCATGTGGCCGCACTTCTTGCATTTGATCTTGACGCCCTTGGCGCCCTTGGCGCCAACCTTGTCGTCACTGATCATGTACTGCGCATTGCAGCTGTCGCAGACGAAGCGCATCGTTCCCCGCAAGTCTCAGAAAAAACGAGTAAATCTCGGCCAAAATCGTAGAGGTGGCCCACAGGGGGGTCAAGGATGAGGCCTGTGACCGCCCGGTCGCCTTTCAACGTTTGAACCCTCTCCGGAGTTCTACCTGCTACTTACGCACCTGCACCTCCACGTGCGTCCCTACAGCGACACGCAGATCATGCAGGTCCTCGGACGTGGCAAACACCAGTAGATCCCGTAGCTTGGTGGCGGACGTCACTCTAGACGCCGAGCCTGTCTCCCCGCTGACCATGCGGTGGACCGGCTCCATCTCGCCCGCGGCGAACAGGCCTGCCCGCGCCGCGGTGAGTTCTACGCCCTCCAACCAGTTGCGGATGTCCATGGGTGTAGCAGTGGGCAGGTACGCCCTGACCACCTTGGACAGCGCCGCCCGGGCCGGCTCGCTGAGGCTCTTCTCGAGCATCCTGCGGGCCTCGTCGAAGGCCCGCGGATCCACCGTGGGCTGGATCTGCCGCGCAAACAGGCTGAGCGCCGCCTGCAGCAGGGCCTCGAGCCGATCCGGCGCCAGCCGTTGGCTGAAGGCGAGCTCCGGACGCGCCAGCGCCAACGTGCGGCCCAGCAGGTAGTAGACCTCTTTCTGCCCCTGCTCATCGAAGAACTTGCGGCCCACCCGCACGCTGGCCGGGTGCGTCTGCAGCAGCTCCACGTTGAGCATCGGATCAGGAAGCGGCTCGTTGCTGCGCCGGCTGAGCTGCTCGCGCTTCACGATGAGGAAGGGCGAGTACAACTCCAACGCCTCCATGCCGAAGAGCCGCGCCACGAAGCGGTAGTGGTGCATGTAGTACTCCTGCGACGTGCCCACGTCGATCCGGTGCTTCTTCGGAACGATCTGGTACTGCGGGAAGGGCACCGCATAGAGGTGGCCCACCTGCTCGAAGAGGATGCCCAGCAGCTCCGAGAGCGGACCGCGGACCTTCGGGTGGAACAGGTGCGACTGCCACAGCCTGTCCGTCAGCGCGCGCTGCGCCACTTCCTTGCGCTTGGCGTGAGGCCCCAGCTTGGTGAGGATCTCCTTCTCGTCGTCGCCCGGCGAGCCGATGAGCCCCGCCACCGCCTGCGCGGCCAGCCACGCTCCGTCGTAGTTCTTGCGCATCGCGAACAGACGCACCAGCTGGTTGCACACCTTGCGCGGATCCTTCGTGTTCGGCAGTGCCCGGCGGAGCGCCGCGATGGCCTCCTCTTCCCTACCCGGCATCTGCGCGGCCACTTCCGCGAAGATCTCCTGCGCCCCCGCGTCTTCCGGCGCGCCGTTGGCCACCACGCCGTAGGCCGCCACCGCCTGCTCCGGATCCTTCAGCACCTGGCGGTACAGATCGCCCAGGGCCCGCCACAGCGCCATGCGCGCGACCTTCGTGTCCGGCGTCTTCGGAACGCGCGCGAGCATCCGCGCGTAGTTCTCCGCCAGCGCCGTCCACTGGCTGGCCTCGCCCAGCAGGGACTCCAGGGAGCTGAACGCCTTGACGAAGCGGTGGTCCAGATCCAGCGCTGCGTTGAACGCCTCGGCCGCGCCCTCGATGTCCTTCAGCTCGTCACGCCGGATCTCACCCAGCGCGAACCACACGCCCTTGGCCTTCTGCGGCTCGGCCGTCAGCGCCGGCAGCTTGAGCATCCGCTGCAGCACGTCCGCCGCCTTGTGACCCTGGCGCGTCTCGCGCAGCAGCATGTAGAGCGAGTCCATCACCTCGAGCGCATCGGGCTGCTCCCGGAGCGCGCCGGTGAAGGCGTCGATGGCCATGAACGGATCCTGCAGCTTGTCGCGGGCGATCTGGCCCAGCTCCAGGTAGACGCGCGCCTTGGCCTCGCCGTCCAGCACGTTGACGAGCTGCTGGCGCAGCTCGGCGGACTTCTCGAACTGGCCCGCCTTGTCCATCAGCTTCACCATCGCGCGCAGCGACGGCTCGTGCCCCGGATCCGTGGACAGCGCCTTCTCGAAGTGGTTCTGCGCACGCTCCGCCTGGCCCTGCGCGGCCAGCACCTCGCCGAGCTGCCAGTAGATCTCCACCACCTCGAGGTCCGTCAGGCTCTCACGGTGGTGGACGAGGATGGCCTGGAGGACCTTGAACGCGTCCTCGTAGCGCTTCTCCTTCACCAGCAGGTTGCCGTAGGACTCGAGATTATGCAGGTACCGCGCGTCGAGGCTGTACGACTTCTCGTACGAGGCGAGCGCCTTCTCGCTCTTGCCCAGCTTCTCGGACACGTAGCCCAACCGGTAGAGCTGCCGTGACAGCTCCACCGTGAGCGCTCCGTCCTTCTCCGCGATCGCCCGCTCCGCCATCTTCCGCACGACGATGTCGAGCATCCGCTCGCTGAGCAGCCAGTCCTCGCGGGCCACATACACGTCCGCCAGGGGCTTGGCCGCCTCGAGCAGATCCGGCACCTGCTTGAGCGCATCCTCGTAGTACTTCGTCGCCGTGTCGCGGTCCTCGCGCGTGTCCGCGTGGTACTTCGCCACGTCCAACAGCGCCTGCGCCTTGGCCTTCGGATCGTCGGTGCTCTCGGCCTCCTGGAGCAGCGTCTGCTCGTAGCCGCTCCAGTCCTTGGCCTGCTCCTGAATGCCCTTCAGCGCCCGGATGCTGGGCAGGTACCCCGAGTCAATCGCGAGCGCCTGCTGGTAGCAGGACTTCGCGCTGCCCGGGTCCATCAACATGTCCTCGTTGATCTTGCCCATGCGGTGCCACAGCTCCACCGCATCCGCCGTCTGACCCGCCAGCTGCGCCTCCCGCGCCAGCATCTCCAGCGCGAACGGCCAGTTACCGCTGCGCTCGTAGAGATTGCCCAGCGCGTGCAGCGCGGGCCGGCACGAGGGATCCGCGTTCAGCGCGTAGGCGTAGGTGTCCACCGCGCGGTCCACCGCCTTGAGCTGCTGGTGGTAGACGTTGCCGATCTCCACGTACAGCTCGGCCTGCTCCTCCGGGCTCGTCGCCAGCGCCAGCTGCCGCTCGTAAGCCACGATGAGCTCGTCCCACCGCTCCTGCATGCGCCGCAGGCGGATGAGCGTCTTGATGGCCTGCAGGTTCGTCCCATCGATGGCCAGGATGGCCTCGATGCACTGATCCGCGTTGGCTGGGTTCTGGTACTTGTCCTCCCAGATGTTGGCGCTGCGGAAGAGCACCCGCACCCGCTCGCGGTAGTCGTCGCTCAGCTCCAGCATCCGCTCGTACACCGCCAGCAGTTCCGCCGGCTGGTCGAGCTTGGTGTGCAGCCGCTCCAGGGACTCCAGCGACTCGCGGTTGGACGGGTCGAACTCCAGCGCCTGCCGGTAGGCCACCACCGCGGCCTCCTCGTCGCCGATGTCCCGCTCGTAGACCCCCGCCATCTCCACCTGGATGCGCGCCTGCGCCTCGGTCGTGCCCACCAGGTCCCGCTTGCGCAGCAGCGCGGAGGCCACCTCCGTGTGCGCGTTCTGACGGCGGTACAGCGCGATCAGCACGTCGAGCGTCTCGATGTCCGGCTCGAGTTCCAGCGCCCGGAGCAGCGTCGAAGCCGCCTCCTGCGGATCGCTGATGCGCTCGTCGTAGACGCGGGCGATCTCCTTGAGGATGCCCTTGCGCTCCTCGATCGACGCGGCCGCCTCGAGCTTCTGCTCCAGCGACACCACGTACTCACGGTCGCGGCCCCGCCGCTGGAACATCGCGGCCAGACCGTCCAGCGCCGTAGCGTTGGTCGGGTCGAACTCGAGGATCTTCCGGAACGAGGCCTCCGCCGCCGGAGCATCGTCCAGCCGCACGTCATGCACCCGCGCCAGCGTGGCGTAGATGCGTTCGGCCAGCGGGCCCTTGGGCAGCGCGTCCGCTACCTCCTCGTACACGGCCGCCAGCTCCTCGTGAGAGCCCGTCTCGTCCGCCAGCCGCTCCACCTGCTCGCGGATGGTGTCGTCGGCGGCGTCGATCTGCAGCGCGCGGCACATGGCCAGGAAGGCCACGTCCTTCTGCCCCAG
>DASVVJ010000474.1:0-2513 GCA_036389955.1 Myxococcaceae bacterium
CCTTATCTACATCTGGAAGAAGGGCGCTCTCGACTGGGAGAGCTGAGAGACACACACCATGGCTGACACTGACATCGCCCCTGTAATTGCCACCCGCCGCGACGAGGCCATGGGCTTCTTCCAGCGGATGGTCTCCAAGGGCCTGGGCTGGGCCCGCAAGTACTCGCTGTTCACCTACCCGTACGCCACCGCCTGCTGCGGCATGGAGTACATGTCCGTGGCGGCGAGCCGTCACGACATCTCGCGCTTCGGCGCCGAGTTCCCCCGCTTCTCGCCGCGCCAGGCGGACCTGCTGATGGTGGTGGGCACCATCAACCTGAAGCAGGCCCCCATCCTCAAGCGCGTGTACGAGCAGATGGCCGAGCCCAAGTGGGTGGTGGCCTTCGGCGTGTGCGCCTCGTCGGGCGGCTTCTACGACAACTACGCGGTGCTGCAGGGCATCGACCGCATCCTCCCGGTGGATGTGTACATCCCCGGCTGCCCGCCGCGCCCCGAGCAGGTGCTCGACGGCCTGATGCTGCTGCAGGACAAGATCGGCGGCCAGGTGCACAAGATCGCCGACAAGGGCGAGCCCAACCCGACCGTGCAGCGGCACAACCTGCTGGCCTCGATGAACAAGTAGCGCCCCGCTCCGGCGTGGCAGTGCCCCGGGCCCCGCGTGTCTCCTTCACAGGAGGCGCCGGGGCCCTCGGCTTTCCGGGGCTACCAGCGGTGGTAGGCGGGGTGGCCCGGCTTCACGGCCACGAAGGTGCCCCGGCAGGTGGCCGTCACCTTGCCGCCCGCGGTGAGCACGCCCTCGATGACGGCGCGGTCCCCCTGGATCTCCACCGGCTTGGCCTCCAGGCGGACGGGCCCGGTCATCGGCGTGGGGCGCTTGAGCTGGATGGAGTAGTCGGCGGTGACGGTGCACGGCGGCGAGTCCAGCCCGCCCTGCTTCATCAGGTGGTAGGCCGCCGTCCAGTTGCAGTGGCAGTCCAGCAGCGAGCCGATGATGCCGCCGTTGAGGACCCCCGGGAACGCCTGGTGGTGCTCAGCGGGCGTCCACTCGGCGACCACGAGCTCGCCCTCCACGCGGCTGCGGATGCGCAGGCCCTGGGGGTTGGCGGGGCCACAGCCGAAGCAGGAGTTGTTGGGGGCGTAGCGTTCCTGAAGGCTCTGGGTGGAGTTCGTCGTCATGGCGCGCACCCTACCTCAGGACTGAGTCCAGCCAGGCGGACAACGCCTCGCTCTGCTCACAAGCGCCCAGACACGAGCGCTGCACGCGACCGTCCTCCCGGGGCCGGTCCACCAGCCAGCGCTGGCCGTCGAAGGCGCCCCGATCCTTCTCACGGACGATGGCCTCGTGAGCGCTGGCCTCCACCTCCACCACGCCGTCCGCGCGGATGCGGTAGGTGTCGAAGGCGCGAGGCGCCCCGGGCCAGTGCCCCGGATCGAACACCTCGGGGCTCACGTGGGTGAAGCCTGTCTCCGCGTAGAGCGGCGGAGGCTGGAACGGCTGCCCTCGCAGCAGCGGAGCCAGGGACACGCCGTCCACCCCGGTGGGCAACGCGGGCAGGCCGGACAGCTCCAGCAATGTGGGCCCCAGGTCCACCAGCCGCACCAGCGTGTCTACCCGCGAGGGAGCGCTCTGGCCCTTGGGGAGCTTCACCGCCAGCAGCACCCGGTACTCCTCGTCCGAGAGCCGGGCGCCGTGCACCGGCGTGGCGCCGGCGAGGTCCGGGCGATCCGCGTGGAAGCTCTCGCCATGGTCCGAGAAGAGGACGATGAGCGCATCGTCATAGCGCCCGGACCGCTTCAGCGCGTCGAGCAATTGGCCCACCTGCGCGTCCGCCTGCGAGAGCAGCTCGTCGTAGAGCCCCTCGGCCCCTTCACGGTTCCAGCCTCCGGTGCTGCCGGCGGCCACAGGCGAGAAGTGCATGCGCAGCCGGCGCTCGAGCGGCTCGGAGGGCGCCACGAAGCGCCGGTAGTGCGGGTACACCGGATCGCCCGGGAAGTGCGCCGCGGTGGCGTGAAAGGCGAACAGCGTGGGCCCCTGGTGAGCCTCGGTGACGAGCCGCGCGGCGAGCCGGTCCGCGTAGCCCACTGGATCATGGATGCCAGCCAGGGCGCGGTTGTCGATGAACTCGGGCAGCCACGCGGCGCCGAGCCGGTGGTCCGCGAACAGGCCCAGCGCCCGATAGCGCAGCTTCTCCAGCAGGAAGTTCACCGCGCCACGAGGCGGTTGCAGGCGCGTGGTGAAGCCGGAGTCCGGTCCCTCGGCGTGAAAGCGCGAGCAGTCCGTGGCGAACACGGTGCGCCAGCCCGCCTCGGCGAAATGCCGGGGAAAGGTGGGGACCTGATGAACGCGGGACTCGGCGGTGAGCGAGTAGCGCACGCCCGTGCGATGAGGCCAGCGCCCGGTAAGCAGGGAGCGCCAGGCGGGCTCCGTCTGCGCGATGGGCGTGTACGCGCGGGTGAAGAGCGTGGCGCCCTCCTCCACCAGGCGATCCAGGTTCGGCGCCACCTCTCGCGTG
>DASVVJ010000475.1:0-3129 GCA_036389955.1 Myxococcaceae bacterium
ATGGGCACGCCTCAGTACATGCCGCCGGAGCAGTACCTGAGCACCCAGGTGGACGCGCGCGCTGACCAGTTCAGCTTCTGCGCCGCGCTGTACTGGGCGCTGTACCGCAGGCGTCCCTTCGAGCCGCGGCAGGTGGCGCGCTCGGCGGTGGAGAGCTCCCGCGGAACGGCCGGCACGGCCCGCTCGGAGGAGAGCTGGAAGAACCTGCCGCACACCACGGCGGCGCGCGAGCCGCCCGCGGACGCCAAGGTGCCCACCTGGGTGCGCCGCGCGGTGATGAAGGGGCTGTCGCTGCACCCGGATGATCGCTTCCCGTCGATGGAAGCGCTGCTGGACGCCCTGTCGCAGGAGCAGCGCCGGCTCAACCGGCGCGGAGCTCTGGCGGCGGCCGGAGTGCTGGCGATGGCCACGGCCGGCGGTGGCGGCTACCTGTACCAGCAGAGCCGGGTGTGCGCGGGCTCTCAGTCCCTGGTGGCCTCGGTGTGGGGGCCCCAGACGCGGCAGAAGTTGGAGGCGAGCTTCCTGGCCACGGGCAAGCCGTTCGCGAAGGAGACAGCGCTCAAGGTGGCGCGCATGCTGGACGGGTACTCCGGCCAGTGGGCCTCCATGCACACCCAGGCCTGCGAGGCCACACGGGTGCGTGGCGAGCAGACCGAGGAATTGCTGTCCATGCGGATGGTGTGCCTGGAGCGGCGCCGCAAGGACCTGAGCGCGCTGACGGGCCTGCTGACCGAGGCGGATGGCAAGGTGGTGGAGCGGGCGGTAGAGGCGGCGGCGGCGCTGCCGTCGCTGCGGCCATGCGAGGACATTGCTTCGCTGGCGGATCAGCCCGCGCTGCCGGCGGATCCCGCGGTGCGGGCCACCATCGAGCGGCTCGGCGGGAAGATCGCCGAGGTGAAGGCGCTGCATGACGCGGGGCGTTACAAGGCGGGCGTGGAGCTGGCGCGCCAGCTCGAGCCCGAAGTGATGGCGTCCGCGTACATGCCGCTACAGGCCGAGCTGCGGTTCCACCTGGGCTGGCTGCTGGCGCAGAGCAGCGAGGCGACCGAGGGCATTGGCCAGCTTGAGCGGGCTTTTGACGCGGCCGAGGCCAGCCGGTCCGATCGGCTCCGGGTGGAGGTGCTCACCAAGCTCATCTTCGCGCAGGTGAACAACGGGCACCCGAAGGAAGCGGACCGGTGGGGCCAGGTGGCGGCGGCGATCCTCAAGCGGGTGGACGGCGAGCCACCGCTGGCGATCGATCTGATGGGGAACCTGGGCTACGTGGCGCTGCAGCAGGGCCGCTACCAGGAGGCGAAGGACTTGTTCCAGCGTGCCCGGGAGATGATGGCGGGCGCTCTGGGGCCGGACCATCCCAAGCACGCCAAGGTGAGCCACGGGCTGGGGCTGGTGGCGCTGAAGATGGGCGACCATGCGACGGCCATCACGTTGCTGAGCCAGTCGCTGCGGCAGACGCAGGAGGCCAAGGGCGAGCAGCATCCCGAGGTGGCCACGCGCCATACGATGTTGGCCAGCGCGTACCGCGAGAGCGGCCAGTTGGAGCAGGCGCTGGAGCACGTGAGCAAGGCGCTCGAGGTACGGCGAGCCACACAGGGGCCGGAGCATCCGGCGGTGGCCACGGCGTTGGACGAGCTGGGCACGAGCCAGATCGCGCTCAAGCGCTATGACGAGGCGGTGAAGACGTTCCAGGAAGCCCTGGAGCTGCGGCGCAAGGCGCTGGGCGAGGAGCACCTGGATCTGTCGTATTCGTACGACGGAATCGGTCAGGCGATGCTGGCCGGAGGCAAGGCGGCCCAGGCCGTCGAGCCGTTGCGAAAGGCGCTGGCGTACAAGGACACGGAGCCGGAACTGCTCGCGCAGGCGGGATTTGCGCTGGCCAAGGCCCTGTGGACGGTGGGCCAGGAACCGGAGCAGGCCCGGGAAGCTGCCCGGGAGGCTCACGCGCATTACGTGAAGCTGGAGAAGCCGCAGCAGGCGGCGGAGATCTCCACCTGGTTGGAGGCGCATGCGGAGGAGACCAAGCCGCCGCCGACCAAGGTCAAGGCCACGAAGCAGCGTCCGACCAAGAGAAAGTCCCGGTAACGAGACGCGGCTGCAGTGCTGGAGCCAGGCCATAAAGCGCCCAGGAAGGGCCGCCGCTGCCTTCCGCCGCTCTGACGTTGGGTCTGATAAGGTAAGACTATGTTGACGGGTAGGGTTAAGACCTGAGAGAGTCTCAGTGTTGATGTTGCTCGTGTCCGGCATGGCCGACACCAGCCGTCACCGCCACCTCGGCAGTGACTGCACAGCGTTGTCCCGCCAAGGGCAACGGTCATTGGTCCGGGCACTCAGGGGCACATCTCAAGGCTTCAGGCCAGACCACGCTCTTACGTGGTACGTCCTATCGAGACCCTCGCCGGTGCTCTTACACCGTCGTGGTAGGCCCCTGGGTTGACCGTTGGCGCGGTCCCCAGGGGCCGCAGTTTTTCAACTGCGACCTGAGGACAAGGCTAAGCAGGCATCCGTGCTTGCCGCAAGCTGAACTTTTTGCCAGTGCTTCAAGCTGACGTAGGGAGGCACCCCATGTGGCGCCAACCTCCTGCGTTCAGCCGAGCGCGACGCTGTTACGTCTGTGACGCTCCAGCCTGGCGAAAATGCCTGCCGTGTGAACGATGGGTCTGTAGAGGGTGCCGGCACGGCGCAGGACGCGTCTGGCGTTGCGTGAGGTGTCCACCCCGGGCGTTGGCTGAGGTTCTCCAGGCGTGGCGGGAGCAGGAGAAGGCGGAGTACCTGGCCCGGACGCTGGTAGCGAACTTCCCGCGCCTGCTGGTGATTGCTCCAGCAGCTGCGGCGCCCTGGTGCTCTCGGGGGTGGAAGCTGGCGGCCCGGCTTCGCGGACGGCGCATGCGCTGACAGCGGCTCGCTCAAGCTGCTCGCGGACGTAGGCGTCCACAAGGTTCCAGCCCTCACCCGCGACCCTCGCCCCAACACAACTGGGCGAGCCAGGCCCGGCAGGGGCGGTGCTCACCGGCACCTGGTGGAAGGGCGTGCACCCCACCAGCACCAGGGCAGTTAGGAGGGCGAGGGCAAGGGTGTTCTTGCGGCGGCGGATGAGACAGAGCGTTGTGATCATGGTGGCGCTGGTTTCCT
>DASVVJ010000476.1:0-13775 GCA_036389955.1 Myxococcaceae bacterium
TCTTCGGTTCGTGCGAGAGCATCGCGTCATAGCGCCCGTCGAACTCGAGGCGGACCCGGGGAGGCAACAGCGCGGCAACCTCGGAGACCACGCGGCGCTCATCGGCCTCGCGCCAGTCCTCCGGCACGGCGAAGTACACCCCGTCCGTGTCGGCCTCCAGCAGGGTGACGCCGCGCCGGGCCAGCTCCTCGCACAGCAGGCCCAGCACCTCGCGTCCGCGCCGGGTCACCTCGTTGGCGGCGTGCACATCCGAGAAGCGGGTGAGGCCCGGGGCCCCCAGGTAGCCGTAGGCCGAGTTGACGACGATCTTCATCGCCGCGGACAGCGCCTCCTGGCTGTGCCGTTCCGGTGAGCCAGGCGCCGCTGCGCGGGCCCGGGCCTTGGCCGCCAGCCGCTGGTCCACCAGCTGATCGACCAGCGCGAGCAGGGCGCCCAGCCGATCGCGCCGCGGGCCGATCCGGTACTGCCGCATCAGCGAGGGATACAGGCTGGCGACGTCGGCCTTCACCACGTGCCGGGCCACGCCCGTGGCGAACAGGTGAAGCCCCGCTCCACTGTGGGGCGTGCCGTCACTGGCCTCGTGCGCGGGAAGCGCGGCTCTCGCCCGGAGGTAGGCGCGCACCAGGAGCGGATCCAGCACGCCGGTGGCAGGCCCCGCGTCCGCGAGCCGCTCGTAGCGGCGGGGGGCCATGCGGGCCAGCGCGAAGGCGGCCCCGCCCAGCATGCGAGCCAGCCCCGCGGCCTCCGTCACATCGTCGCGCGCGTAGCGCCGGACGCGCGCGGGGTCACGGCGGAAGAACTCGTACACCCGGGCTCCCGGAATGTGCTCGCGCGAGGGGCTTGCCAGCCCCAGATGCCGGGCTACCGCCTTGAGCCCATGTCCCGGCAGATCGCGCGCGGCGAAGTCATGCCGAATCACCGCATCCAGCGTGTCGATCAGCTCGCGGCCAGGCACGGTGTACCGCATGCGGCGCATGGCCTTCGGGGCGCTGCCTCCGAGCGAGGCTCCCCGCGAGGCCGGGCGCTCCCTCAGCCCGGGGGACCCGGCACGTCCCAGGGCGAGCGGGACGCCGAGCACCCGTGCGCGGTGAGCGATGAAGGGCAGGTCGAAGCCATGCAGGTTGTGGTTCTCGATGACATCGGGATCGTGGGCACGCACGCGGGCGACCATGCGGTGCAGCAGGTCCGCCTCGGCGGCGTCATCCTCGCCCTGCGCCTCGAGCACCTCGGTGTTGCCGTCGGGGTCACGCAGCGCCACGAGGAAGATCCTCCCCTGGCGGGGGTCGAGCCCCGTGGTTTCGAGGTCGAGCTGCAGGCGGCGCAGCTCGTCGAAGTCGAGCTCTCGAAAGTACGTACGGCCCGAGGCGATGAGGTACTGCTCCTCGGGTGGGAGCGCGAGCACCGTGTCGGCGCCGAGGTCACGCAGGTTTCCAGGAGATCGGCCGATGCGCCGTGAAGCCCCCTGGAGCACCGCCGCAGTGAGCGCGCGCCCATCATCCGCGCGCACGAGGTAGCGCAGCGCGCCAGGCCCCGTGAGTTCCTGCCAGGTCACCCGGTTGGGGGCGGGCCCTTCATGCTCGGGGCGGAGCCGCTCGCCCAGATGGGCGAGGTCTTCCAGCGAAGTGAGGAGCAGCCACGGGCGAAAGCGCACATCCTCTCGCACGAGCGAGCCGGTCTTGGGGATCCGCCGCCAGACGAAAGCACGGCCATCAGGCTCGGCCCACACGGAGACGATGCCCGGCGTCGAATCCCATCCCCAGAGCCATTCCTCCTCCATCGTGCCCATCTTTCAGCCACTGGCGAGCCGCGCTCAAGCGGGACGTACCGCTTTTCGCTCGTTGGGGGCCTGAGCACACGCAGACTGGCACACTCGCATTTGAGGGTAGAAGGAGCCCTCTCGCCAGGAGCATGGTGAGCACCGCAGCACCGGGAAACGCGAGCAGGAAGGACCCACCATGGTGACCGTCACGCCCCGGCAGATCATCGCCTTCCGGCTGAGCCGCAGCGGATTGCGGCGCCGCACAGGGGAGCTGCTGGCCGCCGTGGGGGAGCTGGGATTGCCCGACTTCCCGCCGGGTGCCGCGCAGGCAGCCCTGGCGCCGCGTCTCCGGGGCGCATCGCCCGATACACTGGTCCAGGCCTTCGAGCAGCGCGCGCTGGTGCGCATGCGGGCGATGCGAGGCGCGCCGACGGTGGTGCGAGCAGAGGACCTCTCGCTCCTCGCAGCCGGGCTGTTGCCGCCCGACGAGAAGTCGATGCGTGCCTTCATCGGCCCAGCGCTGACTTCGGTGAAGGCGGCGAAGCTATCCGCCCTGGAGGCGGTGGAGCGGGTGACCCGTGAGGTGACCGCGGCGCTGGCCCGAGGGCCGCTCGACCGGGACGCCCTGCACGCCGAGCTGCGGCAGCGGGTACCGAAGGGGCTGTTGCCCTACTGCCGGGGATGCGACAGCCACCACGTGCATCCCTCGCTGATCTACGCGGTCGCTCTGGCCGCGCCGCTGGTGCTGTTTACCCAGGACGAAGGACCCTACCTGCTCGCCCGGGCGGACCGGTGGCTCGGAGGCAAGGCGGCGCACGAGAAGGGCAGGGAAGCGCCAGCCGCAGAGCTGCTGCGGCGATTCCTGCGCGTCTACGGCCCCTCGACCGTGGGCGATTTCGCGGCCTGGGCTGGCCTGGGCGGCGGTCAGCCCCAGGCGATGTGGGCGGCGCTGGAGCACGAGCTGGTGCAGGTCGAGGTCCAGAGCGACCACCCGCGAGCGGGTGCCCGGCCGTCGAGCCGGTGGATTCTCCAGTCCGACGCCAAGGTCCTGGCGGCCGCTGATCCGGACACGCTCGGGTCCGTCGTGCGGCTGCTCTCGCCCGGTGATCCGTTGCTGCAACTGCGCGATCGCTCGCTGCTGGTCCCCGATTCCGCGTTGCAGAAGGTGGTCTGGAAGAACCTGAGCCCTACCGGGTTGGCGCTCGCCGGTACCGACATCATCGGCCTCACGCGTGTGCAGAAGAAGCAGTCAGCCTTGCACCTGACGGTGGAGCTGACCGGCAAGGCCAGCACCAAGCTGCGCGCCGCCGTGGAGGAAGAGGCCACGCTCCTGGCCCAGGCGCGTGGAGCATCCGAGGTGAAGACAGTCTGGCGTTGAGTTCGGTGGTAGCGGGGACGTTTTTCGGGTCGTAGAGTTCGGTGCGTCGCTCGAAGCGCTGCGCGAGGAATTGAATGTCTACAAGGTGGTGTGAGGGTCTTTTCCTGGGCTTGCTGTTGGCGCTCTTGCCGGCGTGTTCGAGTTCCGATCAGCCTCCGTCAGGCACGGACGCTGGGGTGGATGGAGGACTCCCTGGCCCGGATGGTGGGAGCCCGGGCCCGGATGGAGGCACTGCCTCGCGCAAGCCCTATGTGGTGTTCCTGGTGGATCGCTCCGCCACCATGATCTATCCCATCGACATGGCGGATCCCGACTGCCGGATGCCCGACAGCACCGTGTGCGGTACGCAGGGGCAGGACAACTGCGTGCCCGCCGTGTGCCCCACGCGGCTCGGCGAGGTGAGGCTTCAATTGGAGCAGTTCATCACCATCCATGCGACCCAGGCCCGTTATGGCCTGGCGTTCTTCCCCGCCACCGCGAGCGGCGGCACGGCACCCGTGGGGGCCTGCAGCGCCTCGGCCCAGATGAGGGTCTCCCCGCCCATGGTGGATGAGCCCGCGAGCCTTCAGCTCTCGGCGGATGAGGTGCTTCAGGCGATCCGCAACGTCCCGGCCCCCCTGGGCTCCACTCCCCTGGGCGACACGCTGGAGATGGTGATGCGGGAAACTCCGCTCGGCTCCTCCGCCGCCATGCCCGGGGATCTGGTGGTGATCGTCACGGATGGCCTGCCCAACTGCAACGCCGACAACCCCTACGACGGCACCCAGCCCGAGTGCCGTTGCACCGTGTCCGGCGCGTCCTGCACGGGATCGCTGGCACGTCTGGGCTGCCTGGACCTGGAAGCCCCGGTGGCGCTGCTGAACGGCCTGCGCCAGCGGGGTGTGCGGACGTACGTGATGCCCGTGGGCAATGATGCCATGGCGGGGGAGGGCCCCGGGGTCTTCAACGCGCTGGCCGAGGCGGGTGGCACGGCCCGCGATTGTCCCCAGGGCACTCAGGCGGAGTGTGGCGGCTCGAACACGTGTGACACCGCCACGCGCCGGTGCAACTGGCGGTTCCTGAGGCCTGGCGAGCTCGGGCGCATCCTCGCTCCTTGAGCGCCCGTTCCCGGCCTGGCTCAGTTCTTCGGGAAGCGCACGTGGAGCGAGCTGGGGCCGCGGTCCTGGAAGTTGGAGCCCTGGTAGGTGTAGGGCTTGCCGACGAGTTCCCAGCGCGGGAGCTTGAGCAGGGCGCGAAGCGCCTCCTCGAGCTCGAGACGGATGAGCGAGGCCCCCGGGCAGTAGTGGGCACCGACCCCGAAGGTGATGTGCCGGTTGGGAGACCGGGTGATGTCGAAGCGATCCGGCTCGGAGAACACCTCGGGATCGCGATTGGCCGCGGCGACCATCGCGTGGACGAACCGCCCCTTGGGAATGCGCGTGCCGCTCACCTCCGTGTCCTCCACGCACAGCCGGTTGATGGACAGCACGGCCGGCTCATGGCGCAGGCACTCCTCGATGGCGCCCCGGATGAGGCTGGGGTCCGCCCTCAGCGCGCTGAGCTGCTCGGGGTGCTTCAAGAGCGCGAGGATCGTGTTGGTGATCTGGTTGGTTGACGTGACGAAGCCCGCGCCGATCAGCTGGAAGGACTGGAAGACGGCCTCGCCCGCGAGCTGGGAATTGCCCTCCTCCCCCGCGATGAGCTGGCTGATGAGGTCCTCCCCGGGCGCCGCGCGGCGCTTCTCAACGAGGTTCCTCAGGTAGGCCATCATGTCGTGGGTGGTCCGCCGGATGGAGTTCCTCACATCGTCCGTGCCGACCGCAGACGCGGCGGGCTTGAGCAGGTCCTTCGCCCAGCGCATGAACTGCTGCCGATCCGCCTCGGGCAGTGCGAACAGATCGGCGATGGCATTGATGGCGATGGGCTCCGCGAAGTCCGCGATGACTTCCATCTCCCCCTGGCGCAGCCCTTTCTCCAGGGTCCGCTCCACCAGGGACACCAGCCGGGGCCGGAAGCGCTCGAGCGCCGCGGGGGTGAAGCCCTTCATGATGAGCTGACGCAGCAGCGTGTGGCGGGGCGCATCCTGGAAGAAGGTCAGCCGCGACCAGGCCTCGAACATCTGCTGCGACGCCTCATCCTCTCCCAGCAGCCCCAGTCCCCCCAGCAGCTCCTTGGCGCGACGCGAGGAGAAGTGGGGGCTCTTGGCCAGCGCCTCGATATCGGTGCCACGCGTGACGATGAAGGCCTGGTAGGGCTCGAAGAAGTAGACGGGAGTCTGGGTGCGCAACCGCTCGAAGGTGGGGAAGGGGTTGGCGAAGAAGCTCTCGCTCATCAAGTCGATACCGTCGCTCGCACTCATCATGTCTCCAGGGTTGCGGGGCAAAAGAACCTGGGAAACTAGCGCGGCGACGGCACCTGCCATCCTCCTCGCTTCGGGTGAGCGAGGGCTCCCTGCTGGAAAGTGTTGGATTCCCGCCTACTGCCCACTTCGAGGTGCAGAACTACGGGGCTCGACATTTGTACGCCATACTGAGCCCTCCTCTGTTTCAGGACGCATGCCCATGAGCCTCTTCTCCGCTTCCGCCCTCCTGCTGACCGGACTCCTGAGCGCCGAGCCAGAGGGTGTCCGTCCTCATGCTGAAATCCGCGCAGCGGACATCGAGGCCCGTTTCACCTGTTCACAGGCCCCGGCGCAGAGCCTCACCGTCCCGCCGGGCTCGGAGGTCGTGCTTCAGGTGCCGGCGGGCTGTCCTGACACGGGCGCCTTGTGGCTGTTTTCCCTCGAGTGCAAGGCGCGCTGTACAGGCCGCATCGCGGATGCGGAAGGGCGCGCCCTTGCCTCGCTCTCCGGGACGAAAGCCGCGCTGGCCGTGAAGCCCCTCGGCAAAGAGCATTCGCGGAGCCTCGGCCTGCTCCAGCTTGCCGTCGCCCAGAAGCCCGTGCGGGCGGATGCGTCGGACCTGCTGGATGTGCCGCTCGTCCTGCGCTTTCAGGCGGAGGCCTTTGCCGCTTCGCACACGCTGCAGGTGGCGGAGGCGACGGCGCTCGGTAGCCCGGCCATCGGCTCCTCACGGCAGCTCTATGCCCGTGCCAGCCGTGTCGACCTGGGCCGGGCCCGTATCGAGCTCTGGAGCGAGCAACAGAAGCTGCTCCTGGATACCGTGGTGAAGCTCGGGGCGCCCCTGCCGTTTGACTGTGCGGCCACGGCCGGTTGGTGCAGCGGTCATGCACAGCTCAGCGTGGAGCCTCACCAGCTCCGCCAGCCGTAGCAGCCCGCCCCCGCTTCAGAACTGGCCCGAGAGCCCAATCATGGCGCCTCCCTCGCGCAGCGGCGTGACCGAGACCCGGGGCACGGTGCGCAGCGTGGGGTCGGTGTTCCACGCCTCGAGTAGATGTTCGGTGGGCGAGCGCTGCAGGAAAGCATCCAGCAGGATGGCTGTGCCGGCGAGCATGAGCGCTGGCCCGGCCATCCGGTTGAGTGAGCGCCCGTAGTTCTCGGGCAGGGGAGGCTTCGCCGTCTCCTGCCAGACGGTAAACGCTGCTCCCGTGGCGAGGATGAAGGCGCCGTTCAGCTTGAGGAGGAACCGGTTGCGCTCCTCGGACTCGGCAATCCGCCGCAGGCGCTCCTCGGTGCTCGCCACCAGCAGCGCGGAATCCTCGTTGAGTGAGAGCCTGCGCCGGTAGTCCGCCTCCACCTCCTCTCCCTCCGTGCTGCTCAGCAGCGACCAGGCGCCTGCTCCCGCCAGCAGCGCTCCGGCTCCCAAGTAGGTCCAGGTGCTCGCCTCGTAGCCTTTCGCTCTCAAGTTGAGCGCCCCGGCCAGGCCGAACGCCGCGCCTCCCGCCAGGCGCAGGCCGCCCTCGAAGCGCCGGCGCTGCCGCTGTTGCTGTCCGAGCTGGCCGAGGAGCAGGCTCATCCGCGCGCTGTCCTCGCGCGAGATGCCATACACGGCCGCGGGTGCCTGGGTCTGCTCGCTCTGGAAGGTGGCCAGCGCCTGCGGGCCGAAGGGCTGGGAAAAGAGCGCACGCAGGGGCTCGGTGACGCCTCGGGCCTCGGGGCCGGCCGCGGCAGGCGAGAGGGACGCCAGGGTCACTTCTCCCTCGGGCAACGCGAGCCGCTCGGAGCGTCCGTCCGCGAGCACCCGCTCGATGCTGCCGCCCTGCGTGGCGGAAGGAAGGCTCAGGCGGACGCGGTGCCCGGCCTCGCTGTGGCTGTCCAGCCAGCGAAGTCCCTCCGAGTCCCGGACGACGAGCCGCACTGGGGCTTGCTCGTTCACGTCGAGCACGGCCGCACCCAAGGCGCGCGATTCGATCACCTGAGCCTGGTTGTCACCCCCCGGCCCCCGAGCGAACACGCGCGGGCGGAAAGTGGGGTTCTTCACCTCCCGGCTCGCCGTCTCCACGAAGGCGGCGAGCTCTTCGTAGCTGACGGCGCCATCCGTGTTCGCATCGGCCGCTCCCAGCAGGCCCGAACGCACGGCATGGCTGAAGATGCCGGACTGGAGCTCGGACCACTCATACACCTCGGCCTCGGCGCTCGTGGAGAGCAGTACCCCGACGTGCGGGAGCCTCTTCGCCATCGCCTCCGCCGAGTCCACGGGGGTGGCATAGCGCCGGCCGCCCGGCTTGCGCGGGTTGAGCATGAAGAACGAGTTGCAGCTATCGAGCACCACGTGGGCCCGCTGCACGGGAACCCGGGCCAGCGCTTGCTCGAGCTCGTCGGCGGTGAAGGTGCCGTCGGCCAGCTCGAGGAACCCCTTTCCCCGCTCCACATCCCCGTGGCCGGCGAAGAGGAAGAACAGCTCGCTCTCCTTGCCCTGGGCCGCGGCCTCACGGGCGAGCTGAGAGAGCTCCTCGAACGCCCGCTGCAGCCGCACGCGGGTGGGCGGCTCGGCTCTCTGCTGGAGCTGGGGAAAGAGGCGCGAGGTGTCCTTGTCCAGCTCGGTGAGTACCCGCACGTGAGCCTCGGGCGCCAGCAGCCGGAAGACGGTGTCGTACTTGGCGGCGTCGTCATCAGCGAACTGCAGCGGAGGACGCCCGAGCGTCGCGCTCGTGTTGTTGCCCACGATCAACACGAAGCGCTCGCGTGGCGCGGCCAGGCCGAGCGTGGGAAGGAGGAGCAACAACGCAGGCAGCAGCTTCCGACAGGCAGAGCAGCTCATGGCACTTCCTCCATCATCAGGGTCCAGTGGGTGAGAGCGGCCTCCGGCCAGCGGGCACGAAGCCCGGCCTCGGTGAGCACGTCCGCGCCGAGCTGTTCCACGTCGAGCACGCGGAGAGGCTCGGGGCTCACCAGGGCAAAGACCCGCAGCGGGCCGGGCGCCGGATGGTCGAGCATCACCGCCTCGGCCATGGCGGTGTCCTTCTCCGAGGGAGGCAGGGCGACGGAGCGCGGGTCCTCTCCCGGCGCGAGGTAGGCGGGGTAGAGCCAGTGCAGCTCCCCGGCGGCGTCCTGGGCGAAGAGCAGCAGGAAGGCAGGGGCCTCGCCGAGGTTGCGGTAGCGCGCGAAGAGCGGCGTGGTCCGCCGCACGGACGCACCGGACCGCAGCAGCACCGGGGGCTGCCCGGCGGAGAGCAGCTCCACGCCAACGTGCCGCTCCAGCGAGGAAGCCGAGGGGCCTCCACGCGCGGCGAACGGCTCGGGCGGGCGCGTCGGTCCGGACTGCCAGAGCACCACGCCGAGCCCCAGCAGGCAGGCTGCCGCGAGGCCCACGGGCCAGGCCGGCTGCCAGAGAGAGCGCCGGGGTAGGGGCTGAGCGCGCAGGCGTGCCATGAGAGCCTGGACGTCTTGCTCGTCAGGGGGCTTGGGCGGCTCGCGGAGCCTGGAGATCAGCCGCTGCTGCGCGGCCAGTTCCTGGCGGCAGGTGGGGCAGCCGGCCACGTGCGACTCGAGCTGCCGGGCGCGATTGGTGGTGACCTCGCCGTCCAGCCATTGGAACAGCTCCATCGGTTCGGGACAGAGGGCGTTCATGCTTCGTCCTCCCGGGTGCGCGTGCGCAGCTGGCGGATGCCGAGGAACACCCGCGAGCGGATGGTGCTCTCGGGGGCATCGAGGATCCGGGCAATCTCCGGGTAGTCGAGCCCCTGGTCGAAGCGGAGCAGCACGGCTTCCTTCAGCTTGGGGGGCAGCTCGTGCAGCGCCGACAGCAGGCGGCGGTGGCGCTCCGCTTCGAGCAGCACCTCGAGGGGAGAGTTCACGGCCTCCCCGCCGTCCTCGCGCGCGAGCCGGTCCCGCTGGCGCTGGCTGTCGCGGTACCGGTTGCGGCAGAGGTTACGCACGATGGTGAAGAGGTAGACGCGGAAGGGGCGCACGGGCCGGAACTCGCGGCGGGTGTGCCAGACCTTGAGCAGCGCCTCCTGCGCCACCTCCGCGCCGGCGGTCGGGTCCCCCAGGTAGCGCGTGGCGAAGCGCTGGACGCTGGCCAGGTGCCGCCTCACGAGCGCCTCGAATGCGTCCGTGGCTCCCGCGCTGGCCAGGAGCATCAGCTCCGCATCGGAGCGCTCCTCGGCCTGCGCGGACGCAGGGGGGACGACGGTCAGGTGAGGATCGCGTTTGGACATCGCCCGGAGGAACACCGCAGGGGCGATTCCGTTGAGTCCCACCCGAAGAAAAGACCGGGTCTGCCCGCGGCGCCCACCGGGGCTTTAGCCGAACCCGCTCGGGAAATCAGGGGGATAGCGGCCGCCGGGGCACTGAAGTCCGCCCGCTCGGGGGGCTCGGAGTTCTGTCACCAACCCGGGGTGATCCTCTCCGTGGACGGGCGGTGGCCACCTCGGCCGGCGTGCGCACCGCGCTGCTCCCGTACCCCGAGGGCTTCATGCAGGTCTCTTCACGCTGGAGAAGGCTTCGCCCGGGCGCTGACCTTCCAGCAGGCAGCGGTAAAGCGGACTTCTGCTTCGTGCACGAATGGCTCAAAAGCGGCGCGGACCGTTTCGATGACCAAGAGGCGGGTCTGGTCATCCGCCTCGTGCAGAATCTGACCGACGGGACCCAGTCGCGTGAAGTAACGGACCAGCTCCTTCTCGGGCAGGGTGCAGGCCACATCGAGCGGCTGGAGATCGATGTCCGCCCAGCCGCTGTCCTCCAGGATGCGGTGGACCCGGCCCTGGTCCGCGAAGGCGAATTGCCCCGGCGCGTCTGGCTTACGGGCAGGGAGGTTCGGTAGGAGCGGTGCCGCGGCGCGCTCGGCAGTCGTCATGAACGGATTCTCCGAAGGACTCCGCCAGGCGATGAACTGCAATCCGGCGCCGTCCTCCGAGGCACGCCTCAGGTTCGCAAAGGCCTGAACGGGGTCTCCGAAGAACATGACGCCGAAGCGCGAGATGATCATGTCGAAGCTCGCAGGCTCGAAGGCATGGGTCTGCGCGTCGGCAAGGATGAAATCTGCCGGTGCCTTCTCCCGTTCGGCACGGGCCCGGGCAGCGGTGATCATCGGAGCCGAAATGTCGATGCCGGTGCAGCGGCCCTGCACGCCAAGCCGCCGTGCGGTGGCGAGCGTTGTGCTGCCCGTACCGCAGCCGACGTCGAGCACCCGGCGGCCAGAGCCAGCGGAGACTGCTTCGACGAGCAGGTCTTCGAACGGCTTGAACAGCTGGTCGAGCAGCTCCTGCGTCTCGACCCAGGCGTGTCCGGCGAGACCATTCCAGATCGCCGTCTGCGGGTTATCGGTCTGGCGTGTAGCGTTCATGATCGGCTCGGGGTCAAGCGGTGAATACGAGCGGCAGCCGGACAGGACCGCGGACATGAAGCGCGTGGTTCCACTCCACCGGCGTCGTCTCGATCCTGCGGAGGCTGCTCACCTTCGAGAAGAGGGCCTCCAGGCCCACCCGCGCCTCCATGCGCGCGAGCGCCGCTCCCAGGCAGAAGTGGACGCCATGCCCGAAGGGCAGGTTGCCAGACTTCTCCCGCTCAACCTGGAAGCGGTCGGGCTCGGGGAACTGGCGGGGATCCCGTCCCGCCGCGGCCATGATGACGTACACCATCGCTCCCTTGGGAATGGTGGTGCCTGACAGCGCCACATCCGTCTGAGCCCGCCGGAAGACGGCGTGGACGGAGGGCTCGAAGCGCAGCACCTCCTCGATGAGCTGGGGAATGAGTGCCGGCTGGGCACGCACGCGCTGGAAGATCTCGGGCCGCGTGGAGAGGGTGATCATCGTGTTGCCCAGCAGGTGCACCGTCGTCTCCAGGCCGGCGAGCAGCAGCAGCCCGAAGAAGCTCAGCACCTCCTCATCGGTCAGCGCCTTGCCATCCACCTCCGCCCGCAGCAGCTCCGAATCATCCGTCCATTGCTTGAAGCGCGTGTGCAGCGAGCGGTCCAGGCCCAGCAGGTCTCCAATCACGAAAGCTGGCAGCGGCAGGGCGAACTCGGAGACGAACTCCACCTCCCCCCGGCGTGCCACGTTCGTGGCCAGCTGCTCGGCGATGACTCGGATGCGCGACTCCATCCGGCTCATGGAGGGCCCACCGAAGGCACGGCTCACCAGGTTGCGCAGCTTCGTGTGGCCCGGCGGATCCATCGAGACCATCGACTTGCCCAGGATGGCCTGGCCGATGGGGACATCCGACAGGAAGCTGGGGATCGTCGAGCCGTACACCTCGGAGGAGAAGCGCTGTGGATCCTTCAGGACGGTGAGGCAGTCTTCATAGCGGGTGACCGCCCACAGCCCCATGGGCTCGACCTGGCACACGGGCGCACGCTCCAGCAACTCGGCGTAGACCGGGTAAGGGTTGGAGCGAAACTCCGGACTCATCAGGTTCACAGGGGAGGGCATGGCGCTCCTGCTCAGAGACTCCACGGGGAGCGCACATGCTAGGTCATGTTAGATTTTGGTACCACTCAAGGGAACCTCATGAAGCGCATCCTCTCGATGTTTTTCATCGCCAGCCTCCTCGCTGCCGCCCCTCTCGCCTGCAACCCCAACAACGACCCCAACAACAACAACGGGGATCCGGCGACGGCCTGCACGGACCTTTGCACCACCTCCGGCTTCACCAGTGGGAGAGCCGAGGTCTACCCCCACGAGCTGAACTGCTTCTGCGAGGGCGGCGCTGCCTCCGCCCAGGTCACGGCCGCCGCGTGCACGGAGACCTGCACCGACTTGGGCTGGAGCGCCGGCAACGCCTTCTCCACCAGCGCCTGCCAGTGCGATTGAGAGAATCGGCTTGAGGTTGGAGGCACCATGGCACTTCTAGCGCTGGTGTGCGGTGTGCTGTTCATCGGCTCGCTTGCGTTCGCGGCGCGCCGGTGGGGTTCCTTCCATTCCATGCCCCTGTGGCTGCTCGTCGCGGGTGCGCTGGGCGCAGGCGTCACCTTCATGTTGGCGATGAGGGGCCAGTCCGTCGGCTACAGCATGGACCAGGGTTATTTCAAGCTCGGTGGCGCCCTCGGTTTCTTCCTCGGAGGCATTCTCGGGCTCTGGCTCGTGCCTCTGGCCGTGCTGTTAGGCGCCGTGAGGATGCTCTCGGAGCGGCCACTCTCGGCAGCGACGGTGTTCGCAGCCACCGTCGCCTGCGCGGTGGCCGCGATCGTGTTGGGTTGGATGCTGGTCGCGCAGTTGGGCACGGACAGTGCGCATCCACCCAAGATGTTGGCGCTGTTCCTCTGCTGCCTTGGCGTCGCGAGCGCGGGCCTGAGCGTCGTGGTGCCTCTGGTGGTGGAGTCCTCTGAGTGAGAGCAACCCACTTTCACCTGGCGCCTTCCGCCATTTCGAGGAGCTTTGCAGGCTCGATGCCCTGCCACTCGTTGCGGAGGCGCTGCTCATCGGCTTGCTGTACGGCGAGCTTCAGCCATTCCCGATCCGGCAGTGCCTCGGCGATCCGTTGGACAGCGGCGACGGCGGCTTCGGTTCCGCGCTGCTTCAGTTCGCGAAGAAGCCCCTGCAAGAGCCCCGTGATCTGAAAGTCCTTCAGGTCCTTATTTTCCGTGAGCGGGAAGCGCCGTGCGAGCCAGATGTAGAGGTCCGCAATAGAGGGCTCGTCGAATTCTTTCGCTAGCTCGTTTTGTCGCGATCTGTAGAGCATGGAGCGTTTGAGTAGTTCCTCACCGAAGTCAGGAGATGCCTCGAAGAGGGGCTTCAGGTGTGGCCATGCGGCTCGCGGCACCTTGTCGAGTAAAGCGCGTGCAGCCTCAAGCTTTTTTTCCTGCGCTTTGCCTCCCTCCATGACACCTGTCGCGAGTTGCAGGGCAACGTGGACAGCCTCCTGGCTTCTGGGAATTACCTCGTCCAGCAGGTCCCCCACGTCCGATGCCCTCATGCGCGTGTTGGCTCGAATCTGCCCGAGCACCGTCTCCACCATGCGGGCGTCCCAGCAATCCGCCAGCTTTCGGGTCAGGGTGTAGACGCTTCGCTCGGGATCGTACGTTTCCAACCAGGTCTTCACGATTGAAAGAACTGCCTCTGGAGCCTTGGCATAAGCCGCTTTGACAAAGGAGGCCTGAAGTTGAGGCTCCTTCTGTCGCTTCTCGTCCGTTTCTCCATGGGACCACGACCAATCGATGACGCTCGGCACCCATCTGGCCCAGAGCTCCGGCGGCCATTCCTCAACAACCTCTGGCCTGTGTTCCAGGACCAGCCGGAGGGCCCGATAGCTGGCGGCCGCTCCGCGGTGGAAGCTATTCTTGCCAAACCATTTCGAAAGGTGAGGATCTGCCTGCTGGAGGT
>DASVVJ010000477.1:0-25545 GCA_036389955.1 Myxococcaceae bacterium
GAGAAGACCTCTCCCACCGCGCATGAGCTGGCGGTGGTGGGCGAGAAGGCCGCCGCGGCACTGGCGCACGCGCACGCGCTGGGCATCTTCCACCGGGACATCAAGCCAGAGAACCTCATGGTGCGTTCCAGCGATGGCGAACCGGTCCTCGTGGATTTTGGCGCCGCGGCCTTTCCCCTGGGGCCCACGCTGACCGACCAGCGGCTGCCGCCGGGCACCCCGCGCTACAACACTCCCGAGGCCCATCGCTTTGACCGCGAGCACCGCGGGCAGCCGGACGCGCGCTACGAGTTCAAGGCGTCCGACGACATCTACGCGCTGGGTGTCACCCTGTATGACGTGTTGACGGTGCCCCGGCTGCACAGCAACCCCCAGTACCTGCCCGTGGGCAGTGAGTTCATCCCCCCCATGCCGGCCCACCGCGTCAACGAGCGGGTGCCGGTGGCGCTCAGCCAGCTGGTGGAACAGATGATGGCACGCCAGCCCGAGCAGCGGCCGGTGAGCATGGAGAAGGTGCGCCGCTCGCTGGCGGAGTTCCCCCCGCTGGAGGGAGAGGAATGGAAGCAGCGCACGCTGCACCCTCCCTCGGCGCAGGCGCCCTCTCCCGTGCCGGTGCCGCCCCGGCGGGCTGCTCCCCGCCGCCGGCTTGCCCAGCTTGCCCAGCTTCCCCGGGCCCGGACGGTGGCGGGTGCGGCGGGGGGCCTTCTCGTGCTCCTGCTGCTCAGTCTGGGAGTGCTGCGCCAGGACAAGCCCGGGCCCGCACCGCCTCCGGCGCCTGTCGCGGCTGGTCCTCAAACCCTGCCTGGCGCCAGCCCCCCACCGCCTGCGATATCACCGCCCGAGCCAGCCCCCGCCGGGACGGAGACATCCTCACCCCCCGCCGCTCCCTCCGCGAAGAAAGGCAACTCCATGACAGCCTCTGCTCCGCTCTCCACCCCCGCTGAAGCGCTCTGCCAACGCAAGAAGGCCCCCCCGCGTGGCTCCAAGGAATTTCGCGAGTGGTGCAAGTGCGCCGCCCTCGCGGGCACGCTGGCCGCTGCCAACGCGGGGTGCACGGCGGTTCCGCTCAGGCCCGATCCGGGGCCCTGCCCTCCGGAGGCGATCGAAGCGATGGAGGACTACGTGTTCTACCCGGAGCACAGCCCCAAGCTCATCATCAGCCTGGACAAGGAGACCCCGCTTGGCTGGCCCGATGAGCCGAAATTCGACGCCTGGAAAGAAGGTCCTGTGACCGCCAAGGTCATCTTCTACCCTGGCAAGAACAACGCGCGCATCCCGGTGGGAAGCCTCCTCTTCGGGTACCTGTGGCTGGACACGAGCTGGGGCCCTCAGTACGCCATGCTGCGCTTCAACCGTGTCGAGACGCCCGAGGGAAAGAGCTATCCGGTGTGCATCGCCGGATATGAAGGCGATGGGTTGATCACCAAGCGGGAGGGCTCCAGGCCGGGTGCCGCCATCCTCCCGCGCTACGGGCACGTCTATCCCGCGTGGGAAAACTGGCCGCCTCCGCCTGGACCCTATAAAAATGAAAAGGACGGCATCGACGGAGAATGAGCGGGTGTGGGGCCACGGCCTGGCCGCACGGGCCTTGCGCTCCCCATTCAGCGCAGGGGCAGCTCGCGGAAGAGGATGTCCTGCTCGAAGCCCAGGTGGCGCACCGCCTCGACGAAGCGCTCGGTGCCGATGATCATCGTCGCAAAGTCCCTCAGCCGGAACAGGTCCAGATCCTCGGGTAGCGAGGCCGCTTCCAACACCGGCTCCTGGGGCCGCTTCCAGCCCTTGCGGCCACACTTCGTGCACGGTGCAGGCCTGTCAGCCGGCAGGCAGTCCGGGTGAAACCGGCCGCAGGGTAACAGTTCCAGTTCCAGTAACTCCGGTGGGTTCTTCCGCCGGAAGCGCAGCTGGGTGCGGCAGCCTTTCAGCCCCCGCACCCCTGCGGCTTGTACCTGCTCCAATACCTCGCGCCTCATCAGCAGCATCCACGGGAAGTACAGGACCAGGGAGCCGAACTCACCTTGGGCTGGACCTACCAACGGACCCAACTTGGTACCCGGCCAGAGCGGCACGCCGGGAGGAGCCAGCGGGCGCACCTGCTCGCGCAGCCGCTCGAACTCCGCGTAGTCCTTCTCCAGCCTTGCGACGTACTTGTCTTTTTCGGGGTGCTGCGACAAGTCCACCGAAGGGTAGGCATCCACGCCAGTCGACCAGATGGCATCACACACTGGGCAATGCACCCCGGGCAGCCCCCACTGATGCTCGTCATGAAACGAGCCCGAGTAACGAGGAACTGACACCTCGTGCAGCCAGTAGAACTTCATGCCGCCTCTCAATCCGGCTCGAGCAGGTTGGACGGGAGCCTCAACAACTGCCGGCTGTAGGGCACCACGACGCCGTACAGTTTGAACTCGTAGAGGAGTTTCCCTGCGTGGAGTTCTATTAACGTGCTCTTGGGCTCATGGGCCCAGAAGTGTGCGGGCCAATGCTGACGCTCAGCCGCCCTTTGGAACCGCCGCCAGGCCTTGGTGCACGGGCACTTCGGGAGGCATGCAGTCCGGAGGGCCTTAGCTGGAGACGCGCGTGGAGGCGGGCTGAGGCGCCTGCTCGGACTCGGGAGCGGAAGGCGTCTCCTCACCCAGGGACGCCAGCCGCTTGGCCAGGTGCGCCGCCTGCGCGCCCTTGGCGCTGGCCTCACTGCCCGCCGCGCCCACCAGGGACACGCGCGCCCGCTCCATCAATGCCACCTGCGCATGGAGCGAGGCCAGCAGCCGCTCCCGCTTGCGTGACAGCGAGTCCAGCCGGTTGAGCTCCTCGCCCAGCGACGAGGCGGCCAGCTCCAACTGCCGCCGCGCCACGGGATCCTCGGTGCCCGCCGCCCGGGTGCGCAGGTCCTTGATCTGCGCATCCACATCTTTTTGAGCCACGGACTGAAGCTGCGCATCCAGGCCCGCGTGGGACTCGGCGAGATCGAACGCCTGGCGCGACATCTTGCGCAGCACCTCCACCAGCTCGTTGCGCCCGGCCCCCGGCGCCATCTTCATGGCCACCGCGTGGCACTGCCGGTACAGCGACAGCGTGCGCGCCACCAGGCTGCGCGTCTCGCCCGTGAGGGTGTCCTCCAGGATGCCGCCGCGCGACACCACCGGATCCATGTGCAGCGTCACGTGCGAGGCCAGCGTGCCCACGCTCCAGAACAGGGCCACGGAGGTGAAGCCCACCAGCGCGCTGAACAGCCCTCCCGACGGGAAGAAGCGGGCCTCAAGCACCTGCTGCACGTACATGCCCAGCGGCACCAGGGCACCAGCGGCCACCGCGCCAGCGGCCACCTCGCCGGGCTTGCCGAACCGGTCCCCGCCTGGCCCCATCCAGCACGTCAGCGCCGCGGCAATGGCGCCGCAGGTGGCCTGGGCCACGTAGGGCCCTGCGTCAAAGAGGAAGGGAACGGCAGGCAGCAACGCCAGGGCCAGACGCGCCGCCCCGCTGTAGCCGGTGACGGGCCGGGCCGCGGCCAGTCCCGCCGCGATGACCGCGAAGCCCGGGTCCACCGTGACGCCGAACTTCTCGGCCAGCGCCGCGAGGATGCCCACGGCCGCTCCTCCCGCGAGCGCGCGCAGCGTGCGCCCTTCGAAGTCCTCTCGGTGGAGCAGTTGCAGGGAAAAGGCCATGGTGTTGGGTTCCTACGTCACTCGTACGTGTTGTTCTGCCCGAAGCTCTTCATCGACTTGCGCTGCAGCTCGCGCGCGTTCTTGCGGGCCTCGCCCTCATCCTGCGCGCTCTCATAGGCTGCCCTAGACTTCTCCAGGTCCGCAATCTCCCCCGAGAGCGCATGGGCGGAGGTACCGAACATCTTGCGGGCATTGTCCATGAACCCCAGGGCAGCCGAGCGGTTGCCCTTCTTCATCTCCTCGACGGCGGCACGCATCTGCTGGGTGCCCAGGGCGCGCACCGCGTGCACGCGCACATCCTTGTCCAGGTTGGAGCGCACCACGTTCGCGTCCTCCGAGGAGCGCGCGGTGAGCGCCACCCGGGCCTCGGCCTGCCGGTCCTGCTCCACGTCGATGTAGCGCACCGCGGCGTTCAGCAGGGCGAGCGGCTGCTCGGACGGCTGGGTGTTCAGCGTGAGCTTCACCACCAGGCGGGAGGACTGGCCGCCAGCCATGTCGTACAGCGGCACGCGCACGGTGCGGCCCTCGTTGATGACGTTGAGGCCCATCACCTCGGCGCTCACCACCTGCTGGGGCAGCTCCAGGCGCGCCTCCACCGAGCGGGCCACGGTGCCGGTGGCCTGCTCCAGCTCGCGGTTGAACACCTCCGCCAGCTGGCTGGAGTCGAGGAAGCCGGTGAAGCCGCCGCCCTGCTCGGCAATGCCCTGCATCAGGTTCTCGTTGAAGTCATCGCCCACGCCCAGGGCGCTCACGGCGATGCCCTCGCTGCGGATGCGGCGCGCCAGCCCGGTGAGCTCCTCCTCGCGCACCAGGCCGGCGGTGGGCTGCCCGTCGCTCATGAGGATGGCGCGGCTGACGCGGAACTCTCGCACATAGGGGCGCAGCTCCTGGGCCGCCGCCTCCATGCCGCCGCTGATGTTGGTGGAGCCGTCATCCTCCAGCGCATCCACGAAGGCCAGCATCCGCTCGCGCTCCGACTCGGTCACCAGGGTGCTGGGGAAGGTGGTGACGCTGGTGCCGTAGTGGATCACCGCCAGCCGGTCCCCCTCTGACACCCGGAGGATGAACTCGCGCGCGGCGCGCTTGGCGTCCGTCAGCTTCTGGCCACGCATCGAGCCGGAGCGGTCGATGACGAGGGCCAGGTTCACCGGCACGCGGCGCTTGTCCTTGGGTGGGTGCGCCTTCACCTCCAGCACGGCGAAGGCCTCGCTGGCGCCAGCCTGCACCCAGGCGCCCGACAGCTTGCCCTCCAGCGTCAGCGCGCCCTCGCCCGAGGTGGTCAGCGGCAGCACCACGGTGGGCACCTGCTCGTCGGGCTGGGCCACGGTGTGGGTGGTGTCGGTGACGGGGGGCGGCTTGGGCAGGCCGACGATGATGGCGGCGGCCGCGAGCAGGCCAGCGGTGGACAGCAGCAGGGTGGTGCGATTCATACGGCACACCTCGAAGGCGGACGGAACGGGAGCAGGTTAGGGGCTTTCCCGCCCCGCCGCATCGGACAGCGGGAGGAGGGCGCCGGTTCCACCGCCCCCCGGGTATCGGTCATCGGGAGGAGGGTGCGGAGCGCCTGCCCACCAGGTCCTGGATGATCTGCCGCAGGGTGGGCTCGTCGAAAGGCTTCTCGAGCTTGGGGTTGGGAATGGCCTCCAGGAACTCGCGGGCGTTGGCGGTGAAGGCGCCGCCGGACACGAAGACGAAGCGCCGCTCCAACCCCGAGTGCGTCCTGCGCACCGCCTCGTACAGGTCCTTGCCGCCCAGGTCCGGCATCATCACGTCGCAGAGCACCGCGTCGAAGAGGTCCGGATCCTGCTGCAGCCGCTCCAGCGCCTGGCGGCCACCGGAGGATATCTCCACGTCATGGTCGCGCAGGATGCGCCGCAGCACCTTGCCCACACCGGGCTCGTCGTCCACCACCAGCACGCGCCCACGGCGCGGCACGACCATCGGCGCCGGCGTGAGCGTGCCCGGCGGGCGTGGCTGCGTCCGGGGCTCCAGCGACGGCAGCACCACCCGGAAGGTGGAGCCCTTGCCCAGCTCGCTCTCGACGGAAATCTCTCCGCCCAGGTTGGTGATGATGCCGTGGCAGATGGACAGGCCCAGCCCGGTACCCACGCCCACCGGCTTGGTGGTGAAGAACGGATCGAAGATGCGGCTGAGCGCCTCGCGCGGAATGCCCGAGCCGGTGTCCTGCACCTCGATGGAGACACGGCCCATGTCCACCCGCTTGGTGATGAGCCGGATGGTGTTGTGGTGCGCATCTCCCTCGGGAATGGCCTGCGCGGCGTTCACCACCAGGTTGAGGAACACCTGGCACAGCCCGCCCTCGTTGGCCATCACCAGCGGCACGTTGCCGTACTCGCGGTGCAGCTGCGCGCGGTGGCGGATCTCGTTGGCCGCCATCATCACCACCGAGTCGAGCACCTGGTGCACGTCCACCGGAGAGAGCCGGTCCTCGTCCGGGCGCGAGAAGGTCTTGAGCTGGCGGACGATCTGCCGCACGCGCTCGGCGCCCTCGTAGGCCTCGCTGAGCACCTCCTGCCACTCGACCAGTTCCAGCTCCGAGCGGTTGCGCAGCCGGGGGCCGCCGAGGCTGGAGGAGCCGCTGGCGGTGTTGCCCTCGAGGGAAATCTGGCTGCGGCGCATCTCCTCGGACAGGAAGCTCAGGTTGGAGATGACGAAGGCCAGCGGGTTGTTGATCTCGTGCGCGATGCCCGCCGCCAGCGTGCCCACCGAGGCCAGGCGGTCGGCCAGCGTCAGCCGCGCCTGAAGCTGGCGCTGCTCGGTGACGTCCCGGGCGATGGACACCACGGCGGGCGCCCCGTCGAACAGCAGCGGCAGCGACATGAGCTCCGCCACGCGCGTCTTCCCATCGCGCCGCACCAGCCGCCGCTCGCCGGTAATCATCCCCTTGATGCCGCTGGGGTCCGGCGGCGGGCCGGGAATGGCCTCGATGTCGTCCTCGATGAAGTGCGCCAGCGAGTGCCCGATGAGCTGCTCGGGCCGGTCGAAGCCCAGCGTGGTGACGAGCGCCATGTTGGCGTAGACGATGCGCCCGTCACGCTGAATGGCCGCCGCGTCCGGCACGCCCTCCAGCAGGATGCGGAAGCTGGCCTCGGACAGCTTGAGGGCCTCCTCCACCTCGCGCCGCTCGGTGATGTCGCGGGCGATGCCCTCCACCAGCACCGGGCGCCCCGTGGGATCCAGCACTGGAGCCACCGTGTGCTCCAGCCACCGTGTGCCGCCGCTGCGGGTGGTGAAGCGCAGCACCACGGGCTTGTCGCCCAGCAGCTGCGGGGTCTCCAGCAGCTGCTGAAGCGTGGGCAGGTCTCCCGGGTGCACCAGCTTGTGCCACAGCTCCGGGGACTCGTAGTGCTCCTCGGGGCTGTAGCCCAGCCGGTCACTCACCACCCGGCTGATGTAGACGAAGGCGCGCGGCTCCTCCATCCGGTAGCGGTACTGAATGTCCGAGGCGTTCTCCGCCAGCTGCCGGTAGCGCTTCTCCCGCTCGCGCAGCGCGCTCTCGGACTGGCGGTGCTCCAGCTCCAGCGAGATGGCGCCCGCCGTCGCCGTGAGCAGATCCACCTCCAGTTGATCCCACCGCCGCTCCTCCACGCAGTTGTCGAAGCCGATGTAGCCCGCCCACGCGCCGTTGATGAGCAGCGGCAGCACGATGATGGACAGGATGTTCTGCGGCTCGAGCACGGCCCGCTCGCCCTCGGGGAACTCCCGGACCAGCCCATCCACCCGCTCGCCGCGCGACAGCAGCTGCGCCCAGCGTGTGAACTTCGGCTCTACCGGCAGGTTCTGCAAAGCCGGGTTGTCGCTCTCCGGCTTCACGCCGGGGGCGCACCACTCGGCCTTCTGGCTCATGAGCAACTGCCCGGCCTCACCGCGGTGCACCGCGAAGACGTAGACGCGGCTGGCGCCCGAGGCCCGGCCGATCGGCTCCAGCACATCCTTATAAGGATTCTCGTCCTGCGAGGCCGCCAGCAGCCGCTGCTGCATCTCCACCAGTGCGGACAGGTAGCGCTCGCGCTGCTCCAGCGCGTCCTTCGCGCGCCGCCGCTCGCTCACGTCGGTGAGCGTTCCACACGTGCCCTCCGCCCGCCCGTCCGCCGTGGAGGCCAGCCGGGCGAAGAGTTCCACCCAGCGGAAGCCCCCGTTGTGATGGAGGTAGCGCACCTCGTGCCGGCAGAACTCCTGCCTGCGTTCGACCATGGGCTTCAGCAGGCTCAGGTGGCGCTGCCGATCCTCCGGGTGGATGAACTCCAGATGGTCCCGGCCCAGGCTCTCCTCGGGGGTGAAGCCCGTCAGCTCGGTCCAGGCACGGTTGAGGAACGTCCACCGGCCCTCTCCGTCCGTCTGGAACACCACCTCCTTGAGGCCATCGATGATCTGCCGGGGGAGGCGCTCGCTGGTGCTGGACTCTGTCGGAGACATCGCTCGTGCAGGCCTCGGAGGGCGGTTGCCTCATTATTTCACGGCAGTGAGACCCGGTAACGCTCCATGACACGCTGCGGAATGTCCGGGAGGAACCGTCCCTGAATACCTCAGGTCCATCACGTTGAGTCAGCAGCCTCCGTTCGCCTGCCTCGCAAGGAGCCGAGCGCGAGTGTTATGTCGGCCCGGGTGGGTGCCAGGCCTGCATAGGGCATGAGGAAGTGAGGGGGTGTCTTTCGCACCCCGGTGCTTGTCGAGCAAGATGTGCGCCCGGTGGGGATGTACGGATGGCATTGAATCGCGCCTTGGCGGCCTCGGTTGAGGCCGATGCGCCAGGAACAGAAGAAGACGGATCACGTTCCGGTGCCACGCAGGCGCGCGGCGCGGAGGAGGCTGCCCGCATGGCCGCCGCCTGGCATGCCTCCGCGGACGGCACGGAGAAGCGGCTGCTGCGCATTCCGTGGCCGGCGGTTCTGCTGACCGACCCTGCGGGCTGGCTGCTGGATGCCAATGACGCGTTTCTGCGCCTTGCGGGGCTGACGCGCGAGCAACTGGAGGCGGGCGGGGTGCGGTGGGAGGCGCTGTCGGCGCCCGAGACACCCTCGGCGGGAGCGCAGGCGGTGGACATGATGCGCCGCTGGGGCACGGCGGGGCCGCTGGAGACGGAGTACGCGCGGCAGGACGGCTCGCGCGTGCCGGTGATGCTGTCGGCGCTGGGGCTCGAGGGGCCGGATCGGCTGCTGGTGATGGTACAGGATCTGACGCCCCGCCGGCGGGTGGAGGAGGCGCTGCGCTTTCTGTCGGACGCCAGCCGCGAGCTGGCCGAGGTGAAGGCCGAGCCGGACGCCATTCTCACGGGGGTGGCGCACCTGGCGGCCAGCGCGGTGGCCACCTGGTGCCTGGTGGATCTGCTGCAGGAGGATGGCACGTTCCGCCGGGTGGCGGCGGCGCACCGCGAGCACAGCTACGAGCCGCTGCTGCTCGAGGACATGCGCTACCCGCCCATCACCGACGAGGGCAGCCCCTTGTTCCAGGCGCTGGCGCGGGGCGAGTCCCGGCTCTACCCGGACTTTCTGCCGGAGCACCTGCGGCAGATGGCGAACACCGTGGATCAGCAGGCGCTGCTGGAGGAGCTGGGCGCGCGCTCGCTGATGCTGGTGCCCATGCGTGCGCGGGGGCAGGTGGTGGGGCTGCTCACCTTCGCCTGGTGCGAGGCGGGGCGGCGCTACGGGCCGGAAGACCTGGAGATGGTGGAGGAGCTGGCGCGGCGGGTGGTGGTCGCGGTGGAGAACGCGCGGCTCTACCACGAGGCCCAGGACGCGGTGCGTCTGCGCGACGAGTTCCTCGGGATCGCCAGCCACGAGCTGAAGACGCCGCTGACGCCGCTGAGGCTGAAGCTGCAGATGCTGCAGCGGCAGACGAACGGGGCGATGCTGGAGAGCACGCCGTTGCAGGTGGAGCGTGTCTCGGAGTCGCTGGACGTGGCGCTGCGCCAGGTGCGCAAGCTGACGGACCTGGTGGACAACCTGCTGGATGTCTCGCGCATCACCGCGGGGCGGCTGCGGCTGGAGCTGGAGGAGCTGGACCTGTCCTCGGTGGCGGCGGAGCTGCTGTCGCGCTTCGCGCCCTCGGCGGCGCAGCTGGGCTGCGAGCTGGAGCTGCACGCGCCGGAGCCGGTGTTCGGCCGGTGGGACCGGCTGCGGGTGGAGCAGGTGGTGACGAACCTGCTGTCCAACGCGCTGAAATACGGCGCGGGCCGGCCGGTGGTGGTGCGGGTGGAGGAGGTGGGGGAGCGGGCGCGGCTGACGGTGAAGGACCAGGGCATTGGCATCGCCGAGGAGGACCTGGGGCGCATCTTCGAACGCTTCGAGCGGGCGGTGAGCGACCGGCACTACGGCGGGCTGGGGCTGGGGCTGTACATCACCCGGCAGATCGTCGAGGCGTTCGGCGGCACGGTGCGGGTGGCCAGCGAGGCGGGCCGTGGCTCCACCTTCACGCTGGAGCTGCCGCGCGGCGCGCTGCCGGTGCCCTCGGGCTCAGGCAGTCCCGAGTAACCGGCTGGCACAGGCCGGCACGGTGCGAGGCAGCCGGACATGGAAGCAGCTGCCCTTCTGAGGGCCGGGGCTCTCCGCCCAGATGGCGCCGCCGTGACGCTCGACAATCTCGCGGCAGATGAACAGGCCCAGGCCCAGGCCTCCGAAGTTGCCCGCGCTGGCATTGGAGGCACGGGAGAAGGGCTGGAACAGCCGCGCCAGACACTCCGGGGGAATGCCGATGCCCTCGTCGCGCACGCGCAGCTCCACGCGGTCCGGGGCGACGTCGAAGGACAGGTGCACCGTTCCCCCTTGCGGTGAGTAGCGCACAGCATTGCTCAGCAGGTTGGTGAGCACCTGATCCAGGCGGGGCGCGTCCCACACACCCTCCAGCGGACTTGTCGGAGGATCGAGCTGGAAGCGCAGTCCCTGGCCGGTTCGGAACTCGAAGCGCTCGAGCACCTCGTGCACGATGGGCAGCAGGTTCGTCGGCTGGGGTTTCAGCTCGAAGCGCCCGGACTGCAGGCGGGTGGTGTCCAGCAGATCATCCACCAGCTGGGTGAGCCGCTCGGTCTGCCGGGCCATGGAGCGCATGGCCTTGAGCAGCCACTCCCGCTCGGGGAACGGGTCGAGCTTCTCCAGCCGCTGCAGGGTGAGGCTGGCGAAGCCCCGGAGCGGCGTGAGCGGTGTGCGCAGCTCATGGCTGGCGATGCTGAGAAACTGTTCCCGGACCCGCACCGCCTCGCGCAGCTTCGCCTGGGCCGCGCAGGTGCGGGTGGCCATCTCGTTGAAACCGCGGATCAGCTCACCCAGCTCGTCGTCGTCCTCCTCCGAGACCTGGAGGCTCGCCTCGCCCGAGGCCAGCGCCGCGGTGGCCTCCCGGAGCGCGTTCAGCCGGCGGATGACATCCCTCGCCACCACATGGGAGAGCGCCAACGCCAGCAGCACGCCCAGCATCAGCAGCCCCACCACGGTGGCGCTCATCCGGGTGATGGCCGCATAGGCCACGTTCATCTGCTGCGTCACCACCACGCTCCAGGACGTGTTGGGCACGGGGGCCTCGGCGCCGAGGATGTGCCGCTCCGCCGCGTCGAAGCCTTCGATGGCGCCGGAGCCTGGGCGCTCCACCGCGGCCGCCAGCGCCGGTGGCAGCTGGGTCTGACTGAGCAGCCGTGCACCGGGCGCGGTGTCACGCAGCACGCGCAGGCCCCGCCGGTCCAACACCTGGACACGGAAGCGCTTCGCGGCCGGAGTGGAGGCCGCCGACAGCCGCTCCAGCGACAACAGCCCCACGAGCATTCCCTGGGGACCCGAGCGCTCGCCGACAGGCAACGCCACCGCCACCTGGGGCCGCTGATCCGTGCCCAGGAAGGGCTGCGAAATCGGCAGCGTTTGGGACAAGGGCCCCATCGCGTCGAGTGCATCACTGCTCACGAAGGAGGTGGCCAGCACCGGACCCTGGTCATACACCGCGATGGCGGCATCGAAGAAATGCTCGCTCTGGGCCAGGTTGGTCAGATAGGGCTTGAGCAGCGCGGGATCTCCCCGGACGAAGGCGTCACGGAAGCCAGGGGAGTCGCGCAGCAGCCGCAGGGACTCGCGCGCGTCCTCCAGGTAGCGTTGCAGGAAATCCGCTTCGCCCAGCGCGGCGCGCACCGTGTCATCGCGCACCTGGGCCTCGATGGCGTGCTGAGCGAAGTAGGAGGCCAGCCCGCCCAGGGCCAGCAGCGGCACCAGCCCCGCGAAGGCCAGCCCGCGCAGCAGCTTCCAGCCCACGGTGTGAGGGGCGCGGGGGCGCCAGGCCACGGCCTCGGCCACGCACCCCAGGGCGAGGATGAGGTACACGAACATCCCCATCCAGAAATGGCTCCGGCCCAGCGCCCAGGCCAGCAGGGCATACGGCATGGCCAGCACGCCCAGCACCACGCGAGGCAGCCAGGAGCGCCACCGGGCCAGCGGCAGCAGCAGCGCCAGGCCCGCCGCGGTGAAGAGCAGCCCCGTGGGGCGGATCACCGGCAGGAGGTACGCGTAGATGGGGAAGGGGAAGCGCTCGGGCGCCACCGCCATCGTGAGGCCGAACACGGTGCCCACGAGGCCGGCGAAGAGCCGGAACACGGGCATGCGGCGGCAGGGAGGATGCGCCTCCAGGGCCAGGCCGGTGAAGAGCAGGGGGTAGAAGACCATGCCGGTGAAGCTGCTGCCGAGCACGGTGACGACCCACCAGTACACGGCGGTGACGGCGATGAGGCCTCCGCGGCCCAGCATGTCGAGCCAGCGCGGAGCGCGGGGGTACAGCATGGCTCCCACGAGCGCCAGGCTGCTGGCCAGCACGGTGATGCCCAGGGGCCGCACATACGGGTAGATGGGCTGGAAGGCGGGGACCCCGAACTCATAGGGCACGTACGTCATCATGACGCCGAACGTCAGGCCGATGAGCGCCGCGGGCCAGGTGAGCGCGAGCACGGGTGTGGAGGCGGACGTCCCCCACGTCCGCGATTCAGAGGGCATTCTCATGTGCGGCATGGAGTCGCCGAGGACAGCGCGGCGTTCCATCACCCCACGGTCTATCGTTGGAGGCGAGATACGCGGCGGGGGCGGGATGTGCAGTGCCCACCACCGGGACCGTCTGTTTCTGGTCTAGAGTGTAGGCCTCATGACTCCCAAAGAACTCTCCGAGAAGGCCCGGAAGCTCGTGGCCGAGGGCGCGGTGCTCCTGGACGTGCGGACGCCGGAGGAGTTCCGGCAAGGCCACCCGGAGCCGGCGCGCAACATCCCCGTGCAGGAACTGCCGCAGCGGCTGAGCGAGGTAGGGCCGCCGGGCACGAAGGTGGTGGTGTACTGCGCCGCTGGAGGCCGCAGCGCGATGGCGGTGGGGCTGCTGCAGCGCAGCGGCTACACGGACGTGTTCGATCTGAAGTCCGTCTCGTACTGGTAGGGCTCAGCGCGGAGGCTTCACCGGACCGCGGTGAGCTCCTCGGCCAGCCCGTCGAGCAGCTGCACCCGGCGAGTCACCTCGAAGCCGGCGGCCTGGACGAGCGAGAACGTCTCCCGGTTGAGCCGGCACCCACCGGTCATCCAGCACCAGGCGGGAGTGAGCCGGTCCTGCAGATGCGCGAACCGGGCATGGGGAGATCGCACGTGCTCGAGCATGTGCAGCTCGCCACCAGGTTTCAGGACACGGTGGATCTCCGCGAGCCCGCGAGCGGGCTCCTCCACGCTGCAGAAGACGAGGCTGGAGATGACGAAGTCGAAGGAGCCGTCGGCGAAGGGCAGCTCCTGCACGTTGGCGAGGACGAGCTCGGCGCCGGGGCGGCGCTTGCGAGCCCGCTCCAGCGCCTCGGCATCGATGTCGATCGCGGTGATGGACTCGACGCCCGGGGGGTAGCTGGGCAGGGCGAGCCCGGTGCCGGTGCCGACCTCGAGGACCTTGCCCTGCACGCGGGACACGAGGCGTTGACGGGCCTGGTTGAGGCCCATCCACCCCAGCGGTGCCATCACCGCGTCATAGAGCAGCGCCTTCAAGCTACCGGGAGGTTCCCACCGCGCCCCCCGAAGCCGCCGGTGCGCCGCCCTGGGGAGCGCGCTTGGTCACCAGGCCCCACACGCCGTAGACGATCAGCAGAATGCAACCGTACTGAGCGGGAGTAAGCCCCAGGTAGCGGGCATCGACGTAGCTCAGGTCGGTGGCGCGCAGCGTGTCGAAGAAGAACCGGCCGCAGGCGTAGATGATGGCGAACAGGTGCAGCAGGCGGTTCTGCAGCTTGCCGGAGTTGCGCAGGGCATAGAGCAGGCCGGTGATGGCGAACAGCAGCAGCGCGTCATACATGCCCAGGTCGTGCCGGGGGCCGCCGTAGCGCTCGACGGGGAAGTTCACCGCCAGGAAGAAGTCGGTGCGCAGGCCGGGGTGGTCGTGCGCGATGAAACAGCCGATGCGGGCCACGCCCCACCCGGGCGCCACGCCCAGCGCGAACGCATCCGCGTACTTGGCGAAGCTCAGCTTGCGCACGCGGAAAAAGACGATCGCGGCGATGATGCCGCCCAGCAGTCCACCGAAGGAGGACAGGCCATCCCAGACCTTGATGAGCTGGAAGGGGCTCTTGGACATCTCCTCGGGGTGGTAGAAGAGCAGGTGCACCAGGTGGCCCACCACCACGCCGATACCCACGCCCCACGGCGCGTAGTCATGGAGCGGGTTGGGATCGAGCCCCTGCTTCGCGGCCTGCTTCACCAGGAGTCGCGCCGCCAGAAAGATGCCCAGCGCGACGAAGATGCCGAAGGGCTCGATGGGGCCGATCTTCAGCGAGTGCGGGTTGACGTAGGGAATCAATGCATTCTCCAGCCGGCGGGGATTTGCATACACGGCCACTCCTGAGCCGACACCCCCGGGGACATGGCATGTGTACGCCATTGGTCAGTTTTCTGCACTGCTCCTGAAATGATTGCCAGTTCCTGACGTTCCTTGAATGACCCGAGGGACCTGAACGTCACGGATTGGCGTCTACTAAGGGAAACCCGTGATTTTTTGTCAGGGGCCCCCGTTCTAGTTCCACAGTGGGCCCAGGCCGTACGAAGCGGGGGATGATGAAATGAAGGCCGTCATGCCACCCGGTGTGCACTACACCGGGGAGATTCACGTCAAGCTGAGGGAGACGACGCCGGTGGCGCGCCTGGCAATGGCGCGCGGCTCGAGGCGGCGCTCGCTGACGGCCATTGCCCGGTCCGCGGGGGTGCGCGCGCTGGGCTCGGTGGTGGACGCTCTGCCCACGGCCCCCACACACCGCACGCGGCTCTCGGCGGATCTGCCGCACGTGGAACCGGGTGGAGACCTGGGGCGCTGGCACACCGTGAAGCTGCCGGGCAGCGGCGGCGGCTCGAAGCGCAAGGGCGCGCCGGCCCCGGCGCCCCGGCACCCGCAGGGCGTGGCGATGGCGATGCGCGGAGGCGTGGCCCCCGCGGCGCCCGCCGGACCGTCGAACGACGAGGTGTGGAACGCGGTCCGCGCGCTGATGGAGCAGCCCGAGGTGGAGTACGCCGAGCCGGACGCGGTGATGGTGCACCCCTCGGTGGAACTGCCGGAGCCGCCGGGGAAGAACCTCGCGCGGGACTGGCACCTGCGCGCCATCCGCGCGCCGCAGGCCTGGAAGCTCTTCGAGAAAGCGGGGCGCTTCCCCGGCGAGGGCATCCTCATCGGGCACCTGGACACCGGATGGACGGCACACCCCGCGATGCCCGGTCCGGACCGGCTGATGCCGGGCGTGGACCTGTGGGATCCGCACCGGCCGGACGCGAGGGATCCGCTCGAGCTGGGCACCGGCCTGTCTCCGGGCCACGGCACGGCGACGCTCTGCCTGCTGGCGTCCAACCACGAGGACTACCGGGGTGTGGCCACACACGCCTCGGTGCTGCCGGTGCGCGTGTCGCCCTCGGTGGTGCACGTGGGCACGCGGACCCTGGCGCTGGGCATCCTGCACTGCGTCAGCCAGGGCGCTCAGGTGATCAGCATCAGCATGGGAGGGCTGCCCAGCCGACTGTGGGCGGACGCGGTGAACCACGCCTACGAGCAGGGCGTGGTGCTCTGCGCGGCGGCGGGCAACCATTTCCCGCTCGGCGGCTCGCTTCGGACGCCAACGAGCGTGGTGTACCCGGCGCGCTTCCACCGCGTGCTGGCCGTGTCGGGAATCACTCAGGGGTTGAAGCGTTACCGCTTCAACGATCGCATGTCAGGCAACGACGGGCCGGAAGTAGACCTGTGCGCGCCAACGCCAGACGTGTTGTGGGCCAAGCCTCCCGAAGGCTACCGCCCGGGTGGGGGTACCTCCTCCGCCACACCGCAAGTAGCCGGAGCCGCCGCGCTCTGGTTGTCCTACCACCGCCAGGCGCTCGAGGACTTCACGCCCATCGAGCGGGTAGAGGCCTGCCGGCGCGCGCTGTTGCTGGGCGCCGACGATGTCGGACCCTACCCGTATCATCCTCGTCAGGACGAGCCTGCGCGCAAATACAACGAGTACTTCGGTGACGGACGGCTCAATGTGGAGGCCACTCTGCGCATCAAGCCCATACGGGGCCTGCAGCCCCAACCCAGGGACGACGTAAGCTGGGCGCTCCTGAAACTCCTGGGCGTGGGTCTTCCCACCGCCCCCACGGGAGCTCAGGTGGACGCGGACCAGGTGGAGCTGCTGTGGGCCACCCACACCGCCAGCGTGCAGCAGGCCGTTCAGACTTCGATTACTTCAGTCGTCTCCGAGAGGCTCCGGGCACGGCTGGAGATGCCATGAACCCCCGGGAGGAGCCTTCCCCCCACTCCTCCCACGTGCGGTACGCAGTCCCCAGGCAGTAGGCAGTCTCCAGTAAGGAGAGAACGTTCCCATGAAGTCCTATCTGTTGGTTTCCAAGGAGAGCATCGAGTCCCAGGCGCGCGTGGGAGTCAGGGGGACAGCGCGCGGCGAGCGGCAGCTGCAGCGCTCCACAGCGCTGCGCTTCGTCGGCGCCGAGCGCGCGGCCGAGGCGCTGCAGCAGCTCGGGCTGCGCTCGGCCACGCTGCCGGGCGCGCGTCCCGCGGTGAGCAAGAAGGAAGAGCGCACCCGCGGCAAGAAGGGCCGGAGCGGCGGCAACGTGGTGAAGGCCGAGGCCGCGCCCATTCCCGGTCCGGTGCAGGAGCTGACCGGCTCGGAGTCCGGCTCGTACCGGTACATGCCGCTCATCGGCGCGACGATGGCGCACTTCTACTCGGACAACGCGGAGAGGGCGGCACGCGGCGAGCTGTCGGGTGACTTCGAGTTCATCCCGGACGTGGTGCCGCTGTCCTTCCCCGGCCCGGTGGCGGGAGAGACGGGGCCGCGCAACCGCGGCATGTCCTCGCTCGCGCAGCGCGAGTGGCCGGACGAGTGCGGCGTGCCGCTGGCGCACGCGCAGGGCATCCGCGGCGCCGGAGTGATGCTGGGCGTGCTGGACACGGGCATCGACGCGGATCACCCCGAGCACGCCAGCAAGGTGGTGCAGTTCCGCTACGTCTCGCTGTTCCCCAACTCGCCTCACACCCCGGCGCGCGACGTGCGCGGGTTTGATCCGGACGGCCACGGCACGCACGTGTGCGGCATCGCCGCGGGCGTGCACCACGGCGTGGCGCCCGAGGTGGACCTCTACGTCGCCTCGGTCATCGAGTCGGAGACCATCCGCACCAGCCTGGGCCGGGTGGCCGCGGGCATGGAGTGGCTGCTGCACCAGTTCTCGCGGCCGGAGAACGCCACGCGGCCCGCGGTGGTGAACCTGTCGTTGGGGTTCCCTGTCCAGTGCCCGCCGGGTATCTCCCAGGCGGACTACCAGCTCAACCTGCGGGCGCTGCAGACGATGATCCGTCGGCTGCTGGACAGCAACGTGCTGCCTGTTGTCGCGGCAGGCAACAGTGGGCCGAACACGGTTGGTTACCCAGCAGGCTTTCCTGAAGCACTGGCCATCGGTGCAGTCGACTTCGACCGGAAAGTGGCCAGCTTCTCGGCCAGCGGTGTGGTGGGAAAGCGCTCCGTCCCAGATGCCATGGGGTACGGTGTTAACATCTATTCAAGCACGGAACGCCGCTGCAACAACCAGGCGTTCTATGAGAGAATGAGTGGTACCAGCATGGCGGCTCCGTATGTTGCTGGTATCGCAGCACTGTATCGTTGCCGTGCCCCTGACTTGACGGCGCAAGAGGTGAGGGATTTGATTCTGGGGAATGCAGTCAAGCTGCCGCGTGCAGCCGGTCACAAGACGGGCAAGGGCTTGGCTGTATATCGCTGACGACGGTAGGTCCGGGGCCGGCGCCAATGGAGCGCCGGGCCTGGGGGAGGAGAAGGCCCATGAGCAGGAAGCAGAATGGATCGGGGAAGACCTTGTACGCACTGCCGCGCGCGGTTCCCTCGGTTCGAAGCCTGCCGGGTTCAGGCGAGGAGTCCACGCCCGACTGGATTGACGTCACGGTCATGCCGCGCGAGGGCAGCGCTCCGCGCCGGCGCGCTCCACGTGCAGCTTCCGCGCCCAGCCGGGCCGCCATTTATGAGGCGGGCCTGGCGGAGAGTGCTCGCTTTCGCGACGACCTCATGCGCTGGCTCGAGTCACGCCAACTCATGGGGGCTGTGCGCTCGGTGAGCGAGCCAGGTGGCTCGCTGCCGATGTTGACCCTGCGTTGCGCGCCGCGCGTGCTGGACCAGCTGCGGCGTGCTCCTGAGTTTGAAGCGGGCGCGACCATGCCCCTCGAGCTTCACTCGTAGGGCGTACACCCACTTCGTTCTGCTCTGAGGGCGGGCCCTCGTGCGTTCTCGTCGGGTTGAACCGACGACCCGTCTCCCGCCTTCCTGAATAAACTAGGAACTCCGGAAGGCCTCGGCAACTGGTGAAGCCCGGAGTCCCATGCTCCCGTCAATCATTGGACGTCTGAGCGGGAAATAAGTTCTCTCAGGTACGGCCTTTTTCTCATGTTTCAAGGCCTGTCCCATGGACGGATAGCCAGACACAGAGAGCGCCTGGCTGCCTGTCTGGTTAGAAATTGAGGCCGCCGTCCACGTCGATGGTGCGGCCGTTGAAGTACTCGCACTCGATAATGAACTTCACGGCGACCCAGATGTCCTCGGGCAGGCCGATGCGGCCCACGGGAATGGCGGCCACCAGGGCGTCACGGGCCTTCTGGTTCATGCCCTGAGTCATCGGCGTCTCAATCATGCCGGGGGCGACAGCGCCCACGCGGATGCCGAAGGGAGCGAACTCGCGCGACCAGGTAACGGTGTTGGCGGCCAGCGCGGCCTTGGCGGAGACGTAGTTGGACTGGCCGCGGTTACCGTGGCGGGCAATGGAGGACATGTTGACGATGACGCCGGGCTTCTGCTCGGTCTCGACCATCTTGGCAACCACCTCGCGCACCATGACGGTGGCGCCGGTGAGGTTGACGCCGATGACGGCGTTCCAGTCCGAGGTGGAGAGCTTCTTCACCTGGCCGGTGGTCTTGTCCTTCTTCACCAGCAGGGCATCGCGCAGGATGCCGGCGTTGTTGATGAGGCCGTTGAGGCCGCCCATGGCCTGGTGGGCCCAGGTGACGAAGGCGATGCAGTCCTCTTCGTTGGACACATCCAGCTTGCGGCGGTGGATGCCGGCGGGGAGCGCGGCGAGCTTCTCCTCGCTGATGTCACCCACGGCGACCTGGGCGCCTGCCTCGAGGAGCCGCTGAGCGAAATGAGCGCCCATGCCCTGGGCGCCGCCGGTGACCACCATCTTGAGATCCTTGAGCTGCATCGTCGTGTCTCCTGGGGAGTGCGGCGGCGCGGAGAGCCGGGCCGCCGGGAAAAGTGGCGCGGAGGGTACGCGCAAGGGCGGGGGGCTGGCCAGAGGCAAACGGCTGAAACCTGAATCGGCCTTCAACTCCCCATAAGTCCCCTCTCCCGCCGGGAGAGGGACGGGGTGAGGGTTCCCGAGTCACTCAAGGCTTCACGTTAACCTTGGGAGCGCTGCGGGAGGCATGCGCGTACACCAGGCGCGAGATGTCCACGATGAGGGCCTGGGCCACCTTGGCCTCGGGGATGCCGCTGGTGAGGACGACCAGAATGTACGGAGCCTGCCCGGAAGGGTAGACGATGGCGGCGTCATGAAGGACGGCGGTGATCTGCCCCGTCTTGTGAGCCACGCGGGTACCAGGAGGCAGGCCCGCGGGAATCTCGTCGTTCAGTTGCTGGGCCAGCAGAATGTCGCGCATGGCCTGAGTCGAGCGGGCCGAAGCCGCCTTCCCACGCTCGATGGCGGCCAGCAACGTGGCCAGGTCCCTCGCCGTGGCGCTGTTGTTCAGCCCCTGGGCGTACGCCTTTCCATCCTCCACGCCGCGCAGCACGGTCATCTGCTGGGCGCCGAGAGTCCGCAGGGTCTGCGTGACACGCGCAGCCCCCACCAGGGCAATGACGGAGTTGGTCGCCAGGTTGCTCGAGCGGGTGATCATCCGCTCGACGAGCTCGCGCGCCGGCACCGGCTTTCCGATGCGCTCATAGAGGGCACGGTCCTCGTCATCCTTGGCGTCCAGCGCGTACGGAGAGCCATCCACAATGGAGGCGAACTGATTCACGAGGGGGATGGGCTGGCCCACGGCCAGCTTGCCGACATCGACCTGGCGGAAGAACTCGACCATCACCGGCACCTTCATGGTGCTGGCCGCATGGAAGGAGCGGTCGGCCTCCAGGAACAGCGAGTCCTTCGTGTCACCCAGGTGCTGGTAGGCCACCGCCACGGACGCCCCCTGCACCTGGGCAATGCGCTGCTGGAGCGCATCGCGAAGAGCCTCGGGAGTGGAAGGTGTCGCGGCGAGCATGAGGAGCAAAGCGGTCTGGATCATCGTGGGGCTGGCAGCATACGACGGGGTGGTAGGATCAGCTCTGTTCTCCAACGAGCCCTTCTCGGAGCAGCTGGCGCCGGGATCCGAGAGGGACATGACAAGGTAGCGGATCCGATGCGGCTGCTCACCTGGTACATCGTGGCCGGAGCGCTCCTGGTGGTCATGGCCATGGGCGGCTCGGTGCTCAAGCGTCTGCCCCTGTCCACCTCGCTGCTGTACCTGGTGGTGGGCTTCGCGCTGGGGCGCTTCGGCATGGGGCAGATCGACCCTTATCAGCAGGGAGTGCTGCTCGAGCACCTCACGGAGCTGGCCGTCATCGTCTCCTTGTTCACCGCTGGCCTGAAGCTGCGGGCGCCTTTCCGGGCTGCCAGGTGGCGCATCGCCGTGCGGCTCGCCTCGGTGGCCATGGTGCTGACGATCGGGCTGGTGACCGCTGCGGGCGTGTGGCTGTTGGGCCTGCCCCTGGGAGCCGCGCTGCTCCTGGGGGCCGTGCTGGCTCCGACAGACCCGGTGCTCGCCTCGGACGTGCAGGTGGAGAGCCCCTTTCACCGGGATGCCCTGCGCTTTGGAGTCACCGGAGAGGCGGGGCTCAACGATGGCACGGCCTTCCCTTTCGTGATGCTCGGCCTGGGGCTGCTGGGGCTGCATCCCCTGGGAGCTGGGCTGTGGCGCTGGGCCGCGGTGGACCTGGTGTGGGCCGTGGTGGCGGGGCTGGGGGTGGGAACGGCGCTGGGCCATGCGATCGGGTGGCTCGTGCTCTATCTGCGGCGTACCCATCGCGAGGCGGTGGGGCTCGATGACTTCCTTGCCCTGGGCCTCATCGCGCTCTCCTACGGGGTGGCGCTCCTCATTCATGCCTATGGCTTTCTCGCCGTCTTCGCCGCCGGGTTGGCGCTGCGGCGCATCGAGAGCAAGTCGAGCTTTGACAAGACACCCGTGGCCACGGAGCCGGCGCAGCCCGCACCGCTGTCCGCCGAGGAGGCCCGCGATCCGGAGCACTCCCCGGCATACATGGCCCGCGCGGTGCTCGACTTCAACGAGCAACTCGAGCGCATGTGCGAGGTGAGCATGGTGGTCATCCTCGGCGTGATACTCGCGGGGCTTCCGCTGCCCTTCGAAGTGTTCTGGTTCGCGCCCCTGCTCTTCCTCGGCATCCGCCCCCTGGCCGTGTTGGCCTCATTGGCGGGCAGCAGCGCCTCTCACGCTCAGCGTGGACTGACGAGCTGGTTCGGCATCCGGGGTATCGGCTCGCTCTACTACCTCTTCCATGCCCTCAACCGCGGAGTGGAGGAGCCCCTGGCGCGCCAGTTGGTGCCGCTGGTTGTGTGGGTCGTCGCGGCCTCAATCGTGGTACACGGCATCTCGGTCACGCCCCTGATGCAGCGCTACGAGCGCCGCTACCCGCCCCGGCAGGCCGAGGGCTGAGCGCCGCGTGCCCCCATGACGCAGGGGGCCATGCTCGGAGGTTTTGACAAGCCCTCGGGCGGGGTGCTACCCGTAGCTGAAACATGAATCGGCCTTCAACTTCACCCGCGCGCATCCTCCCCGTCACGCCACGAGGCCAGAAGACGCGCCAGAAGCTGCTGCGGGCCGCCGAGACCATCTTCGGAGAGAAGGGCTACGAGCGCGCCTCCATCGCGGACATCACCCGCAAAAGCGGCGTGGCGCTGGGCACCTTCTACGTCTACTTCCCGGACAAGCAGTCCATCTTCGTCGAGGTGGTGGACGAGCTGGGTGAGCGGCTGCGCCGGCTCATCTCCGAGGGCGTGGTGGGCCTGGGCCACCGCATCGACGTGGAGCGCGAGGGCCTGCGCATCTTCTTCGAGTTCGTGCGCGAGCACCCCAACCTCTACCGCGTGGTGCGCCAGGCCGAGTTCGTCGACGAAGCCTGCTATCGCCGGTACTACGACCGGTTCGCCAAGGGCTACGTGCGCGGCCTCAGCGAGGCCATGGAAGCCGGGCAGGTGCGCAGCATGGACCCGGAGTCGCTCGCCTACTGCCTGATGGGTATTGGCGACTTCCTCGGCATGCGCTGGGTCATCTGGGGCGGAGACCTCAGCATCGAGGGCGTGCTCGACACCGCCATGACCCTCATCCGCCACGGCATGGACCCGCGCCCCGCGGCGCGCGCCGCCAAGGCTCCCGTCAAAGCTCAGCCCCCCCGGGCGGCTTCTCCTTCCGCGAAGCGCGGCACCCGTCCCGCGCGTAACAACACAGTCCGGAGCACCGTATGAGATACGCGCAGATTCTCTCCACCGGGCGCTATGTGCCCGAGAAGATCCTCACCAACGCGGACGTGGACCGCATCCTCGGCGAGTCCGTGGATGCGTGGCTCGTGCAGAACGTGGGCATCAAGCAGCGCCACCTCATGGCCGACGACCAGGCCACCTCGGACCTGTGCGTGGCTGCCGCGCGCCAGGCGCTGCAGCGCTCGGGCACCCGTCCCGAGGAGCTGGACCTCATCATCGTCGCCACCGACACGCCGGACTACCTGAGCCCCGCCACCTCCTCGGTGGTGCAGGCCAAGCTGGGCGCGGTGAACGCGGGCACCTACGACTTGAACTGCGCCTGCGCCGGGTGGGTGACGGCGCTGGACGTGGGCAGCAAGACGATCGCCGCGGACGAGAACTACCGGCGGATCCTCGTGGTGGGCGCGTACGGCATGTCGCGCTACATCAACTGGAAGGACAAGAAGACGGCCACGCTCTTCGCGGACGGCGCGGGCGCGGTGGTGCTGGGCGCGGGTGACAAGTCCGGCTTCCTGGGCGCCAAGCTGCTGGCCAACGGCGAGTACCATGACGCGCTGGGCGTCTACACCGGCGGCACGCACCGCCCGGCCACGGCGGAGTCCCTGGCGCTCACCGGCGGCAAGCCCGCGGTGCAGTTCGTGCGCAAGTTCCCCTCCACCTTCAACACCGAGCGCTGGCCGCAGCTGCTGGACACGCTGCTCAAGCGCGCCAACCAGTCGCTGGATGACGTGAAGCTCTTCGTCTTCACCCAGCTGAACCTGCGCACCATCGAAGCCACCATGAAGGTGCTCAACCAGCCGATGGAGAAGGCGCACTACACCATGGACAAGTGGGGCTACACGGGCTCGGCCTGCATCCCCATGACGCTGGATGACGCGGTGGAGCAGGGCAAGGTGCGGCGCGGCGACCTGGTGGCCTTCTGCGCCAGCGGCGGCGGCCTGTCCATGGCCTCGGCTCTCTACCGTTGGACGGCCTGAGCAGCCCTAGACCCCTCGAGGACCCGGGAGGAACGCGTATGTTCATCGGCGACTGGATGGGGCGGGGTGCCCTCTACTGGCCAGAGGCTCTGGCGGTGGTGGACGTGGCCAGGGGCGACGCGGGCCGCTTCACCTACCGCGCCATGAATGCCCGCGCCGAGGCGCTGGGCGGCTGGCTGCGCGACGTGGCCGGCGTGAAGCGCGGGGACCGGGTGGGGCTGGTGGCCCACAACGGTGTGGAGTACCTGGACCTGCTCTTCGCCTGCGGCAAGGTGGGCGCCATCTTCGTGCCCTACAACTGGCGCCTGCACGCCAACGAACTCACCGACGCGGTGCGCGACACCACCCCGCGCGTGTTGGTGTTCGGCGATGACTTCCGCGACAACGTGGCCGTGGTGCAGGAGCGCCTGGGAGACTCGCTGCGGCTCGTGCACCTGGAGTCCAGGAGCCTGCCGCGCAGCATGCCCTACGCGGAGACGTTGCTGCACCGGCCCACCTCACCCGTCACCAACGACCAGGTGAGCGAGGAGGACATCCTCTGCCTGCTGTTCACCGGCGGCACCACGGGGCGCTCCAAGGGCGCCAAGGTGTCCTACCGCATGGTGGCGTGGAACACGCTCAACACCCTGGTGCACGAGGTGCGGCCCGGGGACGTCACCATCACCCACACCCCCATGTTCCACACCGGCGGGCTGCTCGTGTACACCGTGCCGCTGCTCACCGTGGGCGGCGCCGTGGTCATCATGCGCCGGTGGGATCCCGAGGAGCTGCTCTCCCTCATCGAGCGCGAGAAGGTGACACTGTTCTTCGCGGTGCCCACCCAGTACCAGCAGCTGCATGACTCGCCGCGCTTCCGGCAGACGAACTTCTCCACCGTGCGCTTCATGACGAGCGGCGGCGCAGCCATGCCGGTGCCCCTCATTCAGGCGTGGCAGGCGGTGCACTCGGTGCCCTTCAAGCAGGGCTTCGGGATGACGGAGTTCGGCCCGGGCCTGTTCAGCATGGGCCCCGAGTTCGCCATCTCCAAGGCGGGCTCCATTGGCCGGCCCAACTACTTCATCGGCGCGCGGTTGGTGGATGACGACGGCCGCGAGGTGCCCACCGGCGAGGTGGGAGAGCTGGTCCTCAAGGGCCCCTCCATGTGCTCGGGCTACTTCAACGACGAGGCGGCCACGAAGGAGTCCATCGACGCGCAGGGCTGGTTCCACACCGGGGACCTGGCGCGCAAGGACGCGGACGGCTTCTTCACCATCGCCGGGCGCAAGAAGGACATGTTCATCTCGGGCGGAGAGAACGTGTACCCGCTGGAGCTGGAGACGGCGCTCTACGAGCACCCCGCCGTGCAGCAGTGCGCGGTGGTGGGCGTGCCCGACGCCAAGTGGGGCGAGGTGGGGCGGGCCTTCGCGGTGCTCAAGCCAGGTACGAGCGCCACGCCCGAGGAGCTGCTGACGCACCTGCGCGAGCGGGTGGCGCGCTTCAAGGTGCCCAAGAAGGTGGAGGTGTTGGAGCGCCTGCCGGTGTCCGCGGCGGGGAAGATTCTCAAGCGCGAACTGCGCGAGGCCGCCATCGCGGCGGACGCCAAGCACTGAGGCTGTTCGCGGAGGGCTCATGCCGGGGAGCCCTCTCGCCATCACTTCGTCCCCGGCAGTTTCGCCGGTGAAATGAGGAGTACCCATATGAAGAAGAAGCTGCTGTCCGCGGTGGTGCTGTGCGCGCTGGGGTTCGCCGGTTGTGGCGATGACACCGATGAGACGCCCACCCCCACCGTTCCGAAGTTCGACACCGAGAGCAACAACCGCACCTATCTCGACGGCAAGAAGATGGTGATGCAGGGGGCCAACA